>JBKQIH010000294.1:0-77823 GCA_052148445.1 Rhodomicrobium sp.
GTCTTCGCGGTATCTTTGCTCAATTGAACAAAATGCGAGAAGAAGTAAAAAAATGAAGATCCTGGTCGCGAATTTAGAGGCGAGGAGGGCTTAAGCGGGCATCGGCCGAGCGGGGTTTTCTAAGTGCTTTACGACCCGTTCCCACCAATCCCGGCCGATGTCCGGCATTTTGATTTCTCCATGAAAAAAGCCCGGTTTGCGACCGGGGTTGTGTAATACCGGATCCGGTTGAATGCTTCCCCGCCCGTCATCCCGGAACTTCGGCGGTATCCGGGATCGTTTCAAACGCTGGCGTCTTTTACAATCCCGTGTCTGCGCAGCGGTACTGCGCACCGCGGCGCAGACACGGGATGACGCGGAAGGGATTGACCGGATTTGGTATAACTTGAGCCGAAAACGAAAATGGCGCTCTTTGGCTAGCGCCATTCCCGGCGGCCAGATGGGGACCTGGTTATTTCAGAGGCTCGTAGGCCGGAGCGATGTGATAATTCAGGCCGAGGCGAACGGTGTGATACGCGTCATCATTCACCGTAGCGACGCCGCCCTGTGAAGCGATTTGCGCCTTATATGTAGTCCCAGCTGCGTTTACAGGATCGTTGCTGCCGAGGTTGATGTATTGGTACTCAGCTTTGACAGACCAAGCTGGGGAGAGTTTGTACTCGACACCAGCCCCAAGGACGTACCCGGTCTCCGTGCCAGTATTCTGAAAGAGGTTGCCACTGTGGGTTACAGCGCGGTTCTCCACATTGCCGTAAGCGAGACCGCCAGTGGCGTATACAAGCGTCTGATCGAGCGCATAACCTAATCGCCCGCGAACGGTGCCAAACCAATCTAGCTGAGACTTGTATTCGTTACTGTTGACGTCAGTCGCGCTAGCGCTTATACCCGCGCCCTGAAAATCCGCCTCGATGCCAAGAACCAAGTGCGGATGTACGATGCCCTGCCAATTGTATCCGATTTGGCCGCCAGCGAAGCCGCCGCTTGGAGCGAGGCCGCCAAAGGGTACTACGGTATTGGCAAGCTGGTTGCTACTCTCGCTCCAACCATACCCGCCATTCACACCGGCGTAGAAGCCAGACCAGGTCACGACATAAGGTGCATCCTTATAGCCACCCGGCACTGGGCCTGGAACGTACATATCCGCCGCGTTGGCCGCAGCGCTCAACGCAATGACGCTCGCCGAAGCGAGAACGAGACGCCGAATCATAATACAAGCCCTCTCAAGACAACCATGCCCCTCTGCGCCTAGTTGTAGCCGGCGGGATCGCTCGAACCTAAGCTAATACGCATTGAGCAACCGCTTTCGTTACTCACTTGTTGCGTGAGCGCAACAATTAGCCTTCGATGCCGCCAAATACCTTTGTAGGTGTTTCTCCGGGCAGCGTCGATAGGTGCCCTTCATGCCGCGCTTGAAGATCGATAAGCGGTCTTCAAGTGTGTTGGTGTAGCTGTCTGTGCGCACCCATCGGGCCGCCGGCAGCATCTGCGCGGCGGCCTCAGTGTTACGGCTGGCGGGCCTTTACTTATTAGTAATCCATCCCTCCCATGCCGCCCATTCCCCCCATACCGCCTGGCATCGGAGCGGGAGCTTCCTTCCTCGGCAGCTCGGCGACCATCGCCTCGGTGGTGATCAGCAAGCCTGCAATCGAGGCCGCCCCTTGCAAGGCGTTACGCACAACCTTCGTGGGGTCGATCACGCCTTGGCCCGGCAGATCCCCATACTCGCCAGTCTGAGCATTGTAGCCAAAGCCATAGTCCGTCTTTTCGAGGATCTTGGCCGCAACCACCGCGCCATCCTCGCCGGCATTGGCCGCAATCAGGCGAGCCGGACATGAAAGAGCCTTGCGGATGATGTTGATGCCAACCTTCTGGTCCTCGTTCTCAGGCTTGAGCTTGCCAAGGGCTGAGGCGGCGCGCAAGAGCGCTACACCGCCGCCCGGTACGATGCCTTCTTCAACGGCCGCCCTGGTGGCGTGTAAGGCATCTTCAACGCGGTCTTTGCGCTCCTTCACCTCGATCTCGGTGGCACCGCCCACTTTGATAACCGCGACGCCGCCGGCAAGTTTTGCCAGCCGCTCCTGCAGCTTCTCCTTGTCGTAATCGGAGTCCGTATCCTCGATCTGAGCCTTGATCTGTTTGATGCGGGCTTCGATGTCCTTCTTCTTGCCGGCGCCGTCGATAATCGTCGTATTGTCTTTGTCGATGGAGACGCGCTTGGCCCGGCCGAGCATGGCGAGCGTGACGTTTTCGAGCTTGATGCCGAGATCTTCGGCGATCAAATTACCGCCCGTCACGGTGGCGATGTCTTCGAGCATGGCTTTGCGCCGGTCGCCGAAGCCAGGCGCCTTGACCGCCGCCACCTTGAGGCCGCCGCGCAATTTGTTGACGACCAGTGTCGCCAGCGCCTCGCCCTCGATGTCCTCGGCGATAATAAGCAGCGGCTTGCCAGCCTGCACGACCGCCTCGAGTAAAGGCAGCATCGGCTGCAACGAGGAGATTTTCTTCTCGTAGAGGAGGATGTAAACGTCCTCCAGCGCTGCCACCATCTTCTCGGCGTTGGTCACGAAGTTAGGCGAGATGTAGCCGCGATCGAACTGCATGCCTTCGACCACGTCGAGCTCGGTGCCGAGGGACTTTGCTTCCTCGACTGTGATGACGCCTTCCTTGCCAACCTTCTGCATAGCCTCGGCGATCATATTGCCGATTTCGGCATCTCCATTCGCCGAGACCGTGCCGGCCTGGGCGATCTCATCGTTGTGAGTTACTTTCTTCGATTTCGATTTGAGTTCGGCAACAACCGCCTGAACCGCGAGGTCTATCCCGCGCTTTAGATCCATCGGGTTGGCGCCTGCCGCGACCGATTTCATGCCCTCTTTCACAATCGCCTGCGCGAGCACGGTCGCCGTGGTGGTGCCGTCACCGGCAACGTCGGAGGTCTTGCTCGCGACCTCCCGCACCATCTGGGCGCCCATGTTTTCGAACTTGTCTTCAAGCTCGACCTCTTTGGCGACCGTCACACCATCCTTGGTGATGCGTGGAGCCCCCCAGCTCTTATCGAGCACAACATTCCGGCCCTTAGGCCCGAGCGTCACTTTGACGGCGTTGGCGAGAACGTCGACACCGCGCATCATCCGGTCACGGGCGTCTTGAGAAAATCTTACGTCTTTGGCAGTCATGTGTGATTTCTCCAAATCTTGATGTGCCGGCAGAAGCGCGGCTTCGCCTCAAGTCACGGCTTAGTGCTTAAGAGTCGAGTTTGAAGGGGCATTACCCTTTTCATAGGCTTCCCATCCGCTGAGGCCGAACCCGGCGCTCCGCCTCTGGCAAAAACCGGCAAGCTAGCGGTAAGGGCGGCTATTTTTTCGCTCCCGCGCCTGCGCCGGGTTTCTCTTTCGAAAATGGAGATGCCGCTGCTCCGGCCTTCGGCTTCTCTGCCTTGGGCTTCTTCGGTTCGCGGCTACTTCTCTTTTGGCCTTTTGCCATGATCGCCTCCTTGATTAGCGAGAAAGATCTTATATCATTTTGGTGGCGGCTTTAAGTGCCGCGAAACGCGAAGAGGCAGTTCAATGGCATCTGGCACGGTAAAATTTTACAATAGCGCTAAGGGCTACGGCTTCATCCAGCCCGATGACGGAGGCAAGGATATTTTCGTGCATGCGACCGCGCTGGAACGGGCTGGTATGCGCAGCCTCGCCGAGGGCCAGAAGGTCTCATTCGACATTGAGTCGGACCGGCGCACCGGGAAGACGTCGGCGACGAACATACGCGAAGGGTAACTAGCGCGGAGAGCCGTAGCGGGTGCTAAGGTCCGCTCCGGTCTTTAACCGCCCGGGAAGGGCGAGATCCGGCGCGGCGCTCGCGTGGTGGCGCCAATAGTTATTTCCTAATATCAGACAGGAGTTCCGCCATTGTCACCAATGGCCGGACACCGGTAATTGCATGCTCGTTGCGAGCGTTGTTCGCGCACCACGATTTGAGGCTGTTGGAGCGGTGACGCTGCCCGGCCGGATGGCGGAGGCTGCGCAATGTCACCCTTCGCCCGGGCGAAATTGAGCTGACAACGCCAGCCGCCGCGGAACAAACGGCGATGTGGGCTGTCGTCGAACACGCCGCAGGCGAATAAGGCCCGATTTCTCAAGCTGAGGAGCACGTTTTGGAGTGCCCCGCTTTGTGAGGGGCCCTGTTTATGACGGCAAAGAGCGCGCCCCATCGGTACGGTCTCGCCGCAGATTCTAAGCGATCCCCGCCCTAAAGGTGAAAGGTTGATCGGTGACACAACAGACGTCCGCCAAATATTTCGAATTCAAAGGGGTTCGGGTGCAGGTTGAGACGCCCGTCCCGTTCGATGAGGTTCTGGGACGCCTGCGCAGCCTCACCGGCCGCGCATCCATTCCTGAGATCGTCGCGGCAGCCCAGAAAGCCGTCAGCGAAGCGGACTATGCGCGCGAAGTGGAACGCTTCCTGGGACCGAGCGGCTTTATGCTGTTCGCGGAATTCGACCACGGCGGCTGGATCCATAAGTTTGGCATCGAGCGCAGGGCCCTGCGCTGGATTCTGGGAAATCCGCTGATCGCGATTACCATGATCCGCCACGACATCGCTTCCGGCCTGTTCGTACCTATCGAGCTGCTGCTGACGGAGCGGGCCGGCGGGCAAGGCGCCACAGTGTTATATGTCCGCCCATCGTCTCTCATCGCAATTGGGGGCAACCCCGATCTGCTCGCGGCGGCAAAGGCACTGGATGCCAAGTTCGAAGCCTTGATCGCTAACGCTACGGCGCACTAAGCAGACTTTCGTTGGTTCCCCAACGAATGCCCGTTTAGATTCAACTGTTTTCGCAGAGTTTTTTCACAAAACCGGGAAGACCACTTTTGCGAACTCTGCTTAGGTGAACTCTTAGAACTCCCCCTGCAGGCTGGAGAGCTACCATGGCCTATCAGATCAAAGTCAACGGCCAAGACCGGGCAGTCGATGTTGACGGCGATATTCCGCTGCTTTGGGTCTTGCGCGATGTGCTTGGGATGACCGGCACCAAATTTGGCTGCGGCATCGGCCAATGCGGGGCCTGCACCGTGCACGTCGATGGGCAGCCAGTACGCTCCTGCATCACTTCCGTCGACAGCGTTGGCACGTCGGCGATCACAACCATCGAAGCCATCGGCGGAACGCCGGCAGGAAGAGCGATTCAGGCTGCCTGGATCGCATTGGAAGTGCCGCAATGCGGCTACTGCCAATCCGGACAAATCATGTCCGCCGCCGGTTTACTGGCGGGCAATGCCAATCCAAGCGACAGCGACATCGATTCTGCCATGTCCGGCAATATCTGCCGTTGCGGCACCTATCCGCGCATCCGCGCCGCGATCAAGCAAGCGGCTCAGTCCGCCGCCCGGCGCGTGAAGAAAGGGTAAGTTCATGCTAGGCGAACCACCGATTCAAGCTGTCAACGCTGCCTCCGATGAGACCTCATCCCAATCCGAAGGGGGTGTTTCCCGCCGGACATTGTTGAAAGCGAGCGCAGCTGCCGGCGGCGGCCTGCTTTTGAGCTTTGCGATCCCGGCACCGATGCGCTTCGCTTCGGCCGCTGAAACGCGCGCAGGAAAAGAGTTCGCGCCGAATGCCTTCATCCGTATCGGCGGCGACGGGCGCATAACGCTCGTCGTCTGCCAAGTCGAAATGGGACAAGGCACCTACACTTCCATGCCCATGCTGCTTGCCGAGGAGTTGGAGGTCGATTTAAACCAAGTTCAGGTCGAGCACGCGCCTCCCGATGACAAGCTCTATGCCAATCCGCTTCTTGGGTTCCAGGTGACGGGCGGCTCGACTTCGGTACGGGCTTTCTGGAAGCCATTGCGTGAAGCTGGGGCTGCCGCTCGCAGTCTCCTCGTTGAAGCCGCGGCTCAGACGTGGGGCGTAGACCCCGGGACGTGCCAGGCCGAAAAAGGCGAAGTGATCCACGAGCCGACCGGCCGGAAGCTTGCCTATGGCGCCCTCGCCGGCAAGGCCGCCACGCTGCCGGTGCCGCCAGCGGAAACAATCGTGCTCAAAAAACCGGAGGACTTCCAGCTGATCGGTAAGCCCGCAAAGCGGCTCGACACACCCGATAAAGTCAACGGCAAAGCGCAATACGGCATCGATGTGATGCTGCCGGGCATGAAGATCGCCGCCATTGCGATCTGCCCCGTCTTCGGCGGCAAACTTAAAAGCGTTAGCGAGGACAAGGCGAAAGCGGTGAAAGGCGTGCGTCAAGTCGTGCGGCTCGATGCTGCCGCCGCCGTGGTCGCGGACCATATGGGGGCCGCGAAAAAGGGTTTGGCGGCGCTTGACGTTCAATGGGACGAAGGACCGAACGCCAGGCTCAGCACGGCCGATATCGTTCTCCAGCTCGATGCGGCTTCGCAAAATCCAGGTGTGATTGCGCGCAAGGACGGCGATGTGGAATTAGCCTTCGCCGAGTCAGCCAAGAAAATCGACGCGGTGTACCAAGTGCCATTTCTGGCCCATGCCACCATGGAGCCGATGAACTGCACCGTGCATGTCCGCCCGGACGCTTGCGAAGTCTGGGTGGGAACGCAGGTTCTTTCACGGGCCCAAGCCGCTGCCGCCGAAGTGACCGGACTTCCCAAGGAAAAGGTCATTGTTCACAACCATCTGATCGGAGGCGGCTTTGGCAGGCGCCTCGATATCGACGGCGTGATCTGGGCGGTAAAAGTCGCCAAACAAGTCGACGGTCCGGTGAAGGTCATATGGACGCGCGAGGAGGACATCCAGCACGATATGTACCGGCCGTATTATTACGACCGCCTCGCAGCCGGCTTGGACGAATCGGGAATGCCTATTGCCTGGACGGATCGGGTTACAGCCTCCTCAATTTTGGCGCGCTGGGCACCGGCCATTTTCAAGAACGGCCTCGATAGCGACGCTGTGGAGGGGGCGAAGGAGCCGCCTTACGAACTTCCCAACATCCTTGTCGATTATGTGCGGCAGGAACCGCCGGGCATTCAAACCGCGTTTTGGCGCGGTGTCGGGCCCACGCACAACATTTTCGTGGTGGAGAGCTTCATCGACGAGCTGGCGGCGGCCGCAAAGAAAGACCCGCTCGAATACCGCGTTGCGCTTCTCGGCAAATCGCCCCGCGCCAAAAGAGTGCTCGAGCTGGCTGCCGAAAAATCTGGCTGGGGGCAAAAATTGCCGGCGGGTCAGGGCCGAGGCCTCTCCGTTCAATCCGTCTTTGGCACCTATCTTTCGCAGGTTGCCGAAGTTGAGGTCGCCAAAGATGGCTCAGTGCGGGTCAAGCGCGTCGTCTGCGCGGTCGATTGCGGTCAGGTGGTCAATCCCGATACGGTCAGGGCGCAATTGGAAAGCGGAGTAAATTTCGGCATCACCGCCGCGCTCTATGGCGAGATCACGCTGAAGGACGGCCGCGTCGAGCAAAGCAATTTCGACAATTACAAGATGCTGCGCATCGATCAGGCCCCTATTATCGAGGTGTACATCGTCGAGAGCACCGAAGCGCCCGGCGGCATGGGCGAGCCTGGCACATCCGCTCTCGCTCCAGCGGTGGCGAACGCCGTATTTGCGGCCACGGGCAAGCGCTTGCGAAAACTGCCGCTCGACGCCGCTCAGCTTAGATGGGCCTGAGCTTGCGCGCTTCGGCGGAAGCGATGAAGCCGCCTATCGTTTCGCAGCGGCCTACCTCGATCGTGGCGGCGGCGGCACCCGCGCGCGTCCCTAGGGGCACTTAGCGTACGCTGCGTCGAAGAGACCCCGCAGTTTCGGGCTCACGCTAGGCAGGCCGTCAACAACTGCCTTCGCCCACGCAAAGTAATCCCGCCGCCTCGCGAGATCCCAATCGGCCGGCGGGCTCGAGGCCACGTCCCTTAGATTGCAGATCTTATCGGCTAGCTTCACGAAGGCTGCCTCACGGCTCTTGTGGGATGCCCGCTCAATCTGGAGCCGCTTGCGCTCAGCCTTGGGTAACCCTTTGTCATCGGTCATTTCCGCCACAATACCCGCGATCCGCGATCCGAACTTGGCCTCCAGCTCTGCGAGCGACGTCTCCGTGTCTTCGACGGTGTCGTGGAGCGCCGCGGCTGCTAAAATACTGGGATCGTGGACCCCGCCCTCTACGCAAAGCACCGACATCAGAGCAATCGGATGGTTGATATACGGGCTCGCCTCACGGTCCTTGCGCCGCTGCATGCGATGCTTGCGGGCAGCGAACTCCAAGGCCCGTATCAGCAAGCTCGTATCGTCTTCCCAACTGGTCATGATAGGTTCCTTAAGCTCCAGGCTACGTACACCATTGGCCGTGCCTGTCGCTCCCGGCCCACCTTAGGTACGGTATCGTGGAGCCCGTCGAGTTGCGTACGCGGCCTTCTTATGGTTGCGGTATCTATCAAAATGCCTTCCTGTCTTGTCATAGAAAACGATCTGCCGGGAAACTGGCTAATTTTGCGGCCAAATACAGCCCCTATTTGTGGCAGTGCGGGCTTTCGAGGTGGCAGGGCAATTCCGCAGAAGTAGCTTAGCGCGCTTCGGGTTTGGAAGCGTCTCTCCGAACTTCCGGCACCGGCTCGATAAGTTCCACTATCTACATTTCTATGTACCCAGGGGATAACCGTCTTAGAGGGGGCAACAAGGTTAATCGCGAGATGGTAAACGGTACCGGTTTTAAGTTTTTACCCGCCACAAAAAGCGCAATTTTTCGCATTTCTCCCTACGATTACTGCGTTCAAAAAGTCCGTTAATTATAAAGACATTGCGAAATTAATCATAAAATTAGCCGCCTCCACGAACCGGGCTACTGGCAAATCCAGAGTTTTCCTTGCGTTTCCCGTAACTTAGTATCCGTTTACGCCTTCCTAAGGCGCTATCCCTATCGTGGTGTCTGAACGCAAAACTCATGCAGGAACGCCCAGCGCCATCTCCCGCCTAGCCCACGCCCATCGCCCTCCGCTAAAGTGTGCATTGCACATTTATAGTGCACTGCAAAATGGGCTAGCAAAATCGATAGAGCCATGTCACTTTTAGGGCAAGGCGCAACCCCAACCGGCGCCCTTGCGTCGCAGCAGGAGTAGAGCATGAGCTCAACAATCGATCCTAACACAACACATAAGCCAGAGGCATCGCAGCCGCATGGCACCGCGACCCTCACCCTGCACAACAAGCAGTACGATCTTCCCGTTATCTCGGGCACGCTCGGGCCGGATGTTTTAGATATATCGAAGCTTTACGGTCAGTCTGGCGCCTTCACCTACGACCCTGGCTTCACCTCCACCGCGGCGTGCAAATCCGACATCACCTTTATCGACGGCGATAAGGGCATTCTTCTCTATCGCGGCTATCCCATCGATCAACTCGCCGAGCACGGCTCATTCCTCGAAACCTGCCATATCCTGCTGTACGGCGACCTGCCCAGCAAACAGCAATATCTCGACTTCAAGAACCGCGTCACCTATCACACCATGACGCACGAGCAGATGAACCGGTTCTTCTCCGGATTCCGGCGAGACGCGCATCCCATGGCCGTCATGGTTGGCACCGTCGGCGCGCTTTCCGCTTTCTATCACGACTCCATCGACATCAACGATCCAGTCCAGCGCGACGTTGCTTCGCTCCGCATGATCGCAAAGATGCCGACCATCGCCGCGATGGCCTATAAATACTCCATCGGACAACCTTTTATCTATCCGCGCAACGAGCTCGATTACGCCTCGAACTTCCTTTACATGATGTTCGCGGTACCCTGCGAGGAATACAAGGTCAATCCCGTGCTTAGCCGCGCGATGGACCGCATCTTTATTCTGCACGCCGACCACGAGCAAAACGCCTCGACTTCGACCGTGCGGCTCGCCGGCTCCTCGGGTGCGAACCCGTTCGCTTGCATCGCAGCCGGCATCGCCTGCCTCTGGGGCCCAGCCCATGGCGGTGCAAACGAAGCCGCGCTGAAGATGCTGCAAGAAATCGGCACGGTCGACCGCATCCCCGAATTCATCAAGCGCGCGAAGGACAAGAACGACACTTTCCGGCTCAGCGGCTTCGGTCATCGCGTTTACAAAAATTACGATCCGCGTGCGCGCGTCATGCAGAAGACCTGCAAGGAAGTCCTCGAGATCGTCGGCATCAAAGACGACCCGCTCTTGCAGGTGGCGATGGAGCTGGAGCGCATCGCCCTCTCCGACGAGTACTTCATCGAGAAGAAGCTTTATCCGAACATCGACTTCTACTCGGGCATCACACTGAAAGCCTTGGGCTTCCCGACCTCGATGTTCACTGTGCTGTTCGCGATTGCACGCACCGTGGGCTGGATCGCCCAGTGGAAAGAAATGATTGCCGATCCGGAGCAAAAAATCGGCCGCCCGCGTCAGCTTTATATCGGTGAGAAAGCCCGCGACTACGTGACGCTCGACTCTCGCCCATAGTCCTGCGGGGGACCGCCGCCCCATTCGCGGGCGGCGCGGCTTTCCCGGGAGCGTCGATACGCTCCCGGGCCATTTCTACCTATACATTTGCCGAGGTTCTGTCCCGCCCGTGAAAAGCGAGGCGACTGCGCAGATCGCCGCCACGGATCCCGCCCCGCCAAAAATGACGAGTTTTGCAAGGCCGGCGGGGAAGTTCAAATAATTCGCCGCCACGATGCCGATGCCGCCGCCTAGCATCGCGCCCGCAACCCCCGTAGATATAAACCGGCCCACACCCGCAAGCAGCGGGGCCCAGAATTTACGTTTTTTGGCCTTCGCCGGCGCCGGGCCCGCTCGTAACTCTTCGTAGGGAACGCGCACTTCACCGAAAACGGCCGCCGGCTCGTTTTGCGCTGGCAGCACCGTCTCGAAACTGGCGGGTTCGGCGGGGTGACCTGCGCCTGCCGGTGCTTGAACCGGTCGCGCGTTGAAGGCAGCCACGTTCCGCTTCTGCGCAAGGAGCATCAATGCTTCACGCTCCGCCTCTTCTTGCTGACGCACCATATCCGGGTCCATAAATCCCCCTCTAGCCCGTGCTTCGCCCGGCGCGGGCCTGAGCTGCACGGACCCGCGCAACCAAGAAGCATAATCGCCATACGCCGGCGCCGCAATTAGCCGCGCCGGCGGCGCTGTGGATCGCTAGCGCGCCGCGTTCTCCTCGGTATTGCCGTCACCGCAGCAAAGCGAAGCAATCCAGGGGTAAGCCATTGGCATTGCTCATGATCGCCACGGCGGCAAAGACCGCCGCGCCATGACGCTGTGACGCGGGCTTAGCGTATGGGTGGCGCGAACAAGGTCCCGCCCCGGTTCCAAAGAGCGTTTTCCCCCCTCTCGATATTGAGCCCGCTTTGCGCCCCGAGATTACGCTCGTATATCTCCCCGTAGTTGCCCACCGCCATGATCGCCTGAAACGCCCAATCCTTGGCAAGGCCCATGGGCTTGCCAAAATCCCCCTCCATGCCAAGGAGGCGTTTCACAGGGGGCGCAGGATCGCTTTCAGCCAACGACGCGGCATTGTTCCTAGAAATCCCTTGGTCTTCCGCATCGATCAGCGCGAACATCGTCCAGCGCACGATGCTGAGCCATTGCGGATCGGCCCCGCCGGCAACAGGGGCGAGAGGCACCTTTGCAATAGGTTCGGGCAAAATCACATGATCGCCGGGGCTGGTAAGCCCTTGGCGCTGTAACGTCAAACTTGAAACTTCGGCCGAATAAACGTCGCAGCGCCGAGCCTCGTAGGCGTTCAGGGCGTCTTCTGGCTTCTCGAAAGTCAGGATCTTGTAAGGCATCCCGTGCGAGCGGAAAAAATCGGAGATATTCAATGCGGCTTCGGTTCCAGCTGCTATGCAAACCTCTGTCCCGGAAAGTTCCAAAGCGCTCTGCACATCGAGGCTGCGGCGTACCATCAGCCCCTGCCCCTCATAATAGATGACACCGGCATAGGCGAGCCCGAGCGCCGTTTCGTTCCGTATGGTCCACGGGGCGCCGGACAAAAGGTCGATTTTGCCGGTTTGCAGGGCTTGAAAACGTTCCTTCGAGGAGAGCGGCACAAAGCTGACCTTGGCCGCATCACCAAACACCGCGGCAGCGACTGCCCGGCAAAAATCGGCGCCGATTCCACCCCAATTGCCTTGAGCATCTTGCGCCGAGATGGCTACGAGGTCCCGCGATACTCCACAGTTGAGCTGCCCGCGCGCTCTCACGTCGTCCAGGGTCGCGCTCCAGGCCGGAGCCAAGCAGATGACAAGCAGCGTAAGGGTCCATAACACTGGCCCTCGCCGCCGGAGACACTCCCTCATATCAGCTCCCACCGCAGGCTCCCGGTCCGGCGCGTCCGGTGGCCCTCTCCGGTCTCCGTCCGCCGCCCGATAAAACGCGAAACCAGGGTGCGCGGTCAATCCTTGACGATGTATCATAAAATCGCGATGAAACGGTGTGCTACGAAAGGTTCAGCATGGGAAGCGATGACGAAGAAGGCGCCGGCGGTTTTGGCGTGGAAACCGCGCTGACACGGCTTGGGCGCAATCCGCGCGCCTATTCGGGCTTTGTCAACACGCCCATCGTCAGGGGCTCCACGGTTCTTTTCCCCGACGCGCAAACGCTGGAGTCGCGCGACGTCGAATACACCTATGGGCGCCCATCGAACCCCACGACGCGGGCACTCGAAACCGCGCTCGCCGCGCTCGAAGGCGGGGCGCGGACCTTTCTCACGCCCTCGGGGCTTAGCGCCATCTCGACGGTGCTTTTGACGTTCGCGGAGGCCGGCGGGCATATCCTGATCGCCGATAGCGTTTATCAGCCCACGCGGCGTTTCGCGGGGCGCGTTCTCAAACGGCTGGGTGTGGACATTGAGTATTACGATCCCCTTATCGGCGCGGGGATCGGCGCGCAACTCAGGCAGAATACCAAACTCGTTCTCACTGAATCGCCAGGCTCGCAGAGTTTCGAAGTCCAGGACATCCCCGCTATATGCCGCGCGGCAAGGGGCGCGGGCGTTCCGGTGGCCATCGACAACACTTGGGGCACGCCGCTTTACTTCCGCGCCTTCGAGCATGGGGTGAATATCTCGATCCAATCGGCGACGAAATACATTGTGGGGCATGCCGATGCGCTACTTGGCGCCATCACCTGCGACGAACCGGCGGCGGCAGCCGTCGCCTCCACCCACGAGGCCCTCGGCCTGTGCTCAACGGCCGAGGATTGCTTCCTGGCGCTGCGAGGGCTGCGCACGCTTGGCGTGCGGATGGAGCGGCATTGGCGCTCAGGGCTTGTCATAGCTCAGTGGCTGCGCTCCCGCCCAGAGGTGGCGCAAGTGCTGCACCCGGCGCTTCCCGGCGCTCCTGGCCACGAGCTTTGGAAACGCGACTTCAAGGGCGCTGCTGGGCTGTTCTCGATTATCCTCAATCCCTACCCTAAGAAAGCTGTGCACCGGCTGCTGGATGCGCTCAAGATTTTCGGCATGGGCTATTCTTGGGGCGGTTTCGAAAGCCTCATTGTGCCATTCGACTGCACGGCCGCGCGCACCGCCACGGCCTGGAAACCGCAAGGCCCTACCCTGCGCCTGCATATCGGACTTGAGGACGTTGAAGACCTAAAGCGCGATCTCGAAAGAGGCTTCGCCGCACTTGCCGAAGCGATCGTTACACAACCTAAGCAGATTATTTCTACCCCGCCGGCATCCGGCTAATGCCAGGCCCCCGAAGGCGCCGAAAATGCGATCCGCGCGTGTTCGCGCGGTGGGGCGAAGACACGGATCCCAACGCAGAAATTAGCTTCAGACATTTGTTGTTACCGTGCTATAATTTCTCTTCCGATGCCTGAACTCAGCCTTCTACTCCCAGAACCATGAAAATCACCATTGAAGTCAGTCCCGAAGACCTCGCCGTCGTTACCGAACAGGTCATGAAGGCTGCAGGCCCCGAGGCGATTACCAAAATCTGGATGGCCATTGGCGACCAGATCGCCGGACAAATGCAGGCTCAGGTGCTCGCGCAGATGCCCGACGCTTTCCGGCCGTTTTTCGAGATGCAGCCGAAGCCGGCGCCGGTCAAAAAGAAATGATTGCCTAGGGCCTGTATGTTTTTTGCCGCAGCAGCCAGCGTCTTTGCGTTTGCACGTAGCAGAGCCGCGAAGCCAAAAACCCCATATATGCCCTTTAGTCTTTAGGGGCAACGCGGCTGAGCGGGGCCTCGAATTCCAATGAGCAAAACGAACCGCCCTGGAAGAGATCTCCAATTTCATCCGAGGGCAAACCTGCCTGCGCGGCCAAAGCCTGATTTGCGAAGTCCTCGGAATGCCCTTCCGGTTGGTATCCAAGCTCGCTCGCGCGCGAATTATCCCACCAGCCCCGTGCGTTATCCGAGACGCCGTAGACCACCTCATAAACGAGGCCTTCACGTTCAAGACCGATGCGAAGGAGTGAAACAAGGTCCTCGGGCTTGAGCCAGATGGCGAGCCGCCGCTCATCGGCCGGGGCTCCGGATACGTTGCCAATGCGGATGCAAAACACGCCAAGCCCGTATTTATAGGCATAGAGTGCGCCCAAAGATTCGCCGAACGCCTTGCTCACCCCATAGCGCGTGTCCGGGAGCGGCAGCACTTGCGGGCCGATTCTTTGCGCGCGCGGGTAAAAGCCCACGGCATGGTTCGAGGACGCGAAGACCACACGCTTGACGCCTTGTTTGCGCGCCGCTTCGAACAAGTTGTGGATCCCTATAATGTTGCTGCGGAGGATCGTCTCCCAAGGTGCCTCTGCGGACTCGCCGCCGAGATGGATGATTCCTTCAACCCCTTTAGCAGCGCGCTCAATGGCAGAGGCATCAGCGAGGTCAGCGGCGAAAAAAGCTTCTTGCGGCTGGAGATCGTGAGGCGGTTCGATATCGCTGAGGACAAGCTCGTAAAGCGGGCGCAAAAGGCTGCGCAACCGCGAACCGATTGCGCCGCTCGCTCCCGTCAGCAGAACACGCTTCATGTGCCAGCCAGCCCGGAGTTAGTGCCTTTAGCAGTGCCCGTCCCCAATTCGCGGCCCGGCCTGGCCTTCGATACCGAAATAGCGCTCCGCCGTAACTTCGTTTACGGCGTTACCACCAGATTTGCCGCTAAAAATCCGGGCGAATGCGTCCGCCTCGGGATTGCCGCCGGCGTGCTTCTGCATCGCTTCGGAAAGCATGTCGAAAGTCTCCGCCCAGGCTACGGCAACGTTCTCGTTGAAGTCTTTTCCGAGCATCCGCTCGAGCGCATGGAGCAGGGCTTCGCGCATATGACGGTAATGCTGAGCCTGCACGCCATAGCTTGTCTCGTGCCGGCCTCCCAAGGGACCAACGCCGGGGATGACTGCTTCTCCGCCGCTCTTAGTCACCGGAAGAAAATGCTGAGAGCGCGTCTTGACCCTTACGAACTCGGCGAATACTTTGGCAAGCTTCGCGTGCTGTTCGTCCATATTCCCTTTGAACAGAGGGCGCGATTCCGGCGAAATCTCGAACAATTTCGCATAAACGGCAGCGCCAAGTTCAGGCAGCCGGCTTTCCAGCTTTCTAAAACTCTCGGCCAGTACCCGCGTTTGCTCTGGGGTCATAAGGTCTCTCTCCCACCTCTCTACTCTTTTAAGTCCAATGCAACTAAGCCCCTAATTCGTTGCATCTTCTTTCCGCTGACCGCAGTGTAGCCGGGAATGTAATCTAGCCGCGCCAGCACAGCCGCTTGCCCAACAGGAGCGATGAATACGCCGAACTTTAGCGCGTTGTAATGGCGATGAACAAGCTCTATTTCAGGGCCAGCAAATAATGGATTCGCCCGCAAAATTGTCAGTACACGAACGTCCTGGCGCCAGACATAAATATCAACGGCCCTCCGCATTAAAGGCAGGCCAATCTTGCGCTGACCTTATCGCGAGGGAGCCGGCACAAGGCGCATCCCGCTCGTTGCTTTTAACGCACCGTGTCAAAGAAGGCTGCATTTTAAGATTAAATAACGCAGCTGCGCCGGAATGAAGTGGTGCGCGCGGAGAGGATCGAACTCCCGACCGTCCGGGTGTAAACCGGATGCTCTACCGCTGAGCTACACGCGCGTTCGTGCTCTATAGACAACGAAGCAGGCGGCGTTCGTCAAGCCCTTATTGCAGCCGCCCGTCCTTTCAGAGCCCGGTCAGTGTCACGTAAAGCAGGACCCCGTTCAGGGTGAGCACAGCGGTTGCGCACACCGCGGCTAAAATGCGCGTCGCGGTCCCGTTGGCAAAGCGGCCCATGACCCGCCTGTCGCTAGACAGAATCAAAAGCGCAATCATGGGCACAGGAAGTGCAAGGCTTAAAATCACCTGGCTGATCACAAGCGCCTTCGTCGCTTCGGCCCCCATCGCCACCACCGCAAACGCGGGCACCATCGTTACGAGCCGGCGAACCCAGATGGGAATTCTCCGGCGGAAGAAGCCCTGCATGATCATCTGGCCGCCCATTGTGCCTACCACCGAGCTTGAGATGCCCGATGCGATCAGCGACACGAGAAAAGCGGCGGCCGCACCCGCGCCCAGCAGCGGCGTCAGCGTATGATAAGCGGTCCCGATCTCGGCGACATCTGGGTAACCGGAATTGAAGGCTCCCGCGGCCATGATCACCATCGCCATATTGATCGCCCCGGCCAAGCAGAGCGCGACAACCACTTCGCGGTTCGAAAATCGCAAGACCCTTTCGCGCTCGGCGTCCGATTGTACCGGAGTGCGCGATTGAGTGAGCCCAGAATGCAGATAAACGGCGTGCGGCATAACAGTCGCGCCGACGATACCAACCGCAATCATTAAAGCCTGGCCATCGGCAATGTGCGGCGTGACAGTGCCAAGCGCCGCCGCACCCCAATCGACGGGCGCAACAAACAATTCAACCAAATAGCACACGCCAATCACGGCCACGAATGCGCCAATCGAAAGCTCTATCCTGCGGAAGTTGGAGCCGCCGAACATAAGGATCGCATAAGTGACGATTGCGGTCGCCACCATGCCCAGCAATAGCGGGACACCGAAAAGAAGCGAGAGACCGATAGCGCCCCCTAAAAACTCGGCCAAATCGGTTGCCATCGCCGCGATTTCGCTCACGATCCACATGAGGAAGGGAATTGGCTGACGAAAACGGTCAAGGGAGAGTTCGGCGAGATTGCGGCCTGTGACGATACCGAGCTTGGCGGACAACGCCTGAAACAGCATGGCGATCAGATTAGCGGTGAGGACGACCCACAGAAGGCCATAGCCGTATTTCGCGCCGGCCTGGATGTTTGTCGCGAAATTGCCAGGATCGATATAGGCGATCGAAGCTACAACCGCTGGGCCCGTAAAAAGCCAGCCGGTCACAATTCTGTGCCGGCGTCCGGCCACGGCCTCGCGTAAAGCCGCGACGGTGCCGCCCTCCACAAGGCGTATGGTTTCGGCGGGAACCGGTGCTTCGGAGGCCATCGTCTGTCCTTTTCCAAAACGAATATAGCCTATGCTATAATATTTTACTTCGCCTTATCAAGGCCCTTCTTGAAATCGATGGCATTTGGAGAGGGTGGGCCACTCATTATCGGCATTTGATTTTCGCTGATAGCTGTTCCGAAACCTGCTAGGGTGCTCAAAAACCACGCTTCCCTCGGCCGGCATGACTGCAAACAAGAAAAGCGAACCTGATACCCTTATCGCTCCCGACATTCAGTCGGCGAGCTTTCGTCAGACACGTCAAGCTCACAGGCTTGAACTTGCTGAGGATTACGTCGAGCTGATTGGCGATTTGATTGCCGCGCATGGTGAAGCGAAGCAAGTGGACATTGCGGAGCGCCTCGGCGTTGCCCAGCCGACCGTTGCCAAGATGCTGAAGCGGCTCTCGGAGGAAGGCCTCGTCCTGCAGCAGCCTTACCGGGGCGTGTCCTTAACCGAAAGTGGGCGGCGTCTCGCAGCCGATGCCCGCGACCGCCACCGGGTGGTGGAAGCATTCTTGCTTTCCCTGGGGGTGAGCGTCGAAACCGCCCGCCGGGACGCAGAAGGCATCGAGCACCACGTCAGCGCCGAAACGCTCGCTGCGCTGCGCAGGTTCGCAAAGCAGCCTACGAAATAGCCACCCTCGCCGGAAGCTCATTTACTCCCGTGAAAGGAGCGCTCCCACTCACGGTGTTTGCCGTAGCCTTCGCGAACGTAGGGCGTGAATACAGCCATATTCAAAATCAGCCAATTCACAAGATTGGCAGGGAAGCGCAAGGGTTTCACAAAGTCCACGAACAGAACCACACGAACTTTATCCGTATTGTTCCAAGCCTCGTGCTCGTAAGCGTCGTCAAAAATGAGAGCCCGCCCCTCCTCCCAGTGGCAGATTTGGTTGTCGACGCGGATGGCGACTTGATCTCTTGGCTCGGGGACAATCAGGCCGAGGTGCAGACGAAGCAGGCCGTTATACGGCCCTCTGTGAGCGGGTAAATGCTTGCCTGGCTCGAAAATCGAGAACATCGCCGTCTTAAGTCCTGGCACTTTCTGAAGAACGCGCCAGGTTTCTGGGCAAAGCGAAATATTTTTTACCGATTTGGCTCCATAGGCGGCAAGAAGAAAGGTCTTCCAGCCGGGCGCGCTGCTGATTGAAGCAACATCCGGCGCGATATCGTGAAATTCCGGCAGCTCATCTCTTCTGGCAAGAACTTTTGCCAATTCCTTGCGGATCGTTTGCCATTCGTCCTCGACACCGGCCGCCCAAGGAAAGACTTCGTTCTTGTAAACGCTCGGACTGCCCACTTTCGAGAAGCGGAGGTTCAGACGCTCCGCAGCCTTAACTATTGCTACAAAGGCACGAACCAAACGGCTCCGCCTTTCCAGCGGCTTCAGTCCCTCGGTGGTAAACACCTGTTCGCCAGCCTTGACCCGGTGCGGCGAAGCCGGAGGCTCCGAAGCGATATTGGTCATCCGGTAACCCTTCCCGTAGATCTGCTTTCGCCACACGCGTGGCAGGGCGCTCCATGGAGAGGAGAAAAGTAATCGATCTATTTATAGCTGTGCCGTACGCCTTTACTACGGTTGAATTGTAACCAATTCTACCCGGATGAAAGCGAATTCCTTTTAGAATTAAAAGGTAAAGCGACCGGCTTGTTCCATCGCGGAGCAGTTGCCGGCAAATATCCCAGCGACGATTGCGCCTAGACGGAATTCGACCACGCGCCCCGGCTACATTCAAGCGCTAACGTGGCCTTTCACCTGCGGCATCTCTAACAACTTAAGTACAACCTCCGCTGCCTTTTCGCTCGGAGTTCCTTGCGGCAGGAACATCTTTTCACGGATCTTGCCGAGAGCCGCAAGCTGCGCGCTGCGTTGTGGACTATCCTTGAGAAGACAGATCAATTCGCCGCTGAGCTTCTCTGGCGTACAGTTTTCCTGGATGAATTCCGGGAATGCATTCTCGCCAAGAACAAGATTGGCGAGCACAACCGAATGCGCTCTTAGCAGGAAGCGTATGCTCGACATCACGCTGTCGAGCCGGTACGCCACGGCCATGGGCGTGCCCGCGACAGCCAATTCGAGCGTCACCGTACCGGATGCGGCGAGCGCGGCACGCGCGAGTCTGAAGGCTGCGAACTTATTCTCGTCACCCTCGACGATATGAGGCTGCTGCGGCCAGCGGGCGAGGGCTTTCTCGATTATGGGCCGCACGGACGGCACCGCAGGGAGTATAATCTCCATCGGGCCGATTTCACGCTTAAGAAGCCCGACGGTTTCGCCGAACGGTTGCATAAGCCGCGAGACTTCGCTCGGGCGGCTACCCGGCAAGACCACGAGCACCGGTAGGCCGCGCGTGAGATTTAGACGCGCGCGCAAGCCGTCCGTATCGATCCCATCGATCCACCCTGCGCGCTCGATGAGAGGGTGGCCCACATAGATGCACTCCGGCCCGCCAAGCCGCGCATGCGCCTCCGGCTCAAAGGGCAAGAGCCCGAGCAGCCGGTCGACATAGGGGCGCATCTTACGGGCACGGCCGGGACGCCACGCCCAGACGCTCGGGCTGACATAATCCACTATGGGGATGTCCGGGCGGCGCTTGCGTACCCTTTTCGCAATCGGGTGGGTGAACTCCGGACTGTCGATGATAATGAGGGCATCCGGGTTGAAAGCGAGCCCAGCGTCGACTGTCAGGTGCACGCGCCGGATAAGTTTCGGCAGCCGCGCAAGGATGGCGGCCGCGCCCATGACGGCGACGTCCGAAAGCGGAAAGAGGGAGCGGACGCCCGCGGCCTCCATATGCTCGCCGCCGACGCCGGCAAATTCGAAGGCATCGCTCCCGGCCCTTTCTTTCAGGGCCTCGATAAGCTTGCCGCCGAGAATGTCCCCAGAATGCTCGCCTGCCACGGCAAAAATGCGCTTCACTTCAGACATGCGTCCGCGCCCTCCAAAACCCCTCTCACGCTAACTAGCTGTCCACCGCTTCGGTCCGTGCGACGCCGTACAGAAAGAGACCTAATTTATTGGCCTTATCCACAAGCTCTTCCGGGCCGGCCAGCAACACAGCGCCAGCTTCGACCGCAATCCCCGCCAGCCCAGCCTCAGCGGCAAGCTCCACGGTACGCGGGCCGATCGCGGGCAGGTCCAGCCTTAGGTCCTGCCCAGGCTTTGGCCCCTTAACGAGCACGCCATTGCGCGCCTTATAGCCCCAGCGATTAAGCTCCGGGCAGCGCCGCAACATGGCGTCGGTTCCTTCTGCAGCTTCCACGGCCAGCACGTAGTTCCGGGAAACGACCGCTGCTTGGCCGATGTCTAAATGTCCGAGTTCTCGCGTAACCTTAAAGCCTAATTCGATATCGTCCGAATCCTGAGCACTTGGCGCAAGTGCCGAAAATGAGCCCCTGGGCGCCAAAAGCCGGGGAGCCACTTCGTGCGCTGCGAGGACTTCGAAGCCGCGATTCTCGAAAAAGCGCGCCACGCCCCGGAGCACGCTATCGTCGCCGCCTTTCAACAGCCGCAGGAGCTCTGGCATGTGTCTGAAGAAGCCGGAATCGACCTTGATGCGGAAAAGGTTCGGCCGGCGCAAGCCTCCAACGAATACGAGGCGCGTGCAGCCCTCACGGCGCAAGGTCCGCAGCATGCGTCCCACCTGGCCGATGTGCACATAGGCGTGGGGAAATCGCTCAATACCGGCCTCGGCGCTTCCCGAAAGGCCGGCGATGAAGGGATTGAGGCCCGCTTTCACAGCAGCCTCGGCGACAGCGATAACGAGCGTCCCGCTGCCTGCCACGATAGCGATCCGCGGCGCAGCGGCGGAATCGTTCGCACCCTGACGCATACCGCTCTCGCTCGCGCGCTGGCCGTATCCGGCTTCAGCCGCCGAACCGCTCATTACGGCTGGCTTCTCGGCACACAAAAGGAGCGGTCCGCTTTCGCCCGCATGAATGCGACAATGCGCTGGACCGGAGCCTCGTTTGGAAACATCTTATCGACGTCGTCGAGCCGTTCCTGCAGGGTTCCTTCCTGGGAGAACAAAAGCCGGTAGGCCTGCCTTAAGGCATGAATCCGCTCGCGCTCGAAGCCCTCCCGCTTTAGGCCTACAATATTGAGCCCTGCAAGCGCTGCGCGGTTGCCGAGCACCATGCCGAACGGGATTACATCGTTCTCGACGCCGGACATGCCGCCGACGAAGGAATGCGCGCCGATGCGCACCCACTGATGCACCGCGCAAAGCCCCCCAAGAATCGCGTGATCCTCGATTGTAACATGGCCTGCGAGCGTGGCGTTATTGACGAGGATGACATGGTCCCCGATTTGACAATCGTGCGCCACGTGAGCGCCGGTCAGAAAGAGCCCGTGGCTGCCAACCCGTGTGACGTTGCCACCGCCCTCGGTTCCCCCGTTCATGGTCACATGCTCGCGGATCACGTTGTGCTGGCCAACCGCGAGCTGGCTATCCTCACCCCGGTACTTTTTATCCTGAGGCGTTCCCCCAATGACCGCGAAGGGGTGGATTTCGCATCCGTCTCCGATTTCGGTCCGCCCGGTTATGACGGCGTGCGAGTGTATCTTGACACCATTGCCGAGCTTCACCTGTGAGCCAACGACCGCAAACGGACCGATTTCGACGCCCTCGCCGAGGATCGCATTATCGTCCACTGCCGCGAGGCGATGCACAAGAGGTGTCAGCATAGTGCGCATCACCCTATGTCCCCGCCGGCAGCGCCGGTCACTTGCTTTGGATCTACGATCATGGCGCTGATCTCAGCTTCCGCCACAATATGGCCATCGACCGTCGCTCTGCCCTCGAAGCGCCAAACCCGCCCGCGATTGCGCTTTTTGATCATGTGATAGCGGACGGTATCGCCAGGCAGAACCGGCCGCCGGAACTTCGCGCGATCGATGGCCATAAAATAAACGAGCTGCGGCTCATAGGCTTCCTGCAAACTCGCCACACAAAGCGCGCCCGCGGTTTGAGCCATGCCTTCGATCAGCAGAACGCCGGGCATCACAGGAAAGTTGGGAAAATGGCCCTGGAAAAACGGCTCGTTGATGCTGACGTTCTTGATACCGACGGCGGAATTATCGCCGTCCATCTCAACGATTTTATCGACGAGCAGAAACGGATAGCGATGCGGCAGCAGCTTTAGGATCCGCACGATATCTGCTGTACCCAGTTCTTTCTTCTGGGGCGTGACTTCACTTTCGGTGCTGCTTTCGGATTTGTTCCACATAACTGTACTTCTAATCGTCTTTACTGTCTGGATTTCCCCTGGAAGCCTCGCGCTTAGCGAGGCGCTTCAACACCGCAACCTCGCGTGCCCAGGAACTTATTGGCTTGGCGGGATAACCTCCCCACCGCCCGCCCCGCGGGACATTGCCGGTCACACCGCTTTGCGCACCGATCTGCGCGCCGGCGCCGATGCGGATATGTCCAACGGCGCCACATTGCCCGCCCATGAGAACAAAGTCTTCCAAAATCGTGCTGCCGGAGATGCCAGTCTGTGCGGCAATCACGCAGTGTCTCCCAATGACCACGTTATGCGCGATCTGAACCAGGTTGTCGATCTTCGTGCCCTCGCCTATCACCGTATCGTTGAGTGCCCCCCGGTCGATGCAACTATTGGCCCCGATCTCGACATCGTCCTGGATGATAACCCGCCCGACTTGGCGCACCTTATAGTGACCCATCCGGCCCATAGCGAATCCGAAGCCATCTTGACCGATGCGGACACCCGCGTGCACGATGACGCGGTTGCCAATGAGCGCATGCGTAATCGATGCGCCGGGACCGACAAAGCCGTCGCGCCCGATTGTAACCCTGTACCCCACCACGGCACCAGCCGCGATGCGGGTGCCGCGCCCTATTTGTGCCTCGGGCCCAACGATCGCGCCGGCTTCGATAATCGCGCCTTCTTCAATGCACGCGCTAGCGTCGATGAGGCTTGCACCCTTATCGCCTGCACCTACGACTTTCGGATGCCCGGCATCGGGAAAAAACAGCTCAAGCGATCTGGCGAAAGATCGGTACGGATCCTTGGACAGAAGCGGCACCGTATGCTCAGGCATCTTGGGAGCCGGACCGTCTGCGATAAAAACGGCCCCGGCGCGGGTGTTCTGCAGCGCGGTTAGATATTTCCGGTTTTCGAAGAAAGATACGTCGTTGTGGCCGGCCTGATCGAGTGCCTTGACGGTATTAAGCGGTTTTCCGGCCTCGGAAAGAAACTGCTCAGGGATCTGAGCGCCCGCATAAGTGGCAAGTTCCGAGAGAGGAAATGGCCCGGCGGGGGCCCAGAAGCCTGGATGGTCCATGCGTGTTCAGCTTTGAAAAGGTTAAGCGGGCCGGAGCCCGCTTAACATACTTCGAGATTGACTGTTGCGCGAGGCAGCATTCACTGCCTGCAATTTTAGAACTTCGTGGCAGCACCAAATCTGAAGACTTGGGTCTGATCGAAGGATTCCTTCAGGATAGCCCAGCCGAAGTCGGCGCGGAGCGGACCGATCGGCGAGTTCCAGATCAAGCTGGCGCCGACTGAGGCCCGGATCGCATCGGAGTCCGACGTCCCAGTATAGCAGCTGGAGATGGGTGTGACACCGCCTGGGCACGAGCCATGTGCGGTGAGGTATTTCAAAGCCAAGTTGTTCGCATCGGTACCCCATACCGAGCCGGCATCGGCGAAGATAGCGCCGCCGAAGCCCATATCCTCTGGAACGAAGGGAAGCGGGAAGCGTATCTCAGTGGTACCGGCATAGAAGTTCTTACCGCCGAGCGAGTCTTGGCTCAGATTGTCACGCGGACCAAGGCCCGCGGTGGCAAAGCCACGGATCGTCTCACCACCCTTATAGAAGTCGTCTGTGGTGCGCACATCCTGGCCGTTCCAACCCTGGATCGTGCCGCCGATCAAGCGCCCGACAAGAGTGATATCCTTGGTGAGCGGATAGTAGCCCCTGCCCTCGGCGATTGTGCGGATGTAGTCGATATCGCCGCCCACACCTGCGAAGTCTTGAGCGAACGAGAAGTAGAAGCCGCGGGACGGGTTCTTACGATTGTTGCGGGTATCGTAGATGAGCGAATAGCCGACCGACGAGGTGATCGTGTTACCGGCAACTTCCCAAACAGCGAGCGGTGCGGTCGAGTCGAGGCCGTAGATATCCTCGTACATAAACGTGTAGTTGGTGTTCAGCCAGAGGTTATCCATTAGGGCGAAGCCGAAGCGGAGGCTAAAGCCCGTCCGGAAGTCTTCGTAACCAGCATCGGTGAAGCCGGTCGCAGCGGTATAGTCAGAATTCCGAACGAACGCGTCGACACCGAGCGAAAGGTTCCGGTCGAGGAAGCGGGGCTCGGTCCAGCTCGCATCCACGCCGTAGCTGACTTGGCTACCCGACAGTTTAACCTGCACGAATTGGCCGGTGCCCATGAAGTTACGCTCACTATACGAAACTTCACCGATCACGCCTTCCGCCGAGGAGTAGCCTGCCGAGAAGGAGAGTTCGCCGGTCGATTGTTCCGTAATGGCAACGTTCAGGATAACACGGTCGCCAGCGGAGCCAGGTTCTTTATTGACCTTGACGTCTTTAAAGAAGCCAAGGCCCATGAGGCGCGAGCGGGCCTGATCGACCATCACCTTATTATAGGCATCGCCTTCCGCGATACGGAACTCGCGGCGGATGACGTAGTCTTCAGTACGGTAGTTGCCGGAGAGGTTGATGCGCTCGATATAAACGCGCGGCCCCTGCTCAACTACGTAGGCAACGGAGATCGTATGAGAAACCGGGTCGCGATCGATGCGAGGGCGCACCTGGCCAAAAGCGTAGCCTTGCTGGGCCACGAACACGGTAAGCGCTTCGACGGTTTTGTCGACAGCCTCGGCGTTGTAGATTTCCCCAGATTTGGTCAGAAGCTTGCCGCCGGCGGCATCCGAATTGAAAGCGGGGAGCGTCGAGTCGATTCGAATTCCGCCAAAATTGTATCTCTGCCCCTCGTCTACGGTGAAGGTCAGGAAAAAGCCCTTTCCTTCACGGTCCACGTCAGCGACAGCCGACACAACGCGCATATCCGCATAACCGTTCTTTATATAATAGCGGCGCAGCAGCTCACGATCCAAATTGAAGCGATCGGGATCGTAAACCGAGGTCGGCTTTAAAAAGTCGAGGAAGCTCGATTCGGTCGTGGTGATCACACCGCGCAGTTCCGTATCGGAGAATGCTTGATTGCCGATGAAATTGACGCCTGCAACCTTGGTCTCAGGCCCTTCGTGAATCTCGAACACCAAGTCGATCCGGTTATGATCGAGGTTGATGATTTGCGCGTCGACCTGAGTCGCATAGTAGCCTTGGCGCCGGTAGACATCGAGGATGCGCTGAACGTCGGCCTGAACCCGGCCCCGCGAATAGAGAGCGCGCGGCTTTAGCTGCACTTCCGTGCTCAGCGTATCGCTCTTGACCTCGTGATTACCTTCGAAGGCAACGCGGTTGATGATCGGGTTCTCGGCGACGGTAACAACGACTACATTTCCATGCAGCGCGATGTGTACGTCTTGAAAAAGACCGGTTCCGAAGAGGGCCCGCAGACTTTCGTCGGCCTTGTAGCCATCGTATTTTTGGCCGGCCGTGAAAGTTAGATACGAGCGCACGGTTTCTGGCTCGATGCGGCTATTGCCCTCGACCCGGATCTCGCGGATGACAGGTCCACCTTGAGCGAACGCCCCCGTCGAGTGAACCGTGGCAGCTGTGAATGTCACCATCATCACAGCCACGAGAATTGTAAGGGCCGCACGAACCCTTCCGATTATGCTCTTGCGCAGCATTGACCTAATTGCCCCTCTAACGCCGGTTCCCCAACTCAGCATGTCACATCGCCAGAAACTAGGACTTTGTGACGCCAAGGTGGCTGGACCCCACCCTTTACCCATTTTAGCATCCGCCTGTTGCCCCCCGGCACCACGCGGGAAATGCTCACCTTCCCCTATAGCCTACTTAGTGCAAGCACTTGCCGCCTTAACCGCGGGCGGCTTGCCCTTCGTAAGCTCCGCAACGTTATTCCACGTTACGAAGACCATTAACATGAGCAGCAGCGCGAATCCAAACTGAAATGCCGCTTCTTGCGCTCTTTGGCTTAATGGACGGCCGAGTATGGCTTCCGCGCCATAGAACAAAAGGTGACCGCCATCCAAAACCGGAATAGGAAAGAGATTAAACAGCCCCACGCTTATTGATATGAAAGCGATAAGCGGAACTAGGTTAATAAACCCCTGCGAAGCGGAGTTTTTCGACACCTCCGCTATTTTTACCGGGCCGCCGAGCGAGCGTGCGCAGGCCTTTCCTTCGACAAGCTGTCCGAGAAACTGAAAGGGGACCTCAGCGATTCGCCAGGTGCGCTGTATGCCCTCGCCCGCCGCACCGGCAAGACCGGCGGTTCGATTTTCGAGGTTCCTGGGCCCCATGACGCCGAGCCGTCCAATGCACTCCCCTTCTGTGAGCTCGGGCGTTGCCCTCAGATTCACAATCTTTCCTTCGCGCTCGACCGCGATATCGATCGGAGAGCGGGCGTTCAGGACCACGGAATATTTGAAATCTTCGAAGCTTCCGATGGGCGTGTCCCCTACCGAAAGAACTTTGTCCCCGGCTTTGAGTCCGGCCTGCGCCGCTGGCGTCCCTGGCTCGACGCAGGTGATGAGCGCCTGCTGATAGTCGACACCCCTGAAGAACACCAAGCTTGTGAAGATTACAAAGCCCAAGAGGAAGTTCGAGAACGGACCCGCGAGCACAATCAGCGTACGGCGCCATAAGGCCGATGCGTGGAAATTGCCTTTGCGTTCGCCCGGCGTCAGTTTTTCGAGGGCTTCCGCCGAGGGCAGGCTCGCAACGCTTTCGTCGCCTTTGAACTTCACATAGCCCCCAAGCGGTATCCAGGCGACACGCCAGCGCGTGCCGTGCCTGTCATGGAAGCTCGCGATCTCCGGTCCAAAGCCCACAGAAAACGCTTCGACGGTAATGCCGAGCGCACGCGCAGCAAGAAAATGCCCAAGCTCATGGACGATTACAACGACGCCGAGCACGACGAGGAACGGGACGGTCCACCAGAAAGCCTGTTGGAGGGCAGCGATCGCTCCCCAGAAAATGTCCCCGATGGATGAGGATAAAACTTGCGGGATCATACGGAAAAACCTTCTAGCGCGGCAGACAGACCACACCCGGCATTGCGCGCCAGGCTTTCTATAGACGGGATTTGTTTCCGCGGGCGGAAAAGCTCGCGATGAGGATACTGCACAGCATATTTAGGCGGCGCCGGATGGAAAAGTAGCGGCACTGGCAGGCGCCCGTTGGGGCTCACCGAGCAGCGAAGCCGCGATCTGCCTTGCGCGCGCGTCGAGGTGCATGACCGAATCGAGACTGTCCGGGAGAATACCGGCAAGCTCGGTGACGGCCCGGCTCATGGTTTGTTCCACTGTGGCGGCGATCCCCGGAAAAGCGATAGCCTTATCGAGGAAGGCCTGGACCGCGATTTCATTAGCGGCATTGAGAACCGTGGGAGCCGCTCCGCCGGCCGCGAGTGCTCCTTTCGCAAGCCTCAACGCCGGAAAACGCGACTCGTCCGCCTCCTCGAAGGTCAAGCTTCCGGCCGCGGCAAGGTCGAGCCGTTTGATATCGGCATTGAGGCGGGCAGGCCAGGCAAGGCTGTAGGCTATGGGTGTCCTCATGTCGGGCAGACTCGCTTGAGCGATGACGGAACCGTCGCTGTAATAGACAAGCGCGTGAACGATCGACTGAGGATGGACGATTGCCGAAAGCTGGCTGGCGCGCACATTAAAAAGGTGAAAGGCTTCTATAAGCTCGAGGCCCTTGTTCATGAGCGTTGCGCTATCTATGGTAATCTTGCGGCCCATCGCCCAGTTCGGGTGTTTCAGAGCATCCTCTGGCCGCGCCGCAGCTATTTGCTCCGCTGTCCAGGTGCGGAACGGTCCGCCCGAGGCGGTCAGCACAATGCGCTCGACATGCTTGCAGTCGAGGGTGTCCAAAGCCTGAAACACTGCGGAATGCTCCGAATCCACCGGCAAAAGCGTTGTGTTGTGCCGCGCCGCCTCGCTCATAAACAGGGAGCCCGCCGAGACAAGACACTCCTTGTTGGCGAGTGCAACAATCGTTCCCTGACGTAACGCGGCCAGGGTCGGCGCAAGCCCCGCCGCCCCGACAATCGAAGCCATGATGAGGTCGGCCCTCCGCTCGCCCGCCTCGATCAGCGCACGCGTTCCCGCTCCGCATTCGATCCCTGTGCCTTCGAGCCGGTGTCTAAGTTCGCCTTCCAGACGCTCGTCCGCGAGCGCGGCATAGTCTGCCTTCAGGGCGACAGCGAGTTCAGCGAGTTTTTCGGCGTTACGATTTGCGGTCAAGGCGGCGATTTCGAATCGATCCGGATTAAGCGCCAGCAGCTCGCAGGTGAGTACCCCGATGGTACCCGTCGCTCCCAGCACGCTTACGCGCCTTTTTTCTTTCACCTGGTCCGCGTTACCGCCAGCATGCCCATCCTGTTGCATCGTTGCTCCCATGCTCGCCCGCCAGGGCCGCCGTTTTACCAAATCAAAAGTGCCCGGCCCGGCTTTAACGGATCCACAATTACCGCAATAAGCCCTGCGGCCATCGCCGCGAACACTAAACTGTCAACACGGTCGAGCACACCCCCATGCCCGGGGATAAGTCCGCTCGAATTTTTCACACCGAAGGCCCGCTTGATGAAAGACTCGCCAAGATCTCCCCCTTGGGACAGAATCCCCAGAACGACGCTGATGCCTGAGAGCATCGGTACCGAGGTGTCCTGAAGCCAAAGCGCGAACAAGGTTCCTGCACAGCATGAGCTAAAGGCACCGCCCGCGAGACCGGCCCAGGTCTTATTCGGTGAGATCGAGGGCGCAAGCTTCGGGCCGCCGATGAGCTTTCCAGTGAAATACGCGCCAGTATCCGCCGACCAAACGATCAAAAATAGGTACAGGATGGCGTAGAAGCCATAATCGGGATCTTGACGGATTGCGATCAGAGCGATTGCTGGAAAGCCCGCGTAATAGACGCCCGCCGCGGTCCACCAGGGATCGCTCTCCAGCCCAGCGTTCCTATGAATCCAGAACGAAGCCCATGTAGCCCCCATGATTATGCCGATCGCGGAAGCGGGATTATTCTTGAGCGTGAGAATACCGGCGATGGCGATAGCGGCAATCTGCAGGACGAAGATGCTGTCGAAATTGCGCCCTCGTACGACGCGGCCCCACTCCCAGCTCATCAAGGCGACGAAGAACAGAATGAGCCCGGCGAAGCTTTGCGGGCCTGCATAGGTCAGAGCGATGCTCAGCGCCACGAGAACAAGCGCGGAATTTACCCTTAGAACCAGCTCTGAACTTATAGGCTTTGCCATGTTCCTTTCGCCCGATAAGTCCGCTCTTGGGCCGGCGCGCGGCCTATCCGGCAACGCCGCCGAAACGGCGTTCCCGCCGCCGGTAGGCAGCAATCGCGCTTTCCAAAGTCTGTCTTGTAAAGTCCGGCCAGAAATTATCAACGAATAAAAGCTCGGAGTAGGCGCATTGCCAAAGTAGAAAGTTACTGATGCGCTGCTCGCCGCTGGTCCTGATGATAAGGTCCGGGTCGGGAATGCCTGCCGTGTCGAATTGTTCCGCGAGCAACTCCTGTGTGATATCGCCCGGCGCAAGCTCCCCCAATTTGACGCGTTCGGCCAGGCGTCTCGCTGCACGGACAATTTCGTCCCGCGAGCCGTAGTTGAACGCGATGATCAGCTGCAAGCCTGTATTCGCGCTGGTCAGGATGACCGCATCGCGAAGCATTGTCACGAGATCGACCGGAACTCCTGCCTCGGAACCGATAACTCGTAGCTTGACATTATTTTTGTGTATCTCGGCAAGATCGCGGCGGATGAATCGCCTTAACAGCCCCATGAGATAGGTGACCTCGATGGGCGGCCGCTTCCAGTTCTCCGAGGAAAAACTAAAAAGCGTGAGATATGAGATGCCGAGATCGGAGGCAGCGCGCACGCATTCCTTTGTGCTCTCGACGCCTCTGCGATGGCCTTCGGTCCGGGGCAGGCCGCGCTGCGCTGCCCACCTGCCATTACCGTCCATGATGATGGCAACATGTTCCGGACATGGACGCTCTTTCCCGGGCACGACGGCTTGTTCTGGCGATCTCACAGCTCAGCCACCTATTTCTCTCCCTCGCGGCTTGGCCGCAGCCAACAGCGCGAAGCCAAAACGCGAGCTGACTGCCTGCTGCACGTCTTCTGCTTCCTTATCGGTGAGGTCAAGCCCGCCTTCGTATAATAGAGCCGTCTTTTTTCAGTGCGCACTTGCCGCCGATGCAACGAGCTCTACACCTGCAGGATTTCCTGTTCTTTCGATGCAAACATGGCGTCTATTTCTTTAATGGTCTTGTCGGTCAGATCCTGCACCTTGGTATGGAGCGAGCCGCTATCGTCCTCGCTGATCTTACCGTCTTTTTCCAGCTTCTTGATCTGGTCCATGCCATCCTTGCGGACGTTCCGGACAGCGACCCGGGCTTGCTCGGTATATTTCTTTGCGATTTTCACAAGTTCCTGCCGCCGCTCCTGATTGAGCTCCGGGATCGGCAAACGCAGGACGAGGCCATCGACCACGGGGTTAAGCCCAAGATCGGACTCGCGGATCGCCTTTTCGACCGCGTGAAGGTTGCTCTTGTCCCAGACTTGCACCGTAATCAAGCGCGGCTCCGGCGTGTTAATCGCGGCGACCTGATTGATCGGCATTTTCGCGCCGTAGGACGTATTGACCAGCAAAGGGTCGAGAAGAGTCGTGCTCGCGCGTCCGGTGCGTAAGCCTCCAAACTCTCCCTTCAGGGCGGCGACGGCCCCTTTCATGCGCTTTTCAATCTCGCGGTGGTCGAAGTTGCCGGCTGTCATCTCCATCCCCTTTTTAATTTGCGGTTGGATCGTTGATCTGGATAAGATTTATGCTGCGGTATCGCTTCCGACAACGCTGCAAACCGCCTCGCCGCGCATAACTTTTGCGATGGCACCTGGTTGGTGCAAGGAGAACACGGCAACGGGGATGGCGTTATCGCGGGCAAGCGCTATGGCGGCCGCATCCATGACCTTCAGATCGCGGCTCAGAACCTCGGAGAAGGTGAGCCGCTCGTAGCGTTCCGCACCGGGGTTGACCTTAGGGTCTTCGGAATAGATGCCGTCAACTTGTGTGGCCTTCAAGATTGCATCGCAGCCAAGCTCCGCAGCTCTAAGCGCCGCAGTAGTATCGGTAGTAAAAAATGGGTTACCCGTGCCGCCGGCAAGCACAACGGCGACACCGGCATCGAGGTCCTTACACGCTTCGTCCCTGTAGAACGTCTTGCAGACGGTTGGGACCGGCAAGCCGGAATAGACCGTCGCCGCTTGGCCGTGGCGCAGCAGTGCCTGTCCCAAGGCAAGTCCGTTCATCACCGTGGCCAGCATGCCCATGAAGTCGCTTTTGACACGGTCCATGCCGCCCGCCACCCCCGCGAGCCCCCGGAAAATATTGCCGCCACCCACCACGATAGCAGGACGAATGCCCAGCCGGCAAACCTCGGCGATATCGAGCGCTATGGCATCGAGGGTTGCGATGTCTATGCCATAGCGGCCGCTTCCCATGAGCGCCTCGCCCGAAATCTTGATCAGCGGACGCTTGAACGGCAGTGGCGGCATTTTTTCCTCCGGAGCAAAGAGCATGCGGCTCCCGCCTCAAGCAGGGCCGCACAAGACTCAAAGCTACTATTGCTTTCCGGCCGCCGCCGCAACCTCGGCCGCGAAATCGCATTTATCTGTTTTAATACCCTCGCCGAGTTCGTAGCGTACGAAAGCCTTGATCGCGATGGGTGCGCCCACTGCCTTCTCGGCCTCCTTCACAGCTTGCTCGACGGTCTGATCGGGATTGATCACAAAAGCCTGTTTCAAGAGAATCACCTCTTGATAGAACTTTTTGATCCGCCCCTCGATCATTTGTTTGATGACCTTCTCAGGCTTGCCGCTTTCCTTGGCCTGCTCGGTGAAGATCGCGCGCTCGCGCTCTAAGGTTTCCGGATCGACATCCTCATCCTTTAGAGCAAGCGGATTGGTTGCGGCGACGTGCATCGCGACCTGACGGCCGATCTCGTTCAGCTTGTCCTTATCGCCAGCCGATTCGAGCGCGACCAGAACACCCATTTTGCCCATGCCGGGGGTGGCTTGGTTGTGGACGTAGGTGGCGACCACGCCGTCCTTGACCTTGAGGGCCGCGGTGCGGCGCAGCGACATATTCTCGCCGATGGTACCGACCAGTTCTTTCAGGTAATCGGCGACCGAGATTTTCTTCTTCGGGAATTCCATGGCGGCGAGTTTCTCCACATCGCCCCCGGCCTTTAGCGCGAGCTTAGCGATTTGGGCCACAACATTCTGGAATTCCGCATTCCTGGCCACAAAGTCGGTCTCAGAGTTGACCTCGACCAGTGCACCGATCTTCGCAGCCGAAGCAACGCCGATCAGACCTTCGGCGGCGATCCGGTCCGCTTTCTTGGCGGCCTTCGAAAGACCTTTCGCGCGGAGCCAATCGATTGCAGCTTCCATCTCGCCATTGGATTCCGCCAGCGCCGTCTTGCAATCCATCATGCCGGCGCCGGTTTTGTCGCGAAGCTCCTTAACCATGCCAGCCGAAATCGCAGCCATGTGCTACCTCATAAGTTTGAGTCAGAAGCCGCGCATCGGCGCGGCCGTATTGTTTTAGTTTGTCAGCTCGCGCGCTTGGTCGACCCAATCGCCCTTGGCGATCTGACCGTTTCCGTGCAGCAAACGGTCGATTTCATCAAGGTTGTCCTGGGTGAAAGCGGCAATTTGCCAATAGTGGAAAATACCGCGCTCGTTGAGCTTCTTTTCGTGGGCTTTGGTGATCCCGCGGATTTTCTTGAGATCGTTCTTCTCGCCCTGAGGTTCGGCAAGCCCCTCAAGAGTTGTACTTGCCCCGGCGTGCGCCTCTTCATGGGTTTCAGCGGCTGCGGGCGCGTCCTTACCCTTGGCGGCCTTCTTATGTTCGGGAGCGTGATGGTGCTCCCCTGCTTTGCCGTTCGTGGCCGGCTCAACCGGTGCCGGTGCCTCCTCCAGCGCGGCTTCGGCAACTTCTTCCGACTCGCCGATGTCGATGCCCGCGACGCCCTGCGCGCGCTCGATGCCGTCGATGGCGGCCCGGGCGATCAAATCGCAGTAGAGCGTGATTGCGCGTCCGGCATCGTCGTTGCCGGGAACGGGATAGGTCACGCCGTCCGGGTTGGAGTTGCTGTCGATCACCGCGATGACCGGTATTTTCAGTTTCAACGCTTCGGCAATGGCGATCGCCTCTTTGTTCGTGTCGATCACGAACAACAGGTCCGGTACGCCGCCCATATCTTTGATGCCGCCCAACTCCTGCTCAAGCTTGTCGCGCTCGCGCGTGAGATGCAAAAGCTCCTTCTTGGTAAAGCCCTGCCCTTCGCCGGCCACCAGCTCTTCGAGATAGCGCAAGCGCTTGATCGAGTTGGTGATTGTCTTCCAGTTCGTCAGCATGCCGCCGAGCCAGCGGTGATTGACATAATATTGCGCGCAGCGTTTCGCTGCGTCGGAGACCACGTCCGAGGCCTGGCGTTTGGTTCCGACAAAGAGAATACGGCCGCCCTGGGCGACAACGTCGCTCGCAACCACAACCGCTTGATGCAGCAGAGGAACGGTTTTCGAAAGATCGATGATGTGGATCTTGTTGCGCGTCCCGAAGAGATAGTCTTGCATCTTCGGGTTCCAGCGATGCGTTTGGTGGCCGAAATGGACGCCAGCTTCGAGGAGCTGACGCATATTGAATTGTGGCAGCATGGGAAATCCTTTTTCCGGTTAGACCTCCGCGGGGCGTCGATGGCGTTTGCCATCACCGGAATGTCAAAAAGGGCCGCGAAACGGCCCTCCTGGCAAAACCCGCGTGTGAGATAGGTCGTGTATAGTGCCGAACGCTAAAATTTGCAAGAGTCCGCCCGCGGACGCGCTGGGAATAATGGGCTTTGCGGCTTACGAACAGTGCTTCCCCCCATCGGTGTTCCGTTCCAAGCGATTACAATCTGCCGGAGTAATCGCGCCTTTTGCGAACGGGCAGACCCTATCGCGCAACTCAATCGGCTTTCGTCCATTAGGCTCCGTGGCAGGTTTGCCTGTGATGGAAGGAGTCAAGCACATGGTTACCCTAGAGAAAGCCCATCGCGTCATCGCCGCTGGCGAAGCAAAGGCAAATGAGATCGGACAGCCGATGAACATCGCAGTTGTGGATGCAGGTACGAATCTCAAAGCCTTCATTCGCATGGACGGCGCCTGGCTGGGGAGCATCGACATCGCGATCAACAAGGCGTTCACGGCCAAGGCGTTCGATATCTCAACCAAGGAACTCGGACAAAACAGCCAGCCGGGCGACCAGTTCTTCGGGATCAATGTATCGAATCACAACCGCGTTATGATTTTCGCGGGGGGAATTCCTCTTAAGGTCGGAGGCAAGATTGTTGGGGCAGTCGGCGTCAGCGGCGGCAGCGGTGAGCAGGATCAGGCGGTCGCGGAAGCTGCTGCAGCCGTTTGCAGTTAAACGATTCCGCGCGAAGCACGGCGCCATGTTGAGCGCTTCGTCTGTACTTCGGCAAGCTCGCGCTTCAGCTCACATGTAAAACGCCCGCCAGCGTTTTCAGCGCCGAGAGCTGGCGGGCGGAAACGGAGAAGTTGTTTCCGAGGCTAAACTCGATTGCCTTGGCATCCTGGCGCAGTTCGACAACGAGCTTGATCTCAAGGTTGCCTTCCCGGCTCAAAGTCTTGAGCAGGTCGCTCATTTGCAGTTTGTCCGTCGCGGTGATGGCGATTTGCTTGGTGCCGTTACCGAGCACCTCGTCCAGGGTCTGCACGGATTGCACCCGCACCTTCATCGCTTCGCCGTCAGCCTCACCCTCCACACTGATGAGCACGTTCTTGCCGGCCTCGAGCTTTTCGTCCGCCGCCGCCAGCGTGTCGGCAAAAATCACGGCCTCGAATTGACCGGTGGGATCCGAGAAGCCGGCAAAGGCAAAACGGTTGCCTGATTTCGCTTTGCGATCTTGGCGGTAAGTGACGGTGGCGGCCAGCCGCGCCTCGGCGCGGCCATGCGCTTGGGCGCGGGCGGCAAAGTCGGCCCAGCGCATCACGTTGAGGCGCGCCAGCTGATCGGTAAAATCGTCCAGCGGGTGGCCAGAGAGGTAGAAACCCGCCGCCGCCAGCTCGGCATCGAGCGTCTCAAGCAAGCCCCAGGCCGGGCCGTCGGTCAGTACGAGCTGCGGCGCCGCGCCTCCCGCGCTTCCGCCGAACATATCAGCCTGCCCCGCCAAGCGATCTTGAGCGAGCCGTGAGGCAAATTCGATAAGGCGCTCGGCGTTCTTGGCGACCTTGGCCCGGTTTTTTTCCAGTTCCTCAAGCGCACCGGTCGCATTCAGCGCCTCAATCGCGCGCTTATTCACCGTCTTTGGATTGATGCGGGACATGAAATCGGCGAGGTCGCAATAGGACTTGCCGCCGCGTTCGGCGACGATATGCTCGGCCGCGGACTGGCCCATATTCTTGAGCGCCGCCAGCGCATAGCGGATACCGCCGCCCTCCGGCTCGAACTCGACGGCCGACTTGTTCACCGATGGGGGGAGAATGGAAATGCCGAGCCGCTTGGCCTCGCGCGTGAAGCCGTAGAGCTTGTCGGTGTTGCCCATATCGAGCGTCATGGAGGCGGCGATGAATTCCTGCGGATGGTTCGCTTTCAAATACGCGGTCTGATAGGCAATCAGCGCGTAGGCCGCGGCGTGGCTCTTATTGAAGCCGTAACCGGCAAACTTCGCAACCAGCTCGAAGATATAGCGCGCGCGCGCTTCCTCGATGCCCTTCTCCAGCGCGCCCTTCACAAAGCGCGCGCCTTGCGCGTCCATCTCCGCCTTGATCTTCTTTCCCATGGCGCGGCGCAACAGGTCGGCCTCACCGAGGCTGTAGCCCGACAGCACCTGCGCGAGCTGCATCACCTGCTCCTGGTAGATGATAACGCCGTAGGTCTCCTCCAGGATCGGCTTGGCAAGCTGGTGAAGATAGTCCGGCGTTTCCAGGCCGTGCTTTCGGTTGACAAAGCTCTCGATGTTATCCATCGGGCCCGGCCGGTAGAGCGCGTTCAGAGCGATAATGTCGCCGAAGCGGTCCGGCTTGAGTTTCCGCAGCGCCTCGCGCATGCCCGTACTTTCAAACTGGAACACGCCCCCCGTGTCGCCTCTTGCGAATAGCTCCCAAGTCGCGGGGTCGTCCAAGGTGAGGTGGCTAAGATCGACGGGTTTGCCAGCCTTTTCGAGCAGCTTGCAGGCCTTCTGCAGCACCGTGAGGGTTTTCAGCCCGAGAAAGTCGAATTTGACTAGCCCCGCTTGCTCAACCCACTTCATGTTGAACTGGGTGACGAGCATGTCCGAGCGCGGATCTCGGTAGAGAGGCACAAGTTCGACGAGCGGGCGGTCGCCGATCACCACGCCCGCTGCGTGTGTCGAGGCATGCCGGTAGAGGCCTTCGAGTTTTTGCGCCGTGCTTAGGAGCTGCGCCACGATGGGTTCGCCGTCCCGCGCCTCTTGCAGCTTGGGTTCGCCCTCGATGGCCTCGGCCAGCGTGACCGGGTTCGCCGGGTTGTTGGGCACCATTTTGCACAGCCGGTCGACTTGCCCATACGGCATTTGCAGTACGCGGCCAACGTCGCGCAAAACGGCGCGCGCTTGCAGCTTTCCGAAAGTAATGATCTGCGCCACACGATCCGCGCCGTATTTCTCGCGCACATAGGCGATGACCTCATCGCGCCTGTCCTGGCAGAAGTCGATGTCGAAGTCCGGCATCGACACGCGTTCGGGGTTCAGGAAGCGTTCGAATAGCAGCCCGAAGCGCATCGGATCGAGGTCGGTGATCGTGAGCGACCAGGCAACAACCGAACCTGCACCGGAGCCGCGGCCCGGGCCTACGGGAATGCCCTGCGCCTTCGTCCATTTGATGAAGTCGGACACGATCAGGAAGTAGCCCGGAAACTTCATCCGCGTGATGACGTCGAGTTCGAAATCGAGGCGCTTTTTGTAGTCCTCCTCGCCCGCTGCGCGCAAATGCACCGGGATCGCCGCAAGCCGGCGCGCAAGGCCCGCCTGGGCTTGCACCCGAAGCTCGGCCGCCTCGGCCTCGGCGGCATCTTTCGCATCGGGCACGAATTGCGGCAGGATCGGCTTGCGCGGCCGGGGCCTGAATGCGCAGCGCTTCGCGATCTCGACGGTGTTCTGTACGGCCTCGGGAAGATCCGCGAACAGAGCCGACATCTCCGCGCGCGGCTTCAGCCAGTGATCCGGGGAAAGCCGGCGCCGGTCATCCTCGGCAACGTAGCGGCCCTCCGCGATGCAAAGCAGCGCATCGTGCGCCTCGAAAGCATCGCGGTTGGGAAAATAGGCCTCGTTGGCCGCCACGAGCGGCACACCGCGCTCGTAGGCCCAGCGCAGAAGCTGCGGCTCCGCCATGCGCTCGCGCTGAAGCCCGTGCCTTTGAATTTCGACGTAAAGCCGGTCGCTAAAAAGGCCGGCAAGCAGATCGAGCCTTGCTTCGGCCACGGCCGCATTACCGGCGGCGAAGGCCCGGTCCACGGGGCCGTCCGGGCCGCCGGAAAGCGCAATCAAGCCGCCCGCGCATGGCTCCAGCTCAGCAAGTTTCACATGCGGCGCGCCATCGTCCCCGTGGTCGAGAAAGGCCTGGCTCGAAAGCCGCATGAGGTTGGCGTAGCCGCCCGCATCCTTTGCGAGCAGCACGATGGGGCCGTGATGAACGGGCGCGCGAACCCCCGGGCGCGAGCTTTCCTCGGCGGCTACCGGGAACGCCACGTTCAAAGCGCAGCCCACGATTGGCTGGATGCCTACGGCGGCGAGCGCCTCGGAGAACTCAAGCGCTCCGAAAAGATTGTTCCGGTCGGTGATGGCAAGTGCCGGCTGGCCGTCCGCGGCCGCCATCTTGGCCAGCGCCTTGACCGGCAGCGCGCCTTCGAGCAGCGAGTAGGCCGAATGCAAATGGAGGTGAATAAAGCCGGGCGTCGTCATAGGTTCCCCTGCGCTGGATCGCTTGGCGCGCAAGCCAACATAGCGCAAGCGCGGCGATTCGGCAGGTGGGGCGGAGCGGTTATCCAGAGGCCTATGCGTCCACCAGAGCGAGGCGGCGCTCGATACGATCCAGGCGCTTCTCGACGCTGTCGAGCCGGCTGTCGATACGCGCGATATCGACACCGAGACGCGCCACCTTAGTTTCCAGCGAAGCAACTCGTTCTGTGAGATCGAAAATCATGCGATGCGTCTTCTCCTGACCCGCCTGGAAGGCCTTGAGATGCTCAAGCACGAGATTGACCGGATCGGTGGTCATGACGTTAAACTAAGATGGATTGAAGTTTCCCGCAAGAGAGGCATGATGGCGCTAGCCGTAACGCGGCTGGGGAGCATAGGCGCCTTCGGCGGCGTGGGCGTGGGTCGCTTCCACAAGCAGGCCTTCGTCGAGCTTCAGGACGCGGTCCATCCGCGCTGCAAGGTCGAAATTATGCGTTGCCATCAGCGCAGCCACGCCTGTGGCCTTGATGAAATAGATCAGCTCCTCGAAAACCCGGTCGGCGGTGTGGGGGTCGAGATTGCCCGTCGGCTCGTCCGCCAATAGCACGCAGGGACTATTGGCAACCGCGCGCGCGATGGCGACACGTTGCTGCTCGCCGCCGGAAAGCTCCGCGGGGCGGTGCGTTGCGCGCTCGTAAAGTCCGAAATTCGACAGAAGCTCGAGCGCGCGCTCTTTGGCGTGCTTTTTTTTCACTCCTGACAGAAGCTGCGGCATCATCACATTTTCGACGGCCGTAAATTCGGGCAGCAAATTGTGAAATTGGTATACGAAACCGATCTGGGTGCGCCGGATCCGGGTGCGCTCGCGGTCGGAGAGCGCCGTGCAGTCGACGCCGTTCAGAAGCACGGTGCCCCCGCCCGGTTTTTCGAGAAGTCCGGCGACGTGTAGCAGCGAAGATTTCCCGGAGCCGGACGGGCCAACGAGCGCAACCGCTTCGCCCTCATAAATCTCGGCCGAAGCGCCCTGCAACACTTGCAGTTCCCGGTCTCCTTGAACGTAGGTCCGCTCCAGCAAAACGACCTGCAAGACAGGCCGCGTTCCAGCAAACTCGCGCGCCATCTTCGTCATTCGTAACGCAATGCCTCCACAGGGTCGAGGCGCGCGGCTTGCAGCGCCGGATAAATGGTTGCCCCCATCGAGAGCAGGATCGAAACCGTGACGATTACCGCGACTTCAATTGGGTCCATTTCGGATGGGAGGCGCGACAGGAAATAGACCTGCGGGTCGAACAGGCGCGTATTTGTCACCATTGAAAAGAAATAACGGATCTCTTCCATATGCAGGCTGACGAGGACGCCGAGTATCAAGCCGGCCAACGTCCCGATCACGCCGATGCTTGTCCCGCTGATGAAAAAGACGCGCATAATCGCGCCGCGCGTCGCCCCCATGGTCCGCAGCACGGCGATATCCCGCCCTTTGTTCTTCACGAGCATGGTGAGGCCGGAGATGATATTCAGGGTCGCCACGAGCACGATCAGCATGACGATAAGGAACATCACATTACGCTCAACCTTGAGTGTGTTGTAGAAGGTCGCGTTGCGCTGACGCCAGTCGTTCAAGATCATCTGCTCGCCCGCTGCTTCCTGCAGGCTCGCCCGCATGTCATCCACATCGTCCGGATTGGCGACCACAAGCTCCAAGACGTGCACCGCGCCGGGCACATTGAAGAACGACTGCGCCTCCTTTAGCGGCAAAAATGCGATGGTATTATCGTATTCGGACATCCCCATCTCGAAAATCGCCTTGACGGGATACCGCTTCACGCGCGGCGCCGTCCCGAACGGGGTCGACGCGCCGCGCGGAGCCAGGAGCGAAATTTCGTTCCCAACGAAGACGTTGAGCGAATTGGCCAGCCGGGTGCCTATGGCAACGCCCCCGGAATCCTCAAAACCGTCGAGCGTTCCATAGCGAATGTTTTGCGAGATGGATGTAAGCGCCTTGAGATCCTTCTCTCTCAAGCCGCGAACGATGATGCCCGAAGAACTGAGCTGCGAGGAGATCATCACCTGCCCTTCGACCACAGGCAAGCTTACTTTGACGCCGGGGACGGCGTTGAGCCGGTCCGCGGTTTCGGCGTAATCGGTGAAGGCGCGGCCGAGCGGGCGCACGATGACATGGCCGTTAAGCCCGAGGATCTTATCGAAAAGTTCCTTGCGGAACCCGTTCATCACGGACAGCACGATGATGAGCGTGGCGACGCCGAGCGCAATGCCAAGCACGGCAAAGACGGCAATGACGGACACCGACCCCTTTTTGCGCCGCGCGCGCAGATAGCGGAAGGCGAGCAGCCACTCGAATGGCGCGAACGCCCCTGTGCTCCGTGCCGCCTCTCGTTTCATTCTTTGCCCCGCGCTTTCGTCTTGCCCTTCGGCTTTATCGCCGCCGGTGCGCTGGGCACCGCTTCCTCAACGGCGGTCTGCGATGCGTCGTTGCGCATTTCCTTGTTCTGATGCAATTTCTTTATGGCCGCATCAAGGGCGAGCGTGCTTCTTTCGCCGCTGGCGCGGTGCTTCAGCTCAATCTCTCCGCCGGCCAGCCCTTTTGGCCCAACGATAACCTGCCAAGGCAGGCCGATCAGATCCATGGTCTTGAATTTGCCGCCAGCGCTTTCGCCAGTGTCGTCGTAAAGGACGTCGCCGCGAGCGCCGCCTAAAGCTTGATAGAGCTTTGCGCAAGCCTCGTCACAGGCCGAGTCCCCGGTCTTGAGGTTGATAAGGCCGATTCTGAACGGAGCCACAGGTTCTGGCCAAACGATCCCGGCGTTATCGTGGCTCGCCTCTATGATCGCGGCAACAAGCCGCGACACGCCGACACCGTAAGAGCCGCCCTGCAGCGTGATGAGCTGCCCGCCTGGGCCCTGCACTTGGCATTTCATTTTCGCGGAATATTTTGTCCCGAAGAAGAAAATATGTCCGACCTCGATGCCTCGGGCCGAAAGACGCCGCTCCACGGGGACCTCGCGCTCGAAGCGCTCTGCGTCGTGCATCTCGCTGGTGGCCGCGTATTTTCCGGTCCAGCGCTGCACGAGGGCGGCGAGATCTTGAGTTTGAGCGGCGGTCTCGTCCGGAGCTGGCATCTCGACGAGATCGCGGTCGCAAAACACCTCGGATTCGCCTGTATCGGCAAGGATGATGAACTCGTGGCTAAGGTCGCCGCCAATCGGCCCGGTATCGGCCTTCATCGGCACCGCTTTCAGTCCCATCCGCGCGAAGGTCCGCAAGTAAGCGACAAACATACGGTAATAGGATTGCCGCGCGCTGTCCGCGTCGAGGTCGAAGGAGTAAGCGTCCTTCATCAGAAATTCCCGGCCGCGCATCACTCCGAACCGGGGCCGCACCTCGTCGCGGAACTTCCATTGAATGTGATAAAGGTTCTTCGGCACGTCGCGGTACGATTTCACCGAATCCCGGAAGATTTGCGTGATTTGCTCCTCGTTCGTGGGCCCGTAAAGCATGTCGCGCTCATGACGGTCTTTGATGCGGAGCATCTCCGCGCCGTAATCGCCGTAACGGCCGCTCTCCTGCCAGATCTCTGCGGGCTGGATCGTCGGCATGAGCATCTCGATGGCGCCCGCGCGGTCTTGTTCCTCGCGCACGATTTGCTCGATCTTTTTGAGCACCCGGAAGCCCAGCGGCAGCCATGAATATATGCCGGCGCTCGATTGGCGGATCATGCCCGCCCGAAGCATAAGCCGGTGGGAAACGATCTCCCCTTCCTTGGGATCGTCCCGCAAAACGGGAAGGAAATATTGGCTAAGTCTCATGAATCCGCTCCGCCGCGCATCTAGTGCATCGTGCACTTAACCGGTCGCACCCGTTATCGCGAGGCGGCCTTGGCCGCCGTGGCGATCCAGACCGGCAGCCGTGACTATTGGCCCTGGATTGCTTCGCTTCGCTCGCAATGACGCGGTTCCGGATTCATGCATGCCGCTCTCGCCGAGGGACATACCGTGTTCCAAAGTGCCGTGCAATGGCGGATACCCGGTTTTACGCCGGCAGCACGTTACGGCACGCAATTTTTTTTTGCACAGGCTGCTGCTTTTTTGATCGCCGCGTGTTAACAGTCCGTGACAAGCTCTGCAAAATTCGCTAGTCTGCCATACCAAATTGACATGGGTACAAAATGCTCCGTTCAAGAAGCCAGAGGCACCCAAGTCTGGGGAGGATACACTAGCGCAGACCCCATCGGCGCTAGCATTTGAAAAAAAGCATCGTAATCAACAAACTAAAGCAGCAAGGCCCTCCTTGCTGCTTTTTCTTTTTTGTTTAGAGCGTATGTCAGAATGGCAGGCTGTCGAGGGTCACAATCCGGAACGCAAGCACGGCGTAGATGACAGCGAAGAGCGCGGCTGAGACCATCGTCGTAACAAGAAACTTCGTTTTAAGGCGCGGCGCGTGGGGAGCCCCCGATGCTTCGGCCATGGGATCGCGCTCGCCTTCGGCGGGCGGCGGACCGATCTGCAGGGGCAGGACCGCGAAAAGAACGATCCACCAGCAAATGAAATAGATGGCAAGGCCGAGCGATACACTCATGACGCGCTCAAGCCTGTTCCAGTTCCACGAGCGTGCCGCAGAAATCCTTCGGATGAAGGAAAAGCACGGGTTTGCCGTGGGCTCCGGTCTTGGGCTCGCCGCTGCCGAGGACGCGCGCACCCATTGCGATCAACCGGTCCCGCGCGGCCAGAATGTCGTCAACCTCATAGCAAATGTGATGAATGCCGCCCTCCGCGTTTCGCTCTAGAAACTTCGCGATGGGCGAATCCGCGCCAAGCGGCTCCAAAAGCTCGATCTTCGTGTTCGGAAGGGTAATGAAGATCGTCGAGACGCCATGCTCCGGCTGAGGTACCGCCTCGGAAACGCTCGCGCCCAAAGTATCGCGATAGACGGCTGCGGCGGCGGCCATATCCTTCACGGCGATGGCGACATGGTTCAAACGTCCAATCATGGAAACCTCCTGCTTAATGGCGAAACGTGGATCCGGCTTTACAGAAGCGCGCCGATTCTTGGGGGTGTCCGCCTCATCCTCCCGGGACGCCTTTACAACCGCTGCGGCCTGCTCCCTCCCCCTTCGCCCGGGTGGGCTGGGGTGAGGGCGCGTTAGGGTTACGCTTTATACAAAGCGGTATAGGGCAGGCGCTACAGAATGGAAACCAAAACGGAACAAAGAGGCTTCTTCCCCCAAACGAGTTTCATTTCTGCCCGGACAGAGCGCGCGACGGCGTCCCGGACAAGTTCCCGATCCTTGCGTTTTGCCCTCGGAATGCTTTCCACGGCATTGTAGACCGCGCTCAGCGCCCGCTCGCCCATATCGAGCCCATTCGCATCGCAGCCCGGAATCCCCGTGACATCGACCTCGGGATCGGTCGCGATGTCTCCATTGCGCTGAATGACGACGGAGACGGCGACGTGACCGTTCCATGAAAGGCGCTTGCGCTGCACGATGGCGGGGTCGCCGGCCTGAAGAATCAAGTTTCCATCGCGATAGAGACGCCCGACCGGGATTCCGCCATCGAGCAAATGCGGATCGTGCGGACCGAGGTGAAACAGCCGGCCGTCGCGCACGCCACGCACAGGCATGATGCCGTGGGCCTCGGCAAAGGTGGCGTGCCCTTCGAGATGGCGCGGCTCGCCATGCATCGGCAGCACATAATGCGGCCGTGTCAGCCGGTACATGCGCGTGAGTTCGCCGCGGCGCGGATGACCGGACGCATGGATCGGCCCATCCGGGGCTTCGGTGACAATCGCGATGCCGCGCTCGGCCAGCTGGTTCTGGATGCGGATGACTGAATCTTCATTGCCAGGTATGGTCCGCGACGAGAAAACGATACTGTCGCCCCGGTCGAATTTCACGAAGGGATGCTCGCCCTTTGCGATGCGTGCCAGCGCCGCTTGGCTCTCGCCTTGGCTGCCGGTGACGAGCGCTGCCACTTTGTCGCGCGGGATCGATGGGAAGTTTTCCTGATCGAGATAGCTCAAGTGCGCTGGCCAGAGGCCAGTTTCGCGCGCGGCCTCCACGATGCGGTGCATCGCACGCCCAACCAGCACGAGCTCGCGTCCTGCCGCGCGCGCGGCCTCGGCTATTGCAATGAGCCGGGCCACGTTCGAAGCGAAGGTCGTGATCGCAATACGTCCCTTCGCCCGGCCGATGACCGCTTTCAAATTCTCAGCGACGGCTTCCTCTGTTGCGCTCGTGCCGTCGAGCAGGGCGTTCGTGCTATCGCAGACCAGGACGCGCACGCCCTCCTCGCCGAGCCGCGCAAGCTTCGCCTCGTCGGTTGGATCGCCCCAGGCAGGCGTATCGTCGAGCTTCCAATCGCCGGTGTGGAGAACGTTGCCCGCGCGCGTGCGCAAAAACACCATGTTGCATTCAGGGATCGAATGGGCAACCGTCACAAGATCGACGTCGAAGGGACCGATATTGAAACGCGTGCCTTGCACCATCTCGACGATGGGCACTTCAGCGCGGTGGGCGTGCTCCTGCAGCTTGCCGCGGAGGAGATGGGCAGCAAATTTGGTTAGGTAAACCGGAGCGCGAAGCCGCGGCCACATCTCCGCTACGGCTCCAATATGATCTTCATGCGCGTGCGTGATGAGGATGCCGGCGAGGCTTCTCCTCTCCTCTTCGATGAAGCGCAAATCGGGAAGCACGACGTCGACGCCCGGCTCGGTATCGTCCGGAAAGGTGATACCGCAATCGACCATGAGCCACTGCCGGTCCTCGGCCGGGCCAATGCCGTAAAGATAAACGTTGAGACCGATTTCGCCGATGCCGCCCAGCGGCAAGAACACGAGTTCGGGTGTGGCAGGCGTTCCTGTCGTTGACATTCTGGCTATGGTGTCCGGCTTCTTTGGAGTGACGGGAGGCGGCTCTAACTTCGGCTTTGGGCAGCAGTGTGAATGTCGCCCGCATTAACTGTTATGACAACCCCTGGCTCAGTTTCGAGTTGAAGTGCGCCTCTTTGATCGACGCCGCGAAATCTACCTTGGATTGAGGTACCGTTCAAACTGACGCCGATTGGCTCGCCAGCCTCGTGGCCGTGAGCGAGCCAGGCTTCCCTCACTCCGCCGAACCCCCGGCCCTCGTCCCAGCGGGAGAGCCAGATTTCGAAGGCAGATGCCAACGCCTGAAATACCGCGGGGCAAGCGGCGGGATCGGAACCGAGCGCGGCGACAGGCCGGCCGGTCCCAGCTGGCGCCGTACTCACGTTGATGCCGATGCCAACGATTGCCGCAAGGCCATTTCCTCCTGCATCGGGGAGGCTCTCGATTAAGATGCCCGCGACTTTCGCACTGCCGAGCATCACGTCGTTGGGCCATTTCAGCCGCAAACTTTCAAACCGGGCCGGCGGCAGAAAGCTGGCAATCGCATCGTAGGCTGCCAGCGCGGCAACGAAAGAGAGCTGCGTGGCCACCCCTGCACTTGCGTTGAGGCGCAAAAGCAAGCTGGCATAGAGGTTCCCTTTCGGAGAATCCCAGCGCCGTCCGCACCGGCCGCGCCCGCTTGTTTGTTCGTCCGCAACGATCCACAGTGCACCGGTATAGCCGGAGCCAAGCTGCCGAATCGCCTCCGCATTCGTCGAATCGAGGCTTTCGAAATGCTTTGCGCTGGCGGTAGTTTTCTTAAGACTCACGGCTCAGAAGAGGGAGCGAGAGGCCACATCGGCAGCGGCCTTCAGCATGCTCGGATTGAGGAAAAATAGGATCACAAAGGCCGCCGAAATGCCCAAGGTCAACTGCACCGAAGCCGGGATCGGCTCAAAAGCTGCGCCAGGTTCATCGAAATACATGATTTTTACAATGCGCAAATAGTAATACGCGCTGACGACCGAGAGGATCACGCCAACGACGGCCAGCCAATAGAGATGCGCGTCGATGGCGGCCTGGAACACATAAAACTTGGCAAAAAACCCTGCAAGCGGCGGTACGCCCGCCAGCGAGAACAGCAGCATGGCGAACAGGAAGGCGAACAGCGGCTTCTCGCGCGATATCCCAGCGAGATCGGGAATGGCCTCGCTCATGGTGCGGCCTTTGCGCATGGCAAGAACGCAAGCGAAGCTGCCGAGTGTCATGGCTAGATAGATCGTAAGATAAATGAGCACGCTGGAAATGCCCTCACTCGCAATTTTTGGATCGGATGCAGCCGCCGCGGCTAGGCCGATGAGCGCGTAACCAACGTGACCGATGGACGAGTAGCCGAGCAGACGCTTGATGTTTTGCTGTCCGATTGCAGCGAATGCGGCAAGCGCCATAGAGCCAACGGATATGGCAACGATAATCTGCTGCCACTGGTCAGTCGCGCCCGGGAAAGCGCCGAGGATTACCCGGATAACCATGGCCACGGCCGAGATTTTCGCGGCAGACGCGAAATAGGCCGTAACGGGCGTCGGGGCACCTTCGTAAACGTCGGGTGTCCACATGTGGAATGGAACGGCCGCGATCTTGAAAGCGAGCCCGGCCAGGATGAACACCAGACCGAAAACGAACCCTATGGGAGGAGCGCCCTGCACCTTCACCCATGCGTCTACGGTTCCGGCGATCTGAGCGAATTCCGTATGGCCAGTAAAGCCGTATACGAGCGATGAGCCGTAGAGCAAAAGCCCGGAGGAGAGAACGCCGAGTACGAAATATTTCAGGCCGGCCTCGGTGGAGCGCAGCCGGTCGCGATGGAACGCGGCAACGACGTAAAGCGCAAGGCTCTGGAATTCCAAGGCCAAATAGAGCGAGATCAAGTCGTTGGCGGAAATCGTCAGCATCATGCCTGCGGTCGAAAGCAGGATCAGCACCGGAAACTCGAAGCGCAGGAGCCGCTCCCGCCGCATATAGTCGAAAGACAGCAAAATCGCAAAGGCCGAGCCCGCAAGTGTCAGGATCTTCATGAATCGCGCGAAGCTGTCGTTTACGAACGCCCCGTTGAACAGATCCTCGGTGGGTTCGAGCTGGCCGGCGATGAGTACAGCTGCTCCGCCAAGGACTAGGATCGAGACGATGGAGATGCTGAAACCCGCTTCGTAGCGGTGAAAAACACCCCACAAAAGAAGAACCATCGCGGCGAGCACAATAAACAGCTCGGGAAAAATCGGCGCGTAGTCGCTGAGCATCGGCGCGGCCCTATTTCTGAAGTTGTGCGGTTTGAGGCGCGGCCGGAGCTTTGCTGGCCGAGACATAGGGCGCGATCATGGCTTTTACGGCCCCCGAAGAGGTGTCGAGCACGGGCTTCGGATAGAAACCCAAAAAGATAGTCAGCACCACCAGCGGGGCCATGATCGCGATCTCGCGCGCGGACATATCGGTAATGCCAGCGAGAGATGGCTTCTCAAGCTTGCCGAAGATCACGTGCCTGTAGAGCGTGAGCGCATAAACCGCCGACAGGATGACGCCAAAGGTCGCAAAGAAGGCGGCCACGGAATTCGCGTGGAACGTGCCAAGCAGCGAGAGGAACTCCCCGATGAAACCGCTCGTGCCGGGCAGCCCGACATTCGCCATGGTGAAAACCATAAACATGAAGGCGTAAACAGGCATCCGGTCGGCAAGCCCGCCATAGGCTGCTATCTCGCGTGTATGGATCCGGTCGTAGACGATGCCGACGCTAAGGAAGAGCGCGCCGGAAACGATGCCGTGGCTGACCATCTGGAAAACGGCGCCTTGCGCCCCCCACTCCGTGCCGGAGAACACCCCGATGGTCACAAAGCCCATATGCGCGACGGACGAATAGGCGATCAGCTTCTTCATATCCTTCTGTGCGAACGCGACGAGCGAAGTGTAAATAATCGCTGTCACACCGAGTACGTACATGAGCGGCGCAAAAGTAACGGACGCATCTGGGAACATCGGCAAGAGAAAGCGCAGGAAGCCGTAGCCGCCCATTTTCAGAAGAATCGCGGCAAGGATTACAGAGCCGGCCGTTGGAGCCTCCACGTGAGCGTCGGGCAGCCAGGTATGGACGGGCCACATCGGAAGCTTCACGGCAAAGGATGCAAGGAAGGCGAACCAAAGCCATTCTTGATACTTGAAACCATGCTCGGCCGCGAACGTCAGAAGCGCGGGGATTTCTGTCGTGCCCGCTTGCCCGTACATGGCGAGGATCGCCAAGAGCATGAGCAGCGAGCCGAGCAGCGTGTAGAGGAAGAACTTGAAGCTCGCATACACGCGCCTGACCCCGCCCCACACGCCGATGATGATGAACATCGGGATCAGGCCGCCCTCGAAGAAGAGGTAGAAAAGCACAAGGTCGAGTGCGCAGAACACGCCGATCATCAGCGTTTCGAGCAGCAGGAATGCAATCATGTACTCCTTGACGCGCACGGTGATCGAGCGCCAGCTCGCGAGGATGCAGATCGGCATCAAGAACGTGGTGAGGATCACGAAGGGCAAGGAAAGCCCGTCGACTCCGAGGTAATAGGATATCGTATCGCTGAGCCACGGCCGGTGCTCGATGAACTGAAATCCGCTGCTCGACGGATCGAACTGGACAACCAGCACGAGCGAGACGCCGAAGGTTATCAGCGTCGTCCAAAGCGCGATCCAGCGCGCATTCCGTTTCGCCGCTTCGTCGCTGCCCCTTAAGATTGCGAGAAGCAGAGCGCCGAGGAGCGGCAAAAGGATGATCGTTGTGAGTACAGGCCAGTCCTTCATAGCTTGAACAACGCCCCGCGGAAGAGATAAGCGAAATAGCTGACAAGCGCGACAACACCGATCAGCATGACAAAAGCGTATTGGTAGACGTAGCCCGTTTGAAACCGGACCGCTCGCCTGGCGAGGGCCTGCGCGCTGGCCGCAAGGCCATCGGGTCCGATGCCATCGATGAATGCTCCATCGCCGTAGATCCAAAGGATGCGAGCGATCCAGCGGGTTGGACGGACGAAGATGAAGTCATAGAGTTCGTCGAAATACCACTTGTTATAAAGGAACGCATGGATGGGCTTGAAATTGCGCACCGTCCAAGCCGGAAGCGCCGGGGCCGCGATATAGGCGATATAGGCCACGGCAAATCCGGCCAGCATCATCAGCGTCGGCAGCCACTTCATAAGAAGCGACTCCACGGCATGGCTGTCCGCAAGGATCGTATTGTCCGGCAGCGTGAAAAGAGCCCCGTGCCAGAATTTCGCGTAGCCATCTTCGATGAAGTAAGGCGCGAATATAATGCCAGCCACCAGCGCCCCAAGTGCGAGAACCAGCAGAGGCCCCGTCATGACTGGGGGCGACTCATGCGCATGCTCAAAAGCATGCTCGTCGCGCGGCTTGCCGAAAAACGCCATGAACACGAGCCGCCAGGAGTAGAACGAGGTCAGGAACGCCCCCGCGATCAGCAGCCAGAACGCATATTCCGCGCCCCCTGCGTGCGAGGCGTGAGCGACCTCGATAATGGCGTCTTTCGAAAAATAACCCGCCGTGTAGGGAAACCCGACCAGCGACAGCGTTCCAACCATCATCATCGCGAAGGTCAAGGGAATGGCTTTGCGCAAGCCGCCCATCTTCCGCAAATCTTGCTCCCCATGCAGGGCATGAATAACCGAGCCCGCACCGAGGAACAGAAGCGCCTTGAAGAAAGCGTGCGTGAAGAGGTGAAAAATCCCGGCGCTATAGGCCCTAAGCCCCAGCGCCACGAACATGTAACCGAGTTGCGAGCAGGTCGAATAGGCGATGACGCGCTTGATGTCGTTCTGGGCGACGCCAATCGTGCCCGCAAAGAAGGCCGTCGTGGCTCCGATGAGCGTGACCACCCACAATGCCGTGGGCGCGAGTTCGAAGAGCGGTGAAAGGCGCGCAACCATGAACACGCCCGCGGTCACCATGGTGGCGGCATGGATGAGGGCGGAGACCGGTGTCGGGCCCTCCATGGCGTCGGGAAGCCAGGTGTGGAGCAGGAACTGCGCCGATTTACCCATCGCGCCCATGAACAGCAAAAGGCAAATCACGGTGAGCGCATCCGCCTGATAACCGAAGACGGGCAGAAGCAGCGCTTGCTTCTCGCGCGCCGCGGCAAAGACGGTGTCGAAGTTGACGTCGTTGAATATGTAGAAGATGGCAAAGATACCGAGCGCAAAACCGAAATCGCCCACACGGTTGACGACGAAGGCTTTAATTGCGGCCGAATTGGCAGACGGACGGTGGTACCAGAAGCCGATCAGGAGGTAGGATGCAAGTCCGACGCCTTCCCATCCGAAGAAGAGTTGGATGAGATTGTCCGCCGTGACAAGCGAGAGCATGGCAAAAGTGAAGAGCGACAGCTCCGCGAAGAAAAGCGGCTGGCGGTCGTCATCGGACATATATCCGATCGAGTAAATATGGACGAGCGCGGAGACCGTGTTCACAACCACGAGCATCACCGCCGTTAGCGTATCGATGCGCAGCGCCCAGGCTGTTTGCAGGTCGCCAACGCCAATCCACGGCAGCAAAGGAATGCGCGTATCCTCGCCCAGAAAGCCCACGCGATAGAGTGCATACCAGGAAAGCCCCGCGCCCGCGAGCACGAGCAGGCTTGTCAGAACGCCCGAGGCCCTATTCCCCAGTATGCGCCCGAAGAATCCGGCTATCAGCGCCCCTGCCAAGGGCATTAAAACAATGGCTGGATACATGGTGCGCCTCAGCCTTTCATCGAGTTGATATCGTCAACGGCGATGGAGCCGCGGTTCCGGTAATAGATCACGACAATCGCAAGCCCTATGGCGGCCTCAGCCGCGGCGACGGTCAAAACGACGAGCGCGTAAATCTGCCCGGTAATGTCGTTCAGATAGGCCGAGAAGGCCACGAGATTGATGTTGACCGCCAGCAGCATCAGCTCGATCGACATCAGAATGATGATCACATTCTTGCGGTTCAGGAATATTCCAAAAACGCCGAGCGTGAACAAGATCGCGGCGACAGCGAGATATTGTTGCAGGGCGATGCCCGTCGCGGCTTGGATGGGAGAGAGAGAATTTGTCATGCCGATCAAGAAATCCCTTTCCCGGTTTCCACTTGCACCACTTCGATGGCATCCTCGCGCCTGCGGCCGACCTGCTGAGCGACATCTTGCCGCTTGGCCGTCCGCTTGTGGCGGAGCGTGAGCACGATGGTCCCGATCATCGCAACGAGTAGAACGCACCCCGAAAGCTCGAAGTAGTAGACATAGTCTGTGTAGAGGACCCGGCCGATTGCAGCCGCATTCTGCACATGCTCCTCCCCTTGGGGACGCACGGCATCCGGCGCCACAATGAACGTGCCCGCAACGAACAGCAGCTCGGCGAGCAGAACCGCGCCGATGGCAAGCCCAACAGACAGGTAGCGTGCGCTTCCTTTGCGCAGTTGCGAAAAATCGATGTCCAGCGTCATGACGACGAAGAGAAACAGCACCGCGACCGCGCCAACGTAGACGATCACGAGGAGCATGGCGAGGAATTCAGCGCCGAGCAGAACGAAGAGGCCCGCGGCGTTGAAGAACGCGAGGATCAGGAAAAGCACTGAATGCACGGGGTTTCTCGCGGTGATGACCATGAGACCGGATCCCACCAGCACTACGGAGAAAAGGTAGAAGAAAAACCCTGCGATAGTCATGCGCGGCCGATCCCGAGTTTATGCGGCGTGAGCCGTTGAACGACGAATTTGAACCTCTGAAGTCCGCTGCCCTCTGGTGAAACGGCAGCGAGCGCTCGCAGAACCCTTCGCGGAGCCGGCAAACATGGCTCACGTCGGGCGCACCGGCTTTTCGTGCTAACGGTTAGCGGTAGGACGCGCGCAATTCAAGGGTTTTGTGACTGCTTGACGTTTCGGCTTCAACGGAGCGTTTCATGAAACACGCATTGACTGTGTGGCTGCGCATTTTCCGCGCTTTTGCCGCAATCGATTTGCGGATCGCGCATCGACCGCCAGGCTTAGAGCAGAACGCTTGAAGCCATACGCTCCCGCCCGCGTGACGTCCGGCTAGGGATTGAGCGCACACTCCGCACCCTGTCCCTCTCCCAGCAAGCACGCCTCGACGTGCTTGCAACTCAGCGTATCCGCATCCTCCAGCGGATGGGAGAGGGAAGGATGTTGCACGCCCAGCGCGCCGTTCTTCGAGGCCGTGGCCGCCCCCGCGTCCCTTCTCCTAGCAAGCTCGCCTTGGCCAGCTTGCAACTCAGAGTGCTCGAATCCGCAAGCGGATTTGGGGCGGGTGAAAGACGGGAAGAGGGGTGGTACGCTCGATGCCTAACACGGCATAAGGCAACACCGATACGCAGGAGCCATGGCTCAGCGGTAAGGCGCGTCGAGTTCGATATTCTTGGAGAGCACGCGCTCCCAACGGTCACCATTCGCCAGAAGCTTCTCCTTGTCGTAAAGTAGCTCCTCGCGCGTTTCGGTCGCGAACTCGAAATTCGGCCCCTCGACGATGGCATCGACCGGGCAGGCTTCCTGGCAATAGCCGCAATAGATGCACTTTACCATGTCGATGTCGTAACGGGTGGTGCGGCGCGTTCCATCGTTGCGGCGCGGGCCCGCTTCGATGGTGATCGCCTGCGCTGGGCAAATCGCCTCGCAGAGCTTGCAGGCGATGCACCGCTCCATCCCATTGGGATAGCGCCGGAGCGCGTGCTCTCCCCTGAAGCGAGGGCTGATCGGGTTTTTCTCATAGGGGTAGTTGATCGTTGCTTTTGCCTTGAAGAAGTACTTCATGGCAAGCCACAGCGCCGCCACGAATTCCGCCAAGACTGCGTATCTGAGGGACTGCGCGAAGCCCATGCAAACGCTCCTGTTATTGGCGCTAGGATCAAGCTTTGATGCAATTAAAGCTTGATCCTAGCTTTTTGTTCCTACGTGCTTCTTATCGGAAAACCGCTTCACACTTTTCCGGAAGCACTCTAGTGCGCCAAGCCTCCGAATTGTAACACCGCACCGACCACGATAACCATCGCGAGCGAAGTCGGCAGGAAAATCTTCCAGCCCAGCCGCATCAGCTGATCGTAACGGTAGCGCGGCACGATCGCCTTGACCATCGCGAACATGAAGAAGACGAAGCAAACCTTGAGTGCGAACCAGACGATTCCAGGCACCCATGTGAATGGCTCTACAGCGATGGGGGGAAGCCAGCCGCCGAGAAAAAGAACGGTGGTCATCGCGCACATGACGACGATTGAGACATACTCGCCGAGCATGAAGAGAAGGTAGGGGGTCGAGGAGTATTCCACCATGAAGCCCGCGACGATCTCCGACTCGGCCTCTGCCAGATCGAAGGGGGGCCTGTTCGTTTCCGCGAGCGCGGATACGAAGAAGATAATGAACATCGGAAACAGCGGCAGCCAGTACCAGTTCAAGATCGAAAGCCATGGAACGCCGGCCATAGTAGCCAACCCATGCGCTTCCTGGGCCTTGACGATGGCCGAAATATTCAGCGAGCCCGCGCATAGAAGCACGGTGACGATCACAAAACCGATGGACACCTCGTAGGACACCATTTGCGCGGCCGAGCGCAGCGCACCGAGGAACGGGTATTTCGAATTGGAAGCCCATCCTCCCATGATGACGCCATAAACGCCCAAGGACGAAATGGCGAGCAGATAAAGGATGCCGACGTTCAAGTCGGAGACGACCCAGCCGTCCGCCACGGGGATCACGGCCCATGCCGAGAGCGCAAGGACGGTCGTCAGCAACGGCGCAAGCAGGAAGACGAACTTATCCGAGCCTGCGGGGATCACGGGCTCTTTGAACACGAACTTTAGGAAGTCGGCAAAGGATTGCAGGAGCCCGAAAGCACCGACCACGTTCGGCCCGCGCCTCAGCTGCACCGCGGCCCAGATCTTCCGGTCCGCAAGCAGTAAGAAGGCGATGCTGATGAGCAGGACGACAAGCAGCAAGATGCTTTTCGCGGCAATGATAATTGCGGGAAAAACGTAATCCCACCAAAGTGCGACCCAATCGATGTCACCCATGTGCGCCCGTCGCCCCCAATTGAGTTTCTTGGCTCAAGGCCGAAAGCTCGGCCATCACTGAAGACGCCCGCGCGACCGGATTCGTCTGATAATAGTCTTCGACAAGCGGGGCTAGCGGCTCATCGGGGAGCGCCACCGGCTCGCCGGCCTCAAGGAGCAGCCCCGTGAAGGCTTCCGCCTTTACTTGGTCGATCGCGGCGAGATGCGGATGTTCGCGGTACATGGCCGCCCGCAGCTCCCTGATGTTGTCGAAAGGCAGCTTCGCGCCCAGATGCTCCGAAAGCGCCCGGATAATCGTCCAGTCCTCGCGCGCATCGCCTGGCGGAAACACAGCCCGCTCGCCAAGCTGAACGCGCCCTTCGGTATTCACATAGGTTCCGTTCTTCTCGGTATAGGCAGCCCCCGGCAGGACGATATCGGCGATTCGTGCCCCGCGGTCGCCGTGCGAGCCTTGATAGATCACGAAGGCATTCCCGGTGTGGCTCACGTCGAACTCATCGGCACCGAGGAGATAGAGCACCTCGATATCGCCGCTGTCGAGCATACCTTTAACGTCGAGCCCGTCCTCCCCCGGAACGAAACCGAGGTCGAGGCCGCCAACTTGCGCCGCACTCGCATGCAGAACGTTCAACGGGTTCCAGCCGGCCGCGTCTTTACCGGCCATCGCGGCGGCGGCAAGCTGCGCTGCCTTGAGCAGCACGGCTTCCCCGGCCTCGTGGTTGAGCGCGGCTTGCCCGACGATAATCATCGGATGCGACGCTCCGCGAAGTGCCGCGAGAACGCCGTTCCGGCCTTCTAGCACATCGTCGAGCGATTTTAGCGAGTTGCCGAGCCATTCATAAGGGTAGGTGAGATCGGCGGACGGCCCGATGAGAGCCACTTCGGCGCGGTTACGCAGCCAAGCCTTACGGATGCGGGCGTTGAGAACGGCGGCCTCGGCCCTCGGGTTCGTGCCGATCAGCAGGATGGCATCGGTCTTGTCCACCCCGGCAATCGCCGAGTTGAACAGATAGCTCGCGCGGCCGTGCTTGGGATGCAACTTGGCGCCGTGCTGACGGCAATCGTAATGAGGGGAGCCGAGGCGGTCGAGAAGCGTCTTTAGAGCGAACATTTCCTCCGCCGCGCACAGATCGCCGGCGATGGCACCAACCTTCTTACCGCCGGCCTTCTCCACCCGCGCCGCGATCTCGTTGAACGCGTCGTACCAGGACACCTCTTCGAGCTTGCCTTCCCGGCGCATGTAAGGCCTGTCCAGCCGCTTGCGCTTCAAGGCGTCGACGGCTGCGCGCGTCTTATCCGATATCCATTCCTCGTTCACGCCATCGTGGTTGCGCGGCAGGATGCGCAGCACCTCACGCCCGCGGCTATCCACGCGGATGTTGGAGCCAAGACCATCCATAACGTCGACGGATTCGGTTTTGCGAAGCTCCCAGGGCCGCGCCGTGAACGAATAAGGCTTCGAGGTCAGCGCGCCAACAGGGCAGAGATCGACGATGTTGCCCGAAAGCTCGGACTGCATACCCTGCTCGAGATAGGTGGAGATTTCCATGTCCTCGCCGCGGCCGATGGCGCCGAGCTGCGGAACGCCAGCGACCTCGGTCATGAAACGGACGCAGCGCGTGCACTGGATGCAGCGCGTCATGAAGGTCTTGATGAGCGGCCCGAGATATTTCTCGTCCACCGCGCGCTTGGCCTCGCGGTAGCGGCTTCCGTCGAAGCCGTAATACATCGCCTGGTCCTGCAGATCGCACTCGCCGCCTTGATCGCAGATCGGGCAATCGAGCGGGTGGTTGACGAGCAAGAACTCCATCACCCCTTCGCGCGCCTTTTTGACAAGCGGCGTATCGGTCCGGATCGCGGGCGGCGTGCCGTCACGATTCGGGCGCAGATCGTTCACGCCGGTGGCGCAAGAAGCCATCGGCTTCGGCAGGCCAACCACCTCCACGAGGCACATGCGGCAATTGCCGGCGACCGACAAACGCTCGTGGTAGCAAAAGCGCGGGATCTCCACCCCGGCCTGCTCGCACGCCTGCAGTAGCGTGATGCCGTCCTCGACTTCGATTTCCCGGCCGTTAATGTTGAGCTTGGGCATATTGAACCTGCGATGAGCGCCTGCCGGCGAACGCTCTTATGTCACCAAGGAGTGCTGCCGGGCAACGGTTAACTGCAACGGCCCACACAGGAAGTGGCAGCCGTTGCGGAATTTATGGATAAGGAAAAGCCCGGCGCATGGGCGCATGTCAAGAAAACATCGCCGCGCCGCGGATGTTTCGTTACGGCTGCTTTGCGGCGGGCGCGGCCGAGTGTCCTGGAAGCCCCCCAACGGTGTCATCGGGCCTGGCGCCATCGCCCCCTGAGTTCGACGGTGCCGGGGCGCTTCGCGGCCGCAGCGCGGGAGACGTTACATCGCGCCCTTCCTCAACCTGAAAGCTACGCGTTCGCCCCGCCGGCTTCTGGGGCGCGGGCTTGGGCGCGGCTTGTTCGCTCCTTTGTTCCTGCGCGAAGCATCCGGGCGTTGCAAAAGGCATGAGAGAAAACGCCAGCGCAAAAACGAAGCTCTTGGCCCTCACCATGGTCGAACTCCTTTGGTAGCAATGTTAATTTATGTCCGCTGCCACCAGGTCCGGAAGCGCTGAGCCAGCCAAATAGAAGAGCCCCAGGCAAGCATCGCGAGCGCCGTGGGAAGCGGAATTCGTGCCATGAAAAACGGTACGCTTAATGCGATTATCAGTAAAGCCCCGCCAACGCCTAGGGCAAAATCCACCCGTGTGTTGTGAAAAATCCAACCGGCCGCCGCGCCAAGCAAGCCGATGCCAAATAGCAGGAGAAACTGCTCCTCCGGGGTCCAGTTGAAAAAAAAGCGGTTATCGAGGATTTGCGCGAGCGCCTGCGCCTGAACGAAAACCCCGGGATAAACGTCCTGGCGGCCGCCGAGCGAGAACGGGACGCTGTGCCTGTCGAGACCCGCGAAATCCGGCCCGATCAAGACGATCTTGCCTTTCAAGTCCGGCGCTTGGGATCCGGGTTCCGGGACGAGGATTTCATGCGCGGAATAGCTCCGGAAGGTGTTGCCGCGCTTCGGCGCGAGCAGCCAATCGATACGTTGGGCACCTTCTGGGATTTCCCGCACGCCAAAGGCCGCCACGGCTTCCGGCAGCGCCGCGAGCGTGCTTGTCAGCGAGGCAAAACCGCTGGCCGATGGGCCATGATCGACGGCGCGCGTCGCCCGGTCGCCCAGCGTGAAGATCTCTTTCGAACGCTTCAAATAGATGTGGCCCTGCGGGCGGCCGGCGCGTTTGGCGAACGCGTGCTGGTAGGCCCGTTGCGCCTCCGTTCGCAGGAACGCATCGTCCACAGCCGCGATCACGAGCGGCGCCTTCGCGTTCCTCATCGCGGCGGCGAGCGCTTCGTCCTTAACTGGATCGATTGGGGTGATAAAATAGAAATCGAGGCCCATCGCGACAGGCCCGGCATCGCCCACGGCTGTAATCAGCTTCGCCATCCATCCCCGGTCGGCCGGAAGGCCTGAAGGCAAGCCGGCCTTTTCGAGGCTTTCGGCATCGACGAGGACGAGCAAGATATCCTCGCGCGGGGCTTCGAGGCGCGGGGAGAAATAATGGATAAGCCAGTCTTCGGTCCAGTGCTCGGACCCCTCGGGCAGATAATTATTCCGCCCAAGATAATTGACGGCCAAGGCTTGCACCGCAACCAGGACCACGATTGCGGCAAGTGCCCAAAACGCCGATTTCCGCCCGCCCCTCATGCGGCGGTTTTAGCTTATTGGGTGTAAAGCGCAAGCGCGCCGGAGCCGCTCGATATTATCACCTAAGTCTCTCAGCCCGCTGCACGCGTTCTTTTTTTATAATAACCTATTTTATTTCACGGATTCACGCGCTGGCGCTATAACCGCTGCATGATCCGTCTAACCGAAATCAATTCAAACGTTCCAGAGCTTGGACACCAAGGGATTATTTCCTGCCGGTGGTGGCGCGGCCTGTTTGGGGGGCATTTTGCTGGCAGGCATTGACGGCATGAAGATCGCCGAAGCCGCGGCGCGGAACCTAATGGCTGGTTCATGAAAAATTTTGATCTGATTATTATCGGCGCAGGTGCGGCGGGTCTTATGTGCGCGGCGCGCGCCGGACAGCGCGGGCGAAGCGTTCTGTTGCTGGAGCATGGCGGCAAAATCGGGCCGAAGATTTTGATTTCAGGCGGCGGGCGATGCAATTTCACCAATCGCGAGGCCGGGCCGGACCGCTTTATCTCCCAGAACCCGCATTTCTGCAAATCCGCGCTAAAAACCTATACGCAACACGATTTCATCGCGTTGGTTGAAAAGCACAAGATTGCCTATCATGAAAAAACCCTGGGCCAGCTGTTTTGCGACCACGCGGCGCAGGACATCGTGACGATGTTGGCGGACGAATGCCGAATGGGCGGGGTGAAGATCGGCCTCAATCAACAAGTACTTGCTATCACCAAAGCCGATTGGTTTAGCGTGCAAACGCGCGAAGGGATGGCGCGGGCTCCAGCCTTGGTTCTGGCGACGGGTGGGCTGTCGATCCCCAAAATGGGTGCGACCGGATTTACGCATCAGATCGCCAAACAATTTGAAGTTCCGGTGACCGAACTACGCCCCGCGCTGGTGCCGCTGGTTTTAGAGGGCGAGGAACTCGCTTTCATGCGCACGCTCAGCGGTCTCAGTCTCAAGGTAGTCGCGCGATGCGGCAAGCGTTCCTTCCGCGAGGGTATGGTGATAACGCATCGTGGACTTTCGGGTCCGGCGATTTTGCAAATTTCTTCGTACTGGCGTGAAGGCACCCAGATCGCGCTGGATGTGTTACCGGACCTCCCAACTGAGAATTTTCTGCTGGAGCGTAAGAAGGCGCGCCCCAAGGCAGAACTTAAAACCATTCTGGGCGAAGTGTTGCCGCAGCGATTGGCGCAAGTAATGACCGCCGCTTATTTTGTGAATGGACCCATTGGCGATTTGTCCGATAAAAAACTGAAGGTGTTTGCTGAGTTCCTAAAAAGCTGGCGTTTACTGCCCGCGGGTTCTGAAGGTTATGCCAAGGCCGAAGTGACCTTGGGCGGTGTCGATACCGCGGCGCTGTCGTCCAAGACCATGATGGTCACGCAGGTGCCTGGGCTTTTTATTATTGGCGAGGCAGTGGACGTTACTGGCTGGCTTGGCGGGTACAATTTTCAATGGGCTTGGTCGAGCGGTTGGGCGGCTGGTTCAGCGATATAATCGAACATCGACACCGCTTGCCCCCCAAAACGGGAGATCGGTCTTAACTGATTAAGAATCGCACGGATTTCGCGCAGCAATCTAAGCGGCTCGTCTGTCATCCCACAACCTTAAATCGAAAATTCAAAACGCGCTACTCCGCGGCGGCGGAATGGCCGGCTAGCGATTTACTGCGCCGCCATCTGTTCTTCCAACCGCTGGACCCGTTCCTTCAGATCGTCGATTTCGCTGCGCACGGTCTGATGCTGAACATTCGCGTGGCCGGCCAGCCCCATGGCCGTGATGGAGGTTTCGTGCATCTCCTCGATACGCGCACGCATCGATTGCATGTCCTTGCGAGACTCATCGACAGCCGATCGCAAATCGCGCAGCAGCTTCAGAACAAGATCGTCACGTTCGCTCGTCATAATCCCATATTACCAAATAGTCCGCGATTATGCTACTCGGCTGCCGCGCGGGCGGCTTCCCGGCTGGCATAGGCGTCGATTCGCGCCTCGATTTCGTGGCGGAAGTGGCGGATCAGCCCCTGCACAGGCCAAGCGGCGGCATCGCCCAGCGCACAGATGGTGTGCCCCTCGATCTGCTTCGACACGTCGTACAGCATGTCGATCTCGGCATGCTCGGCGCGTCCCTCTGACATGCGCTCCAAGAGGCGCCACATCCAGCCCGTGCCTTCGCGGCACGGCGTGCACTGGCCGCAGCTCTCGTGCTTGTAGAAGTACGAAATCCGCGAGATGGCCTTCACGATGTCGGTGGACTTGTCCATCACGATGACCGCGGCGGTGCCCAGCCCCGAGCCCACATTCTTCAGGCTATCGAAATCCATGCCGAGGTCGTCGCACATATGCGCCGGCACGCACGGAACCGACGAGCCGCCCGGGATCACGGCGAGCAGATTGTCCCACCCGCCGCGGACACCGCCGCAATGCTTGTCGATCAGCTCGCGTAAGGGGATGCCCATTTCCTCTTCGACGTTGCACGGCTCGTTCACATGGCCCGAGATGCAAAAAAGCTTTGTGCCCGTATTGTTCGGCTTGCCGAGCTTGGCGAACCAGGGCGCGCCGCGCCGCAGGATATCCGGGACGGCCGCGATGGACTCAACGTTGTTCACCGTTGTCGGAGCGCCCCATAGCCCGGCATTGGCAGGGAATGGCGGCTTGAGGCGCGGCTGGCCCTTCTTGCCTTCGAGGCTTTCGAGCAGCGCGGTCTCCTCGCCGCAGATATAAGCGCCGGCGCCATGGTGGACATAAATATCGAGGTCCCAGCCATGAATGTTGTTCTTGCCGATCAGGCGGGCCTCATAGGCTTCGTCGATAGCCGCCTGCAGCCGCTCGCGCTCGCGGATATATTCGCCACGCACATAGATGTAACAGGTGTTCGCCCGCATCGCGAAACAGGCATAGAGGCAGCCTTCGATCAGAAGCTGCGGATCGTGCCGCATGATCTCCCGGTCCTTGCAGGTGCCGGGCTCCGATTCGTCGGCGTTCACCACGAGATAATGCGGGCGCCCGTCGGATTTTTTCGGCATGAAGGACCACTTCAGCCCTGTGCCAAAGCCGGCGCCGCCGCGCCCGCGCAGGCCGCTCGCCTTCACCTCGTCGACGATCCAATCCTGGCCCTTCTCTATCAGGGCTTTCGTCCCATCCCAAGCGCCGCGCTCGCGCGCGCCTTTGAGACGCCAGTCGTGGAGGCCGTAGAGGTTCTTGAATATGCGGTCTTTGTCGGAAAGCATGCGCTAGTCCTCGTTTCCGGGCGTCGCTTGAGGCTGGGCAGCCTCATCGCTTCGGCCTTTATAGATATCCGGATCGGTCAGCGTCTTGACGCCGCCAATTGGCGCAGAGTACTGCCTGCCGTTTTGCGGCCCGGTTTTCGGTGTCCGTCCACGCTTGAAACTTTCGAGGAGAGCCTCGAAGTTCTCCGCGGTCAAGTCCTCGTAATAGTCCTTATTGATCTGCACCATGGGCGCGTTTACGCACGCCCCGAGGCACTCAACTTCGACCCAGGAGAAAACTCCTTCTGGCGTCACCTGCCCTTGCGGCCCGATGACGCGGTGGCAAACCTTCTTGATCTCTTCCGCGCCACGAAGCATGCAAGGCGTCGTTCCGCAGAGCTGGACGTGGTAGCGGCCGACCGGCGACAGATTGAACATGGTGTAGAAGGTCGCGATCTCGTAGACCCGGATATGGGCCATGCCGAGCATATCGGCGACGTATCGGATCGCGGGCTCGGGCAGCCACTGATCGTGCTGCTCCTGCGCGCGCCAGAGAATCGGGATCACCGCGGCCTGCTGGCGGCCCTCGGGATATTTCTTGATCTGCTCCTTTGCCCACGCGAGGTTCTCGGGCGTGAACGCGAAGTCTTGCGGCTGGTTGGGATCGAGACGGCGGACGGACATGCTGCGCTCTCATAAGTTCGCGTTGTTGATAACCCAGATGCAAGCCGGCTGCTAGAGGCTATGAGCGCGCGCAGCACGAAGGGCGTTCCATTGGGGTTAGAGGGGGATCATGCTCAGCTCACCGAAGGCAACAAGGCAAACTAGAAGCAATGCCGTGAAAAAGCAAAAGGCAAAGGCGTAGGTCCCGCGCCGGAAGGCGCGCACGATGCCGTGAAGCGTTCGTTCTATTTGCTCTTCGGGCAGAGCCGGAAGAAGATAGAACCCGGTTTCCGGATGCCGGTGCTTCGGGTGCCAGCCTACCGATAGCATTAAGCATCTGAGATAGAAAGCGGACGCAACGGCGATCAAGAGTGCATCCACGGCAAGAACGGAACCATACAGCGCCCGGTGCGTGCCGGTCGCTGGATAGACCAAGGCGTTGAAGAAGTAAACGCCAACGGCAAATACGATCGCCGTGAACTGGAGCAGCGAGCCGGCGTTGTTCTGGATCCGCCCGATTTCGGACAGATGCAGGCCGATCCTGTCGGCGGACGCGATCTCATTGTTAAAGGCAGCCATGGTCCCATCCCCGGTGGCGCCGCTCCCGGAGGACGCGCCGCTTCCGCTTGTCACTTAACCGGGAAAAGCGGGGCCTGCAAGACCGATCAAGCGTCCCAAAGTGGCCTTCCATCCCGGGCAATGCTATATTTATAAAATGGAAGCGCTTCCGGATCGCCTCATGACCGTCGATGTGTTCCTGGCCTGGGCTGAGGCACAGGAGCGCGGGCGCTATGAATTGCATGAGGGGCTGGCCGCCGCGTCCTTTTGCGAATAAGCGGCTCAACACCCGATTGGAATAGCAACGACGCTCGATCAAATCACTTGACGCAGTTCTATCTGAGCACTTTCTCGATTTCGTAAAGGCCGTTGTAAACTTTCCAATAAACTGGAACGTGGTCAACCTAGAAAATCGGAATATGAAGCCCTTGCGTCCTGCCCTGATCGATTTCGATTTCGGCGTGGGACTGTATGCATCCGGCTGGCTCAGTAAGTGTTCAGCTGGTTGGCTTTATTCTAGGCAAGGAGCCACGCTGGCCCTGCTTGCTTTCCGTGGCCAGTAAGCGTCCGGACTAGACACCGGCGCCAGCGGATCTCGGAGCACCCGGAGGATGTTGGATGTTTTCCGCTGCCGCATGACCGCGGCCAACTCGCCGCAGTTTGCTTCGCCTCAGCTTTAACGGTCGATCTCGCCGAACACGATGTCGAGGCTGCCGAGCACGGCCGAGACGTCGGCCAGCATATGACCCTTGCACAGGAAGTCCATCGCCGCGAGATGCGGGAAACCCGGTGCGCGGATTTTGCAGCGATGGGGCTTGTTCGTCCCGTCAGCGACGAGATAGACGCCAAACTCGCCCTTCGGCGCCTCGACCGCCGCATAGACCTCGCCCTCGGGCACGCGGAAGCCCTCGGTGTAGAGTTTGAAGTGATGGATGACCGCCTCCATCGAGCGCTTCATCTCACCGCGGCGCGGCGGCGTGAATTTGTGGTTGGTCGACAGCACCGGCCCCTGCCCCGCCGTCGAATTCATCCGCCCGATGCACTGCTTCATGATGCGGATGGATTGGCGCATCTCTTCCATGCGGATGAGATAGCGGTCCCAATTGTCGCCGTTCTTGCCGATGGGGATGTCGAATTCCAAATCCGCATAGCACTCGTAGGGCTGCGACTTGCGTAAGTCCCAAGGCGCGCCCGAGCCGCGCAGCATGACGCCGGTGAAGCCGTGGGCCATTCCATCTTCAAGGCTGACAACGCCGATATTCACGTTGCGCTGCTTGAAGATGCGGTTATCGGTGAGAAGGAGGTCCATATCCTCAAGCGTCTTGAGAAATGGATCGCACCAGGCCTCAATGTCGTCGATCAGCGCCTGCGGCAAGTCCTGATGCACGCCGCCGGGCCGGAAATAATTGGCGTGCAGCCGCGAACCGCTCGCGCGCTCATAGAATACCATGAGCCTTTCCCGCTCCTCGAACCCCCAAAGAATCGGGGTCAGCGCGCCCACGTCGACCGCGAAAGTGGTGACGTTGAGCATGTGGCTCAGGATGCGGCCGAGTTCGCAGAAAAGCACGCGGATGAGCTGGCCGCGAATCGGCACGGGCAGGTCCAAAAGCCGCTCGACGGCGAGGCAGAACGCATGTTCCTGGTTCATCGGCGCGACATAGTCGAGCCGGTCGAAATAGGGGATCGCCTGCAGATAGGTTTTGTATTCGATCAGCTTCTCAGTGCCGCGATGCAAGAGGCCGATATGCGGATCTACCCGCTGCACCAGCTCGCCGTCAAGTTCCAGGATCATGCGCAGCACGCCATGTGCGGCCGGATGCTGGGGACCGAAATTGATCGTGAAGTTTCTGTTCTGAGGTGGGCGCTCGTCCGTGTCCACTGCCGTCGCGCCAGGTTCCATACCGCCATCAGCCATGGATCGCCGCTCCCGCGAATGTGTTCGTTGCCATAGTCTTAACCTTTGCGCGCGGCGGTTGCCTTTTCGTCGCCCGGAAGCGGGTATTGCCCCCCTTCCCACGGGCTAAGAAAATCGAAGCTGCGAAACTCCTGCGGGAGCTTCACGGGCTCGTAAACGACGCGCTTTTGCTCTTCGTCGTAGCGCAGCTCGACAAAGCCAGTAAGCGGGAAGTCCTTGCGAAGAGGGTGTCCCTTGAAACCGTAATCGGTGAGGATGCGGCGCAAATCCGGGTGCCCCTCGAAGAGGATGCCGTAAAGGTCGAACGCCTCGCGCTCATACCAATTGGCAGCCGGGAACAGACCCACAATGCTCGGCACAGGCGAATCGCTATCGGCGGTGGTTTTGACCCGCACGCGCAAATTATTGTGCACGCTCAGGAAGTGATAGACCACCTCGAAACGTTCGGGCCGGTCGGGATAATCCGCGCCGCAAATATCGATCAGAATCTTGAAGCGCAGGGCCGGATCGTCGCGCAGGACTTTTGCGGTCTCGACGATTTTTGCCCGTCTCACAGCCAGTGTGAGTTCTCCAAAAGCGATCTTCGCGTCAATCAGCGCCTCCGGCAGAGCCGCCTTCGCCGCCTCGGCTAATGCCGTCAGCTTCGCCGTGTCAGTCATCGTCTACCTAAGCCCTTACCGTGTGATCGTGCCGGTGCGGCGGATTTTCTTTTGCAGAAGCATGATGCCGTAAACGAGCGCTTCCGCGCTTGGCGGGCACCCCGGAACGTAAACATCTACGGGGATCACGCGATCGCAGCCGCGCACCACCGAATAGGAATAGTGGTAATAGCCGCCGCCATTCGCACAAGAGCCCATCGAGATCACATAGCGCGGCTCTGGCATCTGGTCGTAGACCTTGCGGATCGCGGGTGCCATCTTGTTGCAGAGCGTGCCGGCCACAATCATCACATCGGATTGACGCGGGGACCCGCGCGGCGCGAAACCAAAGCGCTCGACATCGTAGCGCGGCATTGAGGCCTGCATCATCTCGACCGCGCAGCAGGCAAGGCCGAAGGTCATCCACATCAGCGAGCCGGTGCGCGCCCAATTGATAAGCTCATCGGTGCTGGTGACCAAAAAGCCCTTATCCGCGAGCTTGTCGCTAAAGCCGGTGAAATCCACGGCCGCGCCCCCGCCCGCGCGTGCGGACGTGTCGTAAAGCGGTTCCCCGAAAGGCTGCCTGATCAATCCCATTCGAGCGCTCCCTTCTTCCACTCATATATAAAGCCGACGGTGAGAACGCCAAGGAAGGCCATCATTGCCCAAAAGCCGAAAGCGCCTGCTTCCTTAAAGGCCACGGCCCATGGAAACAGGAAAGACACCTCAAGATCGAAAATGATGAAAAGGATCGAAACGAGGTAGAAGCGCACGTCGAACTTCATGCGGGCGTCGTCGAAAGCCGGAAAGCCGCATTCGTATGCCGCGAGCTTTTCCGGGTCGGGCTTATTGGGCGCGACGAGGAACGGCGCTACGAGGAGCGCAAGCCCAATGACCAGCGCGACGGCGAAAAAGATCACCAGCGGCAGGTATGTAGAAAGCAGTTGCGTCATGGTTGCTCGCGAAGGATTGTCCGGCGCTACCGATACGCCGGAAGTTTGTTGAACGCAATCGGCCTTTTCGCTGCGAAACCCGCGTTCCGGCCGTCAAGAACAAGTTTCGTCAGCTTGAAAGCACGAGCGCCCCAACGGCAAGTAGAAGAGCGGGCGGCATTGCTATAGCGCCTGCCCGCAAAAACGATCCGGCGCTGACATGCAAACCTTCGCGGCGCAGGGCCACAAGCCAAAGTATGGTAGCTAGAGAACCCGTTACGGAAAGATTGGGTCCGAGATCCACGCCGATCAGAAACGCACCTGACACGGCCGGCGGAAAAGGATGCGGCTCAAGGGCTGAACGTGCGAGGAGCCCGGCGGGTAAGTTGTTCATGAGGTTCGAGATGACGGCGGCACCCGAGCCTCCGGCCCATGCGGTTGCGCTTTGCGAATAATCTATTCCAAAGCTCAGCGCCCGGCTGAGAAAGGCCGCCGCGCCCGTGCTATTGAGCCCCTCAACGAGAACGAAAAGCCCCGCCACGAGCGGCAGCACGCCCCATGAGATACCATTTAGCAAAGGGCCGGGCGGTTCCCTCTCGCGCAGAAGAATCGTCAGCGAGGTGACGGCGCCTACTGCAAAAGTTGGCGCTCCGAGCGGAATTCCGAGTGCCGATGCGGCAAGAAGGGCGCTGGCGGCCAGGCCGAGGCCGTAGGCCGTATGGCGCCCGCCACGCGAGAGGCAGGGCGCACAGGCTTCTGCAGAGATCTTAGCGGTAAGGTCCCTCCGGAATATCCCTCTCAGCGCTATATAGGTTGCGCCAATGGCTAAAACGGACGGCAGGCCGAACAGCGTGAGCCAGGGCAGGAGTGCGGGAATCCGGGCACCGTAGAGGACGAGATTGGCGGGATTCGATATCGGCAGCACGAAACTCGCCGCGTTTGCAATAAAGGCGCAAACGAAAAGATAGGGCAACGGTTCGGCCTTCGCGGCTTTGGCCGCGGCATAAACGGCGGGTGTGAGCACGACGGCCGTCGCATCGTTCGACAGGAAGGCGGTGACGGCGATGCCAACGCAATAAACGAGGTTAAACAGCTTGAGCGCGGAGCCGTTAGCCGCCGTTGCCGCATGGGCCGCCACCCAATCGAAAAGCCCGTGCAAACGCGCGAGTTCGGCAAGCAGCATCATTCCCGCTAGGAAAAAGTAGACATCGGTTCCCTTTGCGATGGCCGGTAAGACCTCCGTTTGCGGCAGGAGCCCAAACAGCACGAGCAACGCGGCGCCAAGCACCGCCCAGACCGCCTCTGGCAACCCCCATGGCCGGACGACGATGCCGCCGGCGGAAAGTGCCGCGATCCCCCAAATCGCCAGGTCCGGGACTGAGAAGGGTTCCATCGCTAGGCTTGTGCCTTCTCCGCCATGATGTTCGATCGCCGCCTCTGGCTGCGTTCGGGCTTAAAACCGCGCGATTCGGGCACGAAAAACCCGTATATTGCAAGCGCGCCGCCGGCACAGGCCGCGAGAAACAGGAAAGCCGCCGCAAAACCGAAGCGGTCCACGATCAAGCCTGCCACGCTATTGGAAAGCGCCGCGCCGAGACCCCAGCTCGCCGCCGCGACGCCTTGCGCGAAATTATAGCGGCCCGACCCGCGCGTGAAATCGGCCACGACGATATAGAAGAGCGCCCCGAATATGCCGGCCCCCACTCCGTCCAAAAGCTGGATGGCGATGACGGCATAGGGGCCATTCGCCAAGGAAAACAGTACACCCCGTAATGGAAGCACCGCGAAGCCCGCGAGGAAAATCGGCTTTCGCCCCCATCGGTCCGCCCGGTGGCCCACCAGGATTGCCATCGGCACCATCATGGCTTGGGCTGCGATAATGCACGCCGCCATGAACAGCGTGCTCGCCTCCGGATGCCCCTGCGACAGCTTTTCGCCCGCCAGCGGAAGCATTGCCGCATTCGCGAAGTGGAACAGCGTGATCGCGGCCGTGAACCACAGAAGCTGCTTGTTCCGGAGGATATAGCGCAGCCCACCGGATGTTTCTTCCGCGCCTTCATGATCGCCCCTTGCAACGTCGTGATCGATGGCACGGCCGTCGACCCGGAAAACAGCAAGACAACTGGCTGCGGCAAGAGCTGCGACCATCCAGAGCACGGCACCTGGCGCAATAAGGTAACCCATAATCCCAGCAGCGATTGCGGTGGCCACGTTGCCCGCGTGGTTCCAGGCCTCGTTCCGGCCCACACGCCGGGTAAAGCCCTTGCGGCCAACGATGCCAAGACTGATTGCGGTGACGGCGAGGGGGAAGACCGCGTCCGCGATGCCGCTCACCCCTTGCGAAATCGCTACAGACCAGAACGTGGCGTCGAGGGCCATGGCAATCGAAGCGCACGCAACGGCGGCCGCGCCTATGCCGATCAGCGAACGCTTGCACCGCACCGCATCGACAAGCGCTCCCGCGGGTCCGCGCGCAACGACGGTTGCAATCCCTCCGATGGTGAGTGCGAACCCGATTTGCCCGGCGTTCCAATGCTCGCTCGACATCAGGAATATCGCGAGAAATGGCCCAAGCCCGTCCTTCACATCCGCCAGAAAAAAATTCAGCCAGTCGAGAGCCCGATTGTTCTCCGCGGCAGGGTTTGTGACGATGCCGGGGGCCGCCATACTATCCTCGAAGCCGGTCCGTCGCGACGCTGCCAAGCCGCAACGGCAGCGGCACGCCTTTCCGGGCCAACGCTAGCGGGCAGGCGAAGTTCCGCCCCCCGGCTCGCCGCCCTCTTTTTCGCGAAGATCGCGTCCGCGCTGGGCGAGGCTACGGACAGCCCCGATGAAGCAATCGCTTCTCAAAGGCTTCGACATGTAAAGATCCGCGCCCGCGGTCGTGTGATACTCCTCGGCGCCTTTCATGGCGTGGGCGGTTAGCGACAGGATCGGGATGCACCGCTTCCAATCGTCGCGCATGCGTATGATCGCAATCGCTTCGATGCCCGTCATCACCGGCATTTGGCTATCCATTACGACGAGATCGAAGTCCGCGGTTTCAAGCTCTGCCAAGGCCTCGGCGCCATTCACCGCGCACCGGGCCTCGCAGCCCGCGGCCTGCAGGAGCGCCACGACAAGCTTTAAGTTGATAGGGTGGTCTTCCGCCACGAGAACCTTGTAGGGGTAAGCGCTAAGCAGCGTCTCAGCCAAGCTTCCGGCGCCATTGGACGCACCATCCGGGCTGCGTCCGCAAGCCATGGCTTGAGAGCGGCGGAGTTGCCTTGGCTGCGGTGAGCCGCTTTCGGAGAGGCCCTGTCCATCGGCGGGCTGCCCAAGATACACAAAACCGTTGAGCCCCGCCGCCTCGTCGAGAATGGGTAGGATTTCGAGGTCCAGCAAAATAGCGGCACGGTTCTTTTTGTAGGCCAGCATCCTGGTCTCGATGGCTTGTCTTGCGCGAAGCGCCCGGCCGATGGCGGCTACCGCTTCCCCGTCCGTTTCCGGTCCTTCCAGGACAAGCTCTGGCATCCGCCCTGCAATGTCTTCAAGCGCATACCCCATCACGGCTTCGAACGTGCCGTTCACCCAAAGCGTGAGCCCGTCCGCATCGGTTACCAAGACGATGGCCTCGGCGGCCTTCGAAGCTTTCGCATGCAGCGCCAGCCGCGCCCGCAGCAAAACTTGCGCAGTATTTGGAACCATCTCCACCTCGACCGCGTTAAGCTTCACGAGACTAGAAAAGCGGATGATTGCCGCCTGCCCTCGCGAGGCCGTAAGCGGGTCAAATTGCCGGTATCCTTCGGGGGGTCAAGTTGATTCAAATCGCTGAATTAAGGATAAAGTGTATTTCCAGCGGCGCATTCGCGCTTTATTTGCAGCGTTTCCTTCACACAAAGTTCACCAATGCAAGTAAAGCGCTAGGGCCGCTTCTCGCGCTGCATCGCGTGGCGCTGCTGCATGGAATGACGCTGCGCCCTTAGTTCGCCGTCCCGCGCGCGCTGCGGTGGCGCCGTACCGCTGCGCAGACAAGGGCCCCAGCGTTGGTGCCGGTCCCGGAAACCGGTTGAGCCGGTTACGGGATGGCACCAGTTCGCGCGGCACCGCGCGCGATAACCATGAGGCGGCGAAGCGGGCGGTATAAGCGCGCCCCTCAGCCCGGGAACACCGGCGGCACGAAGGCGAGCGTTCCGGCGAAATACCACAGCATAAACAGCACGAGCGGCGCGTGCACGAGTAATTGCAGGAAGCTAAAGCCGACGATGTCGCGCGCTTTCAGCCCCAAAATGCCGACCAAAGGCAGCATCCAGAAAGGGTTGATCAAGTTCGGCAACGCTTCCGCCGCATTATAGACCTGAACCGCCCAGCCGAGATGAACGTGCAGGTCCGCCGCGGCCTGCATCACATAAGGCGCCTCCACCAGCCATTTGCCGCCGCCCGACGGGAGCAGGAAACCGAGGATCGAAGAATAAACCCCCATGACCGCGGGGAACGAAGCTGTGGTGTTGATACTGACGAAAGCGTGCGCAAGCTGATCGGAAAGGGTTAGTCCGCCAGTGCCTGCCGCCTTGGTCAAAATCATGGTGATGGCGCCGTAGAGCGGAAACTGGATCAGCACCCCGGTTGTCGCGGGGACGGCCTTTGCCACAGAGTTTAGAAAGCTCTTCGGGCGCCAGTGCAGCAGCAGCGCACACGCCAGAAACAGGAAATTGTAGGTGTTGAGGCCGGATATCGCGGCGAGCGCGCTCTTGCTTGAAAACTCCTGCCAAAGCCAGCCAAGGCTCAGCACCACGATGAGAATGGTAATAAACGGGCTGTATTCGAACCATTCGCTGGGGCGCCGGCGCGGCGGCAGGGCGGGCTCTTCGATTTGCACCTCAATACCAAGTTTCTCAGCGGTCATCGAATGGGCGGGAGCCGGAGCGGACAGCCATGCGATGACAACCGAAATAACGATCAAAATTCCGCACATCGCCATCGACTGCCAAAGAAAGATGGTTTGCGTGAACGGAATCACCCCGGTTATTTGCAGCAGCGCCTTGGGCATGCTCGCCGGGTTCGACTGCAGCTGCGCAGCCGACGAGCTGAGCCCGAGCGCCCAGGTCGCGCCGAGGCCCAAATAAGCGGCAGCACCGGCGGCGCGGTAATCCATGACCAGATCGCTGCGCTTGGCGAGCGCGCGGACCAGGAGTCCGCCGAAAATAAGGCTCAGACCCCAGTTCAGCAGCGATGCCAGCATGCACAGGAGGGCGACGAAGGCGATTGCGCTCCGGCCACTGCCGGGGATTGCAGCCAAACCGCGAATGAGCTTTGCGACCGGCGGCGAGCTTGCCGCCACATAGCCGCCGATAACCACGAACGCCATTTGCATCGTAAAGGTAATAAGCGACCAGAACCCATCGCCGAAGGACTTTGCGATGGCCTGCGGCGTCGCCCCATTCGCCAGGGCCGCCAATGAAACCACGATCACGGCCAGCGCCGCGAACACATAGGCGTCCGGAAACCAGCGTTCCGCCCAGCCTGTGAAGCCGAGCGCTATCCGTGCGAGAAAACCGTCCCTGGAAGCGGGCCGGTCATGCGTTCCGTCAACGGCGGTCATGGCAGGTTCCTTTTTTTCGATATGGTCTTAGATGGCTCGTCACTCGGTGCAGGAGGGTTCCGTGCCCAGCGTATCTTCAACTTGGCCCGCCCGCCAGGGTGTTTCGCTCTTGCTCTTCGCGAATGCGGCGCGCTGTGCTGAAGCTGACGCAATAGCGCGATTTATATCGGAAAAAACGATTGTCCGGCCCCTGATCGCACCCCTGTTCGCCTATCTCGCGCTGGCGCTATTCACGCAGGTCTCGTATGCGCAAAAGGAGCCCGCTCAGCTCGCGCTGCGGACGCGGCCAACGCGGCGGTCATAGCCGTGAACCCTGCCCCCGGTGCGCAACCTCAAGGCCGCTGACAATCTCGCGGCGTTATCCCGCGCTCCTTCGCGTAAGCCGCGGCGCCGGCCTCAACCAGTGGCGCAATCGTCGCGTGGTCGGGTTCCATAAATCCGCTGACAAGGCGCCAGCGCGACCTCTCCGCATCCCATTGCTGAATGGCGGCGCGGCCGGGGCCTTCGTGGTTCGCACAGGTGATTTTCAGCGGCGAAAGCATGCCCTCGAAGCCCAGCTCCTCGATCCGCTCTTCGGAAAGGTCGAGCCGTTCGAGTCCGTCGCGCACATCCTCACCGGTAATCTCCGCCTTCCCGCGCAAATCCATGGCGAGCCGGATTGCCTCGGCCGTCCACATGGCGGTGGCGAGGCCGCGATTGTAAAGCACCTCGCCGATACGTCCCTTGAAGGAAGGATCGACGGCTCTGCCGCGTTCGTAAACGTAGCGGGCGATGTCGCTATGCACCGGAGAGACGGCGCCGGGGGCATGCAGTGCCGCGCCCAAATAGCCGTTGGCTTCGCGGTGCAGGCCCGCAATATCGTTCTCGCCGCTCGCCCACCAAATGCCGACGATGCGGCCCATGGGGAAATGCGCCGCCACCGCGTTTTTCAGAAACAAGGGGTTCATATTGCCGTAGCCCCAGAACAAAATCCAATCGGGCTTCTCTTTCCCGATGCGGTCCCAAACGGCCGCCTGATCGAGGCCGGGCGCCGCGATCGGGTAGGTCAAAAACTCAAAGCCGTGCTTTGCGGCAAGCGCCGTAAGCGTCGGGATAGGCTCGCGGCCATAGGCATTGTCGAGATAAGCGAGGCCGATCGTTTTGCCGCGCAAGCCGGCCAGGCCGCGCTCCTGCTCGCCGATATATTTCACCATGATCGAGGCTGCGGACCAATAGGTGGCCGGGAAATTGAACACCCATTTGAAAATCCGTCCATCGGATGCCGAGGTGCGTCCATACCCGGCCGAGAGAACCGGGATTTTGTCAGCCGGGGCCAGCTCGATCAGCTTATAGGTGATGCCGGTCGAGACGGGGCTGACGATAAGCGGGCCCAATGCCTTCAGGCTCTGATAGCAGTCCACGCCCCGCTGCACGTCGTACGCGGTTTCGCAGCGCACGATCTTGATCTTCGTGCCCTTGATGCCGCCATCGCGCTCGTTCAACAATGTAAGGTAGTCGATGAAGCCGTTCCAAAATGGTATGCCGCTCGATGCATAAGGGCCCGTGCGGTATTCCAGGGCGGGAATAACGAGTTCATGCGCCTTCGAAGGCTGGCACGATAAGAGCGCGACGAAGCATAAAATGCCCGGCAGGCCAAAACTTCTAATCATGGAGTACCCGTAGCGCATCGCTGGTTTTCACCGATGAATGCAATGCCGCCCTCTTGAGCACAAGCTGTTTTAGAAGATGAGTTCCCGCAACATCGATGGATAACCGGCTTGCCTAACTAAGGCGGCTCCGGATCGTGCAACGCGGGAAGCGCGTTTTTTTACCCGCGCTGCCGGCGGCGAGAACTGCACAGAACCATCGATGACCGGGAACGATTGTCCAACGTGCATGTTGCTTGGCGAGCAGGCGGGTCCGCACGCTGTTATCGCGGAAGGCGCCGGTGGGATTTCGTCATGCGGGACCATGCAAGCGCAAAAAATGCGAAGTGGCCGGGAACGAACATAAAGTAGCGGGTGCGAAAGAAGCCCCAAAGGTTTTAGAGAGACTCGAAACTGAGGAACGCAACCCGGTTTCGAGGTCCCAAGGCTCGCCCGATCCCAAAGGCGCGAAGGTCCAGCCCCCTCCCCCGGCCTCCCGGGCTCCCGCCCTCATCGTGACAGCTATTGTCGCCGGGATCGTTGGCCTCTCCCTTTGGTATTTGGTTCAGCCGCAGCCGCTCCTCATCCAAGGCGAAGCCGACGCCACCCGGATCGACATCGCAGCGCGGGTCGACGGGAGAGTCGGAAAACGGCCCGTCGAGCGTGGCGATAACGTCGCTGCGGGCCAATTGCTTTACCTGATCGATAACCCCGAGCTGATTACAAAGCTCAAGGAAGCGGAAGCCTCGTTTGGCGTCGCGGCCGCCCAACTTGCGAATATAGACGCAGGGACCCGCCAAGAAGTGATCGCACAGCGCAAGGCCGCAACGGAGAGTGCCGCCGCCAATTTGACTTTGGCCGAGCGGACTTACGATCGCATCAAGGTGCTGGCCGCGCAATCGCACGAGACGCTTGAGCGGCTCGACGAGGTCACCAACAATCTCAAGGTTGCGCAACGCAGTGCGGACCAGGCAAAGCTCGCCTATCAAGAAGCCGTCGCAGGCTACACCCCCGAAGAGCACGGGATCGCGAAGGCCAATGTTGCCAAGGCACGGGCATCCATCGATACGATCAAGGCACAGGTTGACGAGCTTACCGTGAAGGCGCCCATCGCCGCGCAGGTTTATCAAATCGGGGCGGAGCTTGGCGAATATGTGTCTCCCGGCGTGCCGCTGCTGTCCTTGATCGACCTAACCGATGTCTGGCTCCGCTTCAACCTGCGCGAGGACCTTGTGAAAGGGTTGAAGGTTGGCGACCGGTTCGAGATGCGCGTCCCGGCGCTTGGGGACCGGTTGATCGCCGCGGAGATCAGGGTCATCGCCACGAAGGGGGAATATGCGGGGTGGCGCGCGACGCGCGCGACGGGCGACTTCGACCTGCGAACGTTCGAGGTGCGCGCCTATCCAATTGCGCCGGTCCCGGAGCTTCGGCCGGGAATGAGCGTCTACGCCGAGTGGCACGGCAACCGGCCATGAGGCCGCCGCCCCGCCCCGGCATCGTTCTTGTCGCCACGCGCGAGCTGCGCTGGATGCGTCATGACCGCGTCGCGCTGTTTCTCGCGATCGGTGTCCCGATCATCGCCTTTACGCTGCTGGCCTTGATATTCAGCAACGCCGTGATTCGCAATCTCAAGGTGAACATCGTCGATGCCGACCGAACGCCGGTGTCCGCGATCTATGTGCAGGCCATCGGATCGGCGCCAGGGGTGATTGTGGCGGAGCGTTCGAGCAGCCTGACGGACGCGATGCACGCGATACGCTCGGGACGCGCCATCGCGGCTGTCTACATTCCCCCGGACTTCGAGCGCGATCTCATCGCAAGAAGGCGCCCCCAGATCGTCGCTTTTTACAACAGGCAGTTCTTCACGCCGGGCAATAGCGCCGCGAGCGCGATATCCAATGCGATCCAGGCGGCCACGGCAACGCTTTCCCCGGCACTTGCCCCTAAAAGCGCCTCGTTCAAGCCGGGGGCTTTACTCGTCGAGCAATATGTTCTGAGCAATCCCGCCCTGAATTATGCCCAATTCCTGCTACGCGCGATCCTGCCCACGGTTCTTCACGTGATAATCGCGGTTGCCGCGGGATATGCGGTGGGCTCCGAGTTTTCCAGGCGCAGCGTAAAGGCTTGGCTCAAAGCGGCGGGCGGCCGTCCCCTTACCGCGCTCATTGGAAAATTGGCGCCCCTCTTCGCCATTTTTATGCTCATGATGGTCGCGGTGGCTGGAATCATTCACGGCCTCTATGGTGTGCCTTTCCGCGGTGACTCCGTCCTGATGGGCGCGTCCGCCTGTTTGCTGGTGATTGCCTATCTTTCAGCCGGAGCGCTGTTCCAGCTCTTAACGGGAAATCTCGCGTCCGGCCTGAGCCTCACAGCTATTTTCTGCTCTCCCGCATTCGGGTTTGCCGGCGTCGGTTTCCCTTTAATCGGCATGAATGACTTCTCGCTTTTTTGGGGATCGATTCTCCCTCTGCGCTGGTATATCCAGATACTATTCGACCAAGCGGCCCGGGGTTTGCCCCCATCGGTCTCTGTACCGCCTTTCGCCATGCTCGGCGCTCTTGCGGTTGCGTATTCCGGGCTGGCTTGGCTTCGCTTGCGCGCACTCTCACGAAGCGTTCCTGTCCGGCCGCCGCCGGCGCCCGCAGCCGAGCCGGCAGATCCCGGAGCCGGAATTGCCGCGGCGATGTTTTCCGAATTCCGCCGGGTTCTTAGCGACCCTAGCACCTTCGGTCTGATCGTTATGGCGCCCATCGTCTATGGACTGCTTTATCCGCAGCCCTATCTCGCTCAGGTGCTCCGCGGCATACCCATCGCCGTCGTGGATCAGGATCGAACCGAGCTCAGCCGCAACCTCATTCAGACATTGAATGCCGATGAGGCCATCAAGGTCGCGTTCCGGGCGGACACGCTGGCTGCTGCTCATGCGGCATTGGCGAGGCGGCAGGTCTTCGGCATCTTGGGTATTCCCGAAGGTACGGAGCGGGAAGTCTTAAAGGGAAATAAGGCCCGGCTGGCCGCCTATGTCGATTCTGCGTATTTTCTTCTATTTAACCGCACGCTACAGGGTATCTCCGAGGCCGCCAGCGCCGTCACGCAGGAGATTGCGGCACACGGCGCGCGGCTCGATGGAAGTCTTGCACACGCCGCCCTCGTTAACAGCACGCCGGTCGAGCTGTTGACCGAACCGCTCTTCAACCCGACAGGCGGTTATGCAAGCTACACCGTCCCAGCCGCCTTTATCCTCATCCTTCAGCAGACGCTCCTTATGGGCTCGGCCACTCTGGGAGGCGTCGCCTATGAGCGGGGCGGTCCTCAGGCCAGGCGCAGACGTGGAAGCGCACGAGCCGTTGCCGGTCAAGCTCTTGCCCATCTCTGCCTCGCGATGCCGGGGCTGGCGCTCTATCTGATCGTCCTGCCACGGGTTTACGGTTTCTCAACCCTTGGGCATCTTGGCGATCTGTTCTTGATGGCCGTGCCGTTCGTTCTGTCGGTGAGCCTGCTTGGCCAGTTCGTTGGAGAATGGTTCACGCGCCGGGAGAGCGCGGTTCTTCTCTTCGTCGCAACCAGCCTGCCCCTGTTCTTCATGGTCGGCGTATCGTGGCCCGTTGAAGCCATCCCGGACAAGCTACGGGCGGCAAGCCGCATATTTCCCAGCACCTCGGCAATCGATGGACTTGTGCGCATCAATCAGATGGGTGCCACCGTATATGACGTTTGGCACGACTGGATGACGCTGTGGGCTTTGACCGCCATCTACGGCGTCCTCGCCGTCCTGGCTGCAAAATATTCAAACCGCGAGGAGGCAATTCGTGAGCGCTAGACCGCGCCTGCGCCGAGCCCTGCTCGTGACAACGCTTGCCTTGGCCGGATGCGCCGGGGCTTTCGCCTGGCGATCGGGTGTTTTCGAGCCTAGTCCGGCGCCGATCGCTGGCGTCGTGCGTGAAACCGAGATCCACATCGCCCCGGAAATAAACGCCCGCCTTGCGTCGGTGCAGGTAGCTGCCGGACAGCAGGTGCGCAAGGGCGATGTCCTCGCCGTGCTGAGCAGTCCCGAACTCGCCGCCTCTGTCGGGGAGGCCAAAGCCTCCACTGCCCAGGCGCGCGCGGATCGCAACAACGTGTTCGCGGGCGTCCGCAAGGAGGAGGTCGGCAGATCGGCGCAGGACATTCAGATCGCCGAAGCAAATCTTGCCCTCGCACGCGCGCAATATGCGCGATCCGCCAAACTCTCCTCGGAGGGTTTTGCATCGAGACAAGCGCTGGATGAAAACACCGCCACGCTTCGTAAGGCAGAAGCCAATCTCATCTTGCTCCGCGCGACCTTCGCGCAGAACAAGGCGGGACCGACGAAAGAGGAGCGGGCGAGCGCCGAAGCGAACGTGGTATTGGCGGAGGCAGCTACCGCGGATCTCGAAGCGAAGCTCGCCAAAACCACGCTCGCCGCTCCCGTCGACGGTGTCATAGGTCAAGTGG
>JBKQIH010000295.1:0-3390 GCA_052148445.1 Rhodomicrobium sp.
GTCGCCTCCCAGCGCGTCACTGGCCAATCGTCGTCCCGCTTGGGAAATTTGGCAAAGAGGAGTTCGCCGCCTTTACCCCGCACGGTCGCTTTCGGCCGGGCCCCGCCGAGAGACGTTCCGGGCCCCAGCAACATCCGCACATCGGCATCGCTTTCGCGTCCGCGCTCGATCTTGTCGGACGCGGCCAGAAGCTGGGCCAGATCGATGACAGGCGGAATGGGCTGGCCCGCGCCGGTCAGAAAGTCCTCGGAACCCGGAACCTTGAACCGCAGCGCGCCAAGCCGCGAGAAATCGTCGACGCCAGCCAGAAAGTCGATATCGAACAAGGTCCGTGCGGCTCGCCCATCCTGCGCGGCTCGTGCTCTTTCATGGCGGCGCATGAGCTTGCGGCCCCAGCTGTCGGGGGCAGGGTCGGTGAAGGCGTTAAACAGTGACTTCGGCGAGTGGAACTGTCCTGGCGACAGAGGCATGTTGGGCGCCAGCGCAAAAGCATTCCGGCTTTGCAGCCAATTCCGGTCGTAGGTGAAGGACGAGGTCTCGCGCCCTGCGCGCTCGCGCGCCCATAAGCGGCCAACCAGGACGGGCTGCCGGGCCAGATCGATATAGACCTCAAGTTCACGCTGCATCGCCCTCACCCTCCTTCCGGCGAGGCTTGCGGATGCGCTTCGGCAGGAGTTCCTCGTCCAGGGCCTGTCCAACCGGATCATGGGCCACGTCGGCAAGCAGGCCTAAACGGTCCGTAAGTCCGAGCACAAACAGAAGCGACGCGTAAATCCCAAGCGATACGCCGGGATCGCCGCGCTCGGCGCGCGACAGGGTGCTGGGCGATATGAAAGCCCGCTCCGCCATCAAGGCATGCGCGATGCCGCGCCGCCGGCGCGCCATGGCGATATCGGTCCCAAACTTGCGGATCGCCCGTTTGACCGGTTGAGGCAGCGCTGCTTGCGCTTTGGAGGCTTTCATTTGGCTATCATAAATCATCGTGTAAATCGCTTAAGAGATGATATATGAGATGTTATTACCAAAATGTAAAGGGAGCAAAATTTATACGCTCATATACAGGCGTGTAAGGCCAGTAACAGCCGTTTTATAACATCTTACCGACTTCTGAGATCCCGGAGCAACAGGCTTCCGTATATCCAGCTTACAGGGTTCGCGAAGCACCCGGCCTTCTCTCCTAGAAAAAAATCTAGCGATAGAATCTAGCAATAAAGCTAGCGCGTTGACAAGTGACGGCGCCGAATCAACAATAAATGCAACGGTTTGTGCTTCTGGGTGCCGCGTATTCGGCCACCGGAGCCGCTACCGCCCCAGCTTGTGTGCATCAGCGAGGTCCAGTGATGCAAGACGATGAGGACGATATCGCCTCCCGTAAAAAGTTCCTCCGCATGAGCGATTTGAAGTCGGAGTACGGTCTGTTTCCGGCCAGCGTCTATCGCTGGATCGGCGAGGGCATCTTCCCGCTCCCGGTCTGCCTTGGCCCCAACACCGTCGCTTGGCGTCGCGAAGAGATCAAGGCTTGGGAGCTTACCCGCCCGCGCGCCAAGATCAAACAGCTACGGACCAGAACTGCAGCTGAGGCATGATGCCGATCCCCCACCACGGAAGAAAGCAGAGCCTTTGTCTGCTTTTCATTTCAGAACCACTGACCGTCTGGCTGCCGCAAACAGCACAGAGGGCCGGCTCTTCAGATCGCTGGATATCCAGCGCGCGGCGGAGCGCCCTATGCGGGCATAAGAACTTTCAAATCAGGCACCAAATCCGGACCGGAAAGGAGGAAGGGACAGAAACCGAACGCGCTGGAACAGCTTTGCGGACCCGGTCGCGCGCCGTCCTCCAGACGGAATCGATCAGGCCAAAGAGCGGAAGCTAGACTCTCGTTAAAGACGATTCCACCCACACACAAGGATCCCCCATGACTGAAATCCAATCCCGCGGAAGAGCCAACCGCGACATCGCGCCCGAGCCACAAAGCCTCCGCCATCACCAAGGGCAGGAACGGCGATCATTGGCAGGAGATCGGCGCCCTCTGGCCGCACAGGGACGGCAAGGGATTCAAGCTCAAGCTTAACTTTCTACCTCTTCCTGCCGGCCAGGCTGACATCGTGATCCGCGAAGCCAAAGAAGGCTCGCCTTCCGCTCCGCACGGGACCACGGCATAAAAGTTCAATGCACCGAAGAACAAATTCAGCTCTGCCTTCGCCTTCCCGCGCTGGCCGCAGCACTATCGTGCGGCCAGTGTGCCTGCCGCACCGTAGATTTGACAATTGCCCGGCTTTTCCAGCCTTGAGCGCAAGGGTGCGCCCCTTTCCCTTTCCGGCGGCGCCCAAGGGGCCGCCAATACCGGCGCTTCGCCTTTGAAGGGCTCCCGTAAAACCAAGATTCGACCCACCCGCCGGTATGCTTGCCGCTTTTCCGGCGCGTGGCTCCACTGAATGGAGCCGATGAAGATATGCGGTCAGCCGATTGGTATCGCTGGCATGTCGTGACCTGCGTCACGGCCTCGGCGGCTTATCCTTCGGATCGAACATGCCGGCGAATTCCTTATCCGCGTGGTAGATGGCGCGCTCCACCACCAAGGGCGGTTCGCCGGCCGCCAGCACCAGCATCCGCTTGGTCTCCCGCCGGAAGATCTGCTCGATTTCGGCCGCATAGAGCAGGGGGCTTTCCCGCTGCGTCTCCTGGAAGGCCTTCGCGCCGGTTGTCAATTGCGACATGGAGGCGTTCGATGAGACTTCGATGCTCATGCCGATGCGGCCGAGCTTGGAGGACACGTGTTTCAGCGTGGTCAGGTCGGTATTGCCCCAGAACGTCAAAATTCCCGCATTGCCGAAGAAGGTTTCCCAGGATTCGCGGTACAGCTTCTGGATCTGAGTCAGGTCCTGCAGCACGGTCCATAATTTCACGCCAAAGCCCGCGATCTGGCCGGCCGCGGCCTCGATGGACCGCATGTAGCCAAGCACATGAAACTCCTCGAGCAGCATCAGCACCGGAGGCCTTTGCTCGCGCGTGGGCTCGCTTTCGAAGGCGATCAGCGCCTGGGTGATCAGCACCCTCAGCCAATTGGCGTGGCTCGCCATGCGCATCGCGGGCAGACAGACAAACACCGTCACGTTCTCCCGCTTCAAATCCCGCATGCGGAAATCGCTGCGCTCCAGGATGGCGCGCAAAGGCCGGCTGTCCAGAAATTCTGTTTGGGTTCGCGCCGTCGAGAGGATCGAACCGAACTCTTTCTCGGAATGTTTATAGAGCGACAGGAACGCGTTGGCTTCGCTCTTGACCACGCCGTGCAGGGCCTCTCCCGCCGTCATGAGAAGGACAAACAGCGCCTCCTCCTCCGAAATGGATTTGAACGTTGCCGTCATTTTTATCTCTCGATAACGGAGCATC
>JBKQIH010000296.1:0-23875 GCA_052148445.1 Rhodomicrobium sp.
GCGCAAAGCGGCAAAATGAACGGCACGATGATCCATGCCGCTCTTGCCATACCGGCCGTCCTCTTTAAAGCTAAGCCTTCGGCTTCGGAACCGCCGCGGGCGACTGCGTTGCCAGGAGCGCGGCTTCGATGGTGCCTTGCATTTCCTCGAAGGAGACCGCGCCGGAGATCTTCTTTGCGTTCACGAAGAATGTCGGACTCAGAGCCACGCCGAAAGTCTTACCCCGCTCTTTGCCGGAGTTCAGTGCTTGGATCACGTTTTGGTCTGCGAGGCAGGCTTCGAATTTGTCGCGCTTCAACCCGGCGAATTTCAGAAGATTGAAGAGTGCATCCTTTTTCGCCTCAGTGCCAACCCAGTCTTTTTGATGCTTAAGAAGCTTCTCTTCGGCCTTGAAATAATCCTTTGCGGGGACGCAGCGCAGAGCGAGCGCGGCCGTTGTCGAAGAAGCGTCTTCCGGGAATTCGCGCACGATGAGCCGCGCCTTGCCTTTATCGATGTAAGCCTTCTTGAGCTTGGGCAGCGTATCGGACTGGAATGCGCTGCAACTTGCGCAATTGAGCGACACGTATTGAACGATGGTCACCGGCGCGTTGTTTTTGCCGATGGCGATGTCGCCCAGCGCTCCGGGGAGCATCAGATCGGCGGCGTTCAACGGCTGATCGGTCTTCGGCTTCTCCGCGGCGGGCTTGTCCGCGAAGGGAGAGATAGACGATAAAGACGATATGGAATGGACGTCCGGCAAGCCCCCTGCGCACCCCCCTAACCCAAGAACCGTCATGGAGGCTATCGCCATCCAGGTTGTGGCCAAAGCCCGTTTACTCGCCGTTGCCGTCATGTCGCTACCCTCTACTGCGCGCTTAAATAAGGTTTCATCGCCTCGGCGAAGTTTTGCAAAGTCGGCGCTCCGCTGAGGAGCGTCCCGTTGACGAAGAAGCTTGGCGTTGCATTCACGCCCTTTTTCTGCCCTTGCTCGCGGACGGCGAGGATCTGCTTTTGAAGCGTCTCGTTGTCGATGCACTTGTTGAATTCTTCTTCGTTCATGCCGGCTTGTTTTGCTAGCGCCTTCAGCGGCGTCAGTGCATCTTCCTTGTAGGCCCAATCGGCTTGCTTCGAGAAAAGCAGGTCCACAAAAGCGAAGAAACGGTTCGGATCCAGGCAACGCGCCACCACCGAGCCTGCAAGAGCGGCGTCGTTCAGTGGAAATTCGCGCATGATATATCGCGCCTTGCCTGTATCGATATATTCGCTTTTGAGGGCAGGGAACACATCCTTGTGAAATGCGGCGCAATGCGGGCAGCTTAGGGATGAATATTCGATGATCGTGACTGGCGCATCGGCCTTTCCGATCGTCATATCGGGAAGCGCCGCCGTTGCAGGTGTTGGCGCTTCTTCTGCGTGCGAGAGTGCGGACAGGTTAAATGCGAGAAAGGCGATCAGCATCGCCCCATAAGCAAGGACTGAAAACTTCCGGTTCCTGAACACAGGCCCCTCCAATGAAACGGACATGGAGGGTGTTTTGGAACGGCGCGATGCAAAATTCAAGTCAATCTATGCGGGGGGTGCAGGATCAAATAGAAGCACCGCGCGCCTTGACGCCTGCCGCCATGCGAGCGAGTGCGATGCCAAGCCGGCCCGCGTTGGCGGGCGCTGCTGGCTGGGGCACAGCCGGCCGCTTGGGAGCCCCCATTTTGGAGCGGCTGTAGACTGGTGCCTGAACGATCCGAATGCCGCTCACGGCCCTGTAGCCGAGCGCCTGGTTGATCCGCTCGACCAGTTGTGGAACGGCGTACTGCACTTCAAGCGCTTTTGCCGGGTCGACCTTCAAATGGAGAAGCGAGGGCGCGGCTTTTCCTTGGGATTCCGGCTCCGGCGCTCCTTTTGTCAGCTTCGCTGGCATCGTGAAGGCGGCGAGCGACGGGCCCGATATGGCTGCCCATTCAGCAAGCAGCCCGGAGAATACCGCGCCTCCGCGGCTGAGCGTCTTTCCTGCGATGGGCGCAACGAAGCGCCCGACCGCGACAGGTCCACCGCCCGGAAGCGAAACACCGGCACTGTTGCTATGATGAGAGGAAATCGCCATAGCAAAGCCAATCGCCGATTCGGGATTCGCGCAAAAGGCGCGGCTTCCCGGCCGGCCAATTTTACCGGAATGTGATGCCAAAAAACCACGCTCTGACGATCCCGTTCGCGCTGGCCGATTTCCAGAAGGCGCTCCTAAATTGGTATGACGGAGCGCGGCGCGACCTTCCCTGGCGCGCGAAACCGGGCTGCAAACCCGATCCTTATAGCGTCTGGCTGTCGGAGATCATGCTGCAGCAGACGACGGTGAAGGCTGTGATACCCTACTTCGAAAACTTCATCGCCAAGTGGCCAACCGCAGGTGTGCTCGGGGCCGCTTCGCGTGACGAGATTCTCGCGGCCTGGGCGGGGCTCGGCTATTATTCCCGGGCGAGGAACCTGCATGCCTGCGCGCAAGCGGTGGTGTCCACCGGCTTTCCCAAAGACGAAGCGGCATTGTGCCAGCTTCCAGGTATCGGCACCTATACGGCAGCGGCGATCGCGGCCATCGCTTTCGATAAGCCGGCGGCGGCGGTCGATGGGAACGCGGAGCGCGTGCTCGCGCGGCTTTTCGCGCTCGCCGTGCCCTTGCCCGCGGCAAAGCCGCTCATTCGCGCAGCCGCCCTGCGCTTGATCCCGAAAAAACGGCCGGGCGATTACGCTCAGGCCATGATGGACCTTGGGGCAACGGTTTGCACTCCGCGCGCGTCATCGTGCCCCGTCTGTCCCGTACGAGGCTTCTGCGCAGCCCTAGCCGGAGGAGAGCAGGAGCGGTATCCGGTAAAAACGCCGAAGGCCGGGCGGCCGCTGCGGCGTGGCGATGCTTTTGTCGTTGTGAGGAACCTCAAAAGCGAACCACAGATTCTGCTTCGGCGGCGGCCTGAAAAGGGGCTGCTCGGCGGCATGATGGAAGTGCCCGGCACAGAATGGGTGGTGCGAAACGGGACCGGGGAGGTGTGCGCGTCAATTCCGGGCAATTGGCGGCAAGCGCAGACCGTGCGTCATACTTTCACGCATTTTCACCTCGAGATGCGTGTCTTTGCTGCTCCCTGCGCCGAGGTCCTTGCCGAGGCGCGGGAGTTTGGCGGCGAATGGGCGCCGCTCGCCGGGCTGGCGCGGTTCGCATTACCGTCCGTCATGAAAAAGGCCGTGGCTGCCGGTTTCGAGGCGCTCGGCATCGAAACCGCCAGCGCTCAGCGCGCGGGCAGCGCCGCGAGCAGCGCGTCCAAGGTTTCAAGCGTCGAGCGATCCGCGCGGCCGTCTACGAGGGCAGGGCGGAAATGACGTTGAAAAGCACTGACCGCAAATTCGGTGTCTTCGCAATAATCGCCGGTGACGCCGATACCGTATCCATAGGCGGCCATGCTTTCCTGAAGCCGCGTCACGGCTCCGCCGCGGCGGCCGCGCGCCAAGACTTGGCCGGGTGAAATTGGAACGGGAGCCACCCAATGCCCGATGCCCGCGCGCGCCAGCCGCGGCCAATCGAACTTCTCGCCAGGATCGGTCTTGCGGCGCGGCGCGACATCGGAGTGGGCGAGCACATTCCTGGGCTGGATGTTTTGGCGGCGCACGATATCGAGGCAGAGCGCTTCAACCGCCGCCATTTGCACCTCCGGAAAATCCGGGTAGCCAAATTCGTGCCCTGGGTTGTGGATTTCGATCCCAATCGACGCGGAATTTATATCGGCGTTGCCGCGCCAATGGGAAACGCCGGCGTGCCAGGCGCGATGAGCTTCGGCGACCATCTGCGCGATGGCCCCCTCTTCGTCCACCACGTAATGGCACGAAACTCCCGATTCTGGCGCTGCGAGCCAATGAATGGCCGCCTCCGCCGAGGGCATCCCTGTGTAGTGCAACAAGAGGATGCTTGGATGCCCGCCGCCCTGCCTCGCCCCGAAATTCGGGCTCGGGAAAATTCGCGCGGTCAACGGCGAATCGGGCAGAAATTGCGAATTGGCTGGCATCGGCATGGCTTAATGCGGAACCCGCCGGGCCGCCCTGATTTCCTCGTAAGCCGCATTAATGGCTGCGAGTTTCTTGGTTGCGATATCGATGAACTCAGGCGGCACGCCGCGTGCAATTAGCATATCGGGGTGGTTTGCGGCGACAAGCTTGTGATACTGCACCTTTAGCTCGGCATCGGAGGCTTTCGCCGAGGATTGCAGGATATTGTAGGGGTCGTACATCCCGCATTTGAAATGCCGACCCTTGATTCTCAGAAACTCCCGATCGCCGATGCCGAACTCCTTGGCGACAGAGGCCAAAAAGCGCTCCTCATTGGGATGCAGGCGGCCGTCGGCGGCGGCGATATGAAACAGGCCGTCCATGACGTCGGTCAGAAGCTGGCGGTCATCGTGGAACAGACGATTGAGCTGGCGGGCGTACATCTCGAAGCCGGCCACATCCTGCTTGGCGAGATTGAACAGCCTGGCGACATTGTGCTCCTCTCCCGGAGGGATCTTGAATACCTCCTTGAAGGCCTCGACTTCGTCTCGCGTCACGATGCCATCGGCTTTGGCCATCTTGGCACCGAGCGCGATCACGCCGACGGTGAAGGCGACCTGCTTGTCGTGCTCTGGGCCCAAACGGCTCAGCAGCGCGCCGATCGGCCCCCCGATCCTCGCAGCCGCGCCCGTTAGCTTGCCCCATATCGACATGACGGCCGATCCTCAAAAGCCGGAGTTGCGGCTAGCAATTTACAGGATGTGGCGCCGGAATTGAAAGAGCTAATTCCATGGCGCCCGGGCGCGCGCCTTTCTGTTAACTTTACCCCTCCGATTCTTACAACCCACTACGGAGCGAGGCAGATATATGGTTCAATTTAAACTGAAAATATATTTAACGGACTTTCTGGATGCAAGTATCTTAGATGAAAACTGGCCGTGTCCCTTCACGTTATGTGCATTGGCGGTGGACGCAGTCCCTGCAAACCAGTCTCCTCTGCGCTGGGCAGAAAATTCCCTGGTATCAGGCAATGTTGCAGGAAAAAGTCCATTCCGGTCGACTGTTCCTGCCGCAGGAGACTGGTAACACCCGCAGAAGCGCGCGATGTCAGCGAATGTCTTCGCCCCAGCCAACACCGCCAGCAGATAGAGCAGCAGCAAAACAATCGCTTCGCTTAACGCACCGCACTCCCAAGGCCGTCCATCCATCGCCGTCCTCCCCCAATGCGAATCAGAGGAGCACCATCGATTCAGCGATTGGGGACGTTGTCACGCATTTCTTGCCCTGCACCGCCAGCCTTGACCCGCACTCACCATGACCATAGGGTGGCATTACGTATAGCTCTGTACGGGCGGCTTGTAATGCACCAAAATGAAACGATTAGGTCGATGTTTGTAAGCAAACCTAAGCAGAAGCCAACGAGGCCAAACATGCGTAACCGGCCCCTGGCCGCGCGGGTGGAACGGTTCTTCGCCAAATGGTGGTGCAAGCTCGTTGTTGACGAGTGTTCCGACGCGCGCAGAGAGCGCATCCGCCGGGAGCGCATCGATAAAATTATGCTCGATGTGGTTACGCTGGAGGTGGTGCGGTTGTGGGAAATCGAACGCCGGAAGAGCACTCCAAACCTTACCCGCTCGCGGCATCCATAAGCCCGATCAGCCCTTTTAGAAGCTCGATCGGTTGCGGCGGGCAGCCGGGGATATGCAGATCGACCGGTATGACTGCCGAGACGGGCCCGGCGCAAGCGTAGCTTCCGGCGAATATACCGCAATTTCCGGCACAATCGCCCGCGGCCACAACCCATTTCGGATCGGGTGTCGCGGCGTAGGTTCGCTCCAGCGCCTCGCGCATGTTCCAAGTTACCGGGCCGGTGACGAGCAGCACGTCCGCATGGCGCGGGGACGCCACAAATTTCAGTCCAAAGCGCTCGGCGTCGTAGACGGGGTTGCCGAGCGCATGAATCTCAAGCTCGCAGCCATTGCACGAGCCGGCATCGACCTCCCGGATGGCAAGCGAGCGGCCGAGCTTGCGGCGCGCGCGTTCACCCAGAGCTTTCGCGAGTTCCTCGACCGTCTCCGCGCCTGGAGCGGGGGCCGGCGTCACGGCGGTGCCCTGAAAAAGAGCGGTGAGCAAGAGAATGTGCATCGGCGGGCCTACATATCGTGCCCTGAATAAGAGCAGTTGAAGGACTTATTGCAAAGCGGGAAATCGGCGACGATGTTGTCCTTGATAGCGGTTTCGAGAAGCGGCCATTGAAACCAGGAGGCATCGCGCGCGTGCAGGTGAGCCACGTTTCCTTGCGCATCGAGCCGGACGGCAAGAAACAGATCGCCCCGGAAGGCCTCAGTCACCGCGGCGCCTTCGCTTGGCCTAAACGGCGGCGGGGCAGCGAGCACCGGCCCAGGCTCCAGCATATCCAGGAGTTGGCGGACGATCCGCGCGCTTTGCGCGACTTCGTCGATGCGGATCCAAACCCTGGCATCGACATCGCCGTCGGCGCGCACCGGCACGTGGAACTCGACGCTATCGTAGGGCGGATACTCGAAGGCCCGGCGCGCATCGAAGTCCCGGCCGCAAGCGCGCCCGATATAGCCGCCCGCGGCGAAGGTCCGGGCGTACGCGGCGCGCACAATGCCCGTGCCGTGCACGCGGTTTTGCAGCGACGGCGATTGATCGTAGGCATGCACCACGCGGGCAAACGACGCCTCAATGCGTGCGAGCAAAGCACGGATTGCATCAGCGCCGTCCTCGTGCAGATCGCTCGCCGTTCCCCCTGGCACGATGCGATCCATCATCATGCGATGCCCAAAACAAACGTACGCGGTCTTGAGAATATCCTCGCGGATGAGTGCGCAGCGGGCGTGAATGGCGACGACGCTGGCGTCGTTGCAGATGGCCCCCACATCGCTCACGTGGTGCGAAAGGCGCTCCAGCTCGGCCATGATGCCGCGCAAAAGGATCGCACGGCGCGGCGCTTCCCAGCCGAGCGCTGCCTCGACCGCACGGGCAAAAGCGAAGCTATAGGCGACGGTGCTGTCGCCGGAGATGCGCGCCGCGAGTTTCCCCGCGCGCTCAAGCGGGGCTCCGGCGCAGAGCGCCTCGACGCCCTTGTGCACATAACCGAGGCGCTCCTCAAGCCGGGCAACGGTCTCGCCGTTCGCGGTGAACCGGAAGTGGCCGGGCTCGATGATGCCGGCGTGGACCGGACCGACCGGAATTTGGTGCAAGCCGCAGCCTTCCACGGGTAAGAACCGGTAGCCTTTTTCGGTTCTTAACGGCTTTGACGGCCAGACGCCGTGATCGAGCCAGGCCCGCGAATCGGGCAGACCCATTGCATTGATGTCGTAAAGGTCCCGCATCGCCCGCTCCAGCCGCATGGCGGGCACATGATGGGAACTTACGGCCGGGTAGACGCCGACGCGCGCTTCAATCGAAACCACGGCCCGATCGTTGCCCTGGCTGTCCCATAAAGCCATGTGCATCCGGCCATCGTCGAACCAAAGCGCGCCCAGATCCTGTAAGCCCGCGGCACATCCTTTGGCGAGGCCCGTCCAAAGCTCGTCGCCGGCGTCGAGCCGGACAAAGCCATCGGGAGAAGTCTCCCGCCCGGCTATCGCGGTGGATAGAGCCGCTCCTTTTGCTTCCGCGCCCGTATCCTCGAAATCCTTCATCCGAGCAGCTCCGAGGCACGTTGAAACCATTGCACGAGCGCGGCGGGCAGATAAAGGCTGGCGATAAGCACAAGCGTGAGATGGACGATTAAGGGGACTGAGGACGCGTTCACCTGGTTTCCGGGTTCGGACGGAGCACCGAAAAGCACGCCTTGCAACCGTAACAGAAGTGCACCGAATGCGACGAGAAGCCCAAACACGACCCCGAGTGCGAGCAGCGGCTCGCGCGCGAAGGTTGTAGTCAGGATCAGGAATTCGCTGGTGAAAGCGCCAAAAGGCGGCAGCCCCGAAATTGCGATGACGCCGAGGGCGAGCCCAGCCGCAAGCGCCGGGTGCGATACGCTAAGCCCGGTTATGCTGGCAAGCCGCTGTGTGCCTTTCGCCTGCGCCACATGCCCAACCGCGAAGAAGATCGCCGATTTGGTCAGGCTGTGCATGACCATGTGCAGTAGCGCGCCGAAGTTCGCAATCGGGCCGCCCATGCCGAATGCAAAGGTGATAAGCCCCATATGTTCGATGGAGGAATAGGCGAACAGCCGTTTGATGTCGCGCCGCTGGTACAGCATGAACGCTGCGAAAATGAGCGAGGCGAGCCCTATGCCTATCATGATCGGGCCTGGCTTCAGCGCGCCGGGATGAGCCGCCATCAGCATCTTAAAGCGCAAAAGCGCAAACAGCGCGACGTTGAGCAGAAGGCCGGACAGCACGGCCGATATGGGCGTAGGCCCCTCCGCATGGGCGTCGGGTAGCCACGCATGCAGCGGCGCGAGCCCGACTTTTGTGCCGTAGCCGACAAGCAGGAAAATGAAGGCGAGATTCAAGAGTGCGGCGTCCAGCTTCGGGGCGGCGGCCAGCAGCCGGCTCCACGTCATCGCTGGCAGCCCTTCGCCGAGAACACCTTGGCCCGCGAGATAAACGAGAATAGTGCCGAAAAAGGCCAGCGAGATGCCGACAATGCCGAGGATGAAATACTTCCAGGCCGCTTCTAACGCTTGAGGCGTCCGGTAAATGCCAACCATGATGACGGTCATCAGCGTCGCAAGCTCAAGCCCCACCCACATCACACCGATGTTGTTGGCGAGCAGCGCTACGTTCATCGCAGCCATCATGCCCTGAAACATGGCATGATAGAAGCGGACGAACAGCGGCGTGAGATGCCCGGTTTCGATCTCGTGGCCGATATAGCTCGCGCTAAACGCCGAGGTCGTGAAGCCGACGAGCGTGTTCAGGACGATGAAAAACGTGTTCAGATCGTCGAGAATAACGTAATTCTCGACAATGGGAGGCGCGGTTAGAAGCGAGAGGGCCGCCGTAAAGGTGAGCCCTGAGGCAAATACGTTCCCAATCGCCGTGACCTTGTAGGCCGGGATGAGGGCCAAGAGCAGGGCGGAGATCGCCGGGATGAGGGCGACGGCATAAACGGCGCCGTTCATCGGCCTTCTCCGCGCACACGGTGGAGGGATTCGATATCGACGCTGTCGAATCGCTCGCGGATCCTGAACACGAAAACCGCGAATACGAAAAGCGCGATCAGCACCGAGAAGGCGACACTGACCTCCACGACGAGCGGCATGCCCCGCGCGCCGGTTGCGGCGAGGATGAGGCCGTTCTCGATGGACATGAAGCCGACGATCTGGGTGACTGCGTTGCGCCTCACGATCATCATCAAAAAGCCGAGGAGAATGATGGCAAGCGCCAGGGCGAGCCCTTCGCGCGTGAACGAGGCGGCGCCGGGCGTCACCTTCAAAACGAGCAAGAGCGCGAGACTTGTCAGCCCGAGTCCTAGAAACATCGCCATAGGCACGTTTACCGCCTGATCGACGTCACGATGGATGCCGAGGCGGACAACCATGCGGTTCAAGGCCAACGGGATGAGCATGCCCTTGAGGCCGAACGCCATTGCGGCCGTGATGAAGAGGTCGGGCGAATTATAAACGTAGCCCTGCCAAGCCACCGCGAAGGCGAGCAGCATGGCCTGCGCCGCAAAAGTGTTGAGCACCGCGAAGAGGCGATCCTGATAGAGCAGCGTGAAGCTCAGCACGAGCATCATGCCGGCCAGGAAGTGCGCAACGTCGTATCCGTGCGTCACCGCAGCACCTCCCTCGAAAGAAACGCCAAAAGGATGGCGAGGAAGGAGAAAACGAACGCGCTGCCGAGAAACTCGCTCACCCGGAAGACCCGCATTTTGGCGATACTCACTTCCCAAACGCCGAGGGCCACGGCGGCCAGAAACACCTTAGTGAGAAAAGCGCCGAGCCCGATCATCCAGACGACGGGCTCCCCGTTGAGCGGGGCCATGCCGAAGGGCAGGAACAGGCAGATGAGAAGGGAAATGTAAAGGACGAGCTTGAGATGACCGGCCGCCTCGATCACCGCGAGATGGCGTCCTGAATATTCGAGGACCATCGCTTCGTGGACCATGGTCAGCTCAAGATGAGTGGCGGGGTTGTCGACGGGGATGCGCGCATTTTCGGCGAGCGCCACCATCACAAGCGCGACAAAGGCCAGCGCAAACGATACGCGGATTTCGAACGGCTGGCTAATCAGGAATTGGGCAACCGCTGGAAGCCTCGTTGTGCCTGCCGCAAGCGCGGTCGTGAGCATGACAAGCAACGTCGCGGGCTCGGCGAGCGTGGCGATCATCATCTCGCGAGAGGAGCCCAGGCCGCCGAAGCTCGTGCCAACGTCCATTGCGGCCAGCGCCAAGAGCATCCGCGCGGCGCCGAGCAGCGCGACAATCGCAACGACATCGCCTGCCCAATTGAACATCAGCCCGGACGCGAAGGTGGGCACGAGCGCGGTCGCAACCCAGGTGAGCGCGAAGATGACGTAAGGGGCGGATCGAAGGAACCAGGATGCGTTCCCGGCAAGGACCGTTTCTTTGCGGATGAGCTTCAAAAGATCGCGGTACGGCTGAATCACCGGCGGACCTTGCCGGCGCGTCAGACGTGCTTTCACCTTGCGCGTGACCCCAGCCAAGGCGGGCGCAATGGTAAGCACCAGGAACATTTGGGCGCCTTGCGCGAGGAACGATTGAATCTGGGAGGCCATTACATCCACACCGCGGTCACGATGAGAAGGGCAATGAGCGTTGAGAACATGAGAACGAGGTATTGGCGAATCGAAAGAAATTGAAAGGCGTTGGCGCGATCGGCCAAGGCCAGGATGCCCTCTGCCGGCGCTTCGTAAAGGGCGCGCCACGCATAATCCTTGAACCGTATCGAAAAGTGCGCCGGCCTGAGATCGCCTGGCGGCGGCATGTCGAGCGTTTCCTCCGAGCCAAGCACCACACCCTTGTAGACTCTCCTCAGAGGCTGGCTGAAGCTCGATCCGGTGTATTGCGTAGCGGTAGATGCATCCGGAAAGCCGCAATCCCAGGCGGGAGCGCGCCGTGTCCGCCTGTTAGAGAAAAAATGTACGAAGAGCATGGTCGAAATGGACGAAATGGCCACGAACAGCGCGATCGTGGGGGCGTCGTAGATGCTGCGCGCTTGATCGAAGGCGATCAGAGAAAGCCGCGTCGGCCCATTCGCAAGGCCGGTGAGCTCGGTTCCGGTAAGTGTGGTCAGCAAAGGCCCGATGGCATAGGCGCTGAAGCCGCCGAACAGGCCCCCAAGCACACATAAAACCGCCAGGAAGCCAATTGCGGCGATTTGTACGAACGGGACTTCATGCGCCTCCGCCGCCTCTCTGCTTCTCGGCCGGCCGAGGAAGACCGTGCCGTAGGCGCGCACGAAACAAGCCGCGGCGAGTCCCGCGGCGAGCGCCAGCATCGCGCCCAAGACCGGCGAGAGGAACCTCAATATGGGTTCCGGAAAGCCAGGCCCCGCCAGCACGGCCTGAAAAAGCAGCCATTCGGATACGAAGCCGTTGAGCGGCGGCAGCGCGGAGATTGCAAGCGCACCGATCAGCCAGCAGAAGGCCGTCTTTGGCATGCTGTGGATAAGCCCGCCGAGGGAATTAAGATCTTTCTTCCCGGTCGCGTGAAGCACCGCGCCGGCTCCGAGAAATAGCAGCGATTTGAACCAGGAGTGGTTCAGCGAATGAAGCAGCGCCGCCGCCATCGCCACCGCGGCGGCGGCTACGATGCCAGTGGCCTTGAACGCAATAGCCAGCCCAAGACCCGCAAATATGATGCCGATATTCTCGATGGTGGAGTATGCGAGGACGCGCTTGAGGTCGCAGTCCTGCACCGCATAGAGAAGGCCGCCCACCGCCGTGGCCGCGCCGAGGACAATGAAGGGCAGCGACCACCACCAAGGCGGATTTCCGAGAAGATCGAAAACGATGCGGATGATGGCATAAACCGCGACCTTGGTCATGACGCCGCTCATAAGTGCCGAGACATGGCTCGGTGCGGCGGGATGGGCCAGCGGCAGCCAAGCGTGAAGAGGCATGAGGCCTGCCTTCGATCCGGTGCCGAAGAGCGCCGCCACGAGCACCAGCGCCGATACGAGCGGCGTGAGCTTATGAGCGCGGATCGCATCGAAGGTATAGCCGCCGGCGGGGCCCGCCAAGCCGCCGAACGCGAACAGCAAGGCAGAGGTTCCCATTGCCGCCATAATCAGATAGACGTATCCGGCTTTGCGGCTCTCCTCTTCGCCGTGGCGGGATACCACGAGCGCCCACGAACTCAGAGACATCAGCTCCCAGAAGAATAGAAAGCCGAAGGCGTCGTCCGCCAGAAGCACCACGTTCATGGCGGCGCAAAAGGCCGGATAGAACGGTTCGATCCGCTTCGAAAGATCGCTCTTTCCGAGTCCGAGCCCGTAAAAGCTCGAGGCCGCGATGCCAAGATTCACGATGAGGCCGAAAAATGCAGCCAGGCCGTCCAGATGAAATTTGAGCCCGGACGTGGGGAGCCCGATGGGTAGCTGTGCATGAAGGCTTGCGTGCCCGGCGAGGGCCGCAATATCGGCGGCACAGGCCAAGAGCGCGGCAGCCGTGCAAATCGGATATACGATGCCCAGCGCGCGGCGCGGAAGAACGATGCCGAGAAGCGCGCCTGCCGCATAGATGGCGAGCGCGATGCCGAGCGCGTTAAGGGGCCATTCCTCCGTCATTCGGCAGCTCTCTCCGCCGGTTTCTTGAGGCGCACGCCCCGGCCCCCGCCGCCGCTTTGAACGCCATCTTGGATAATCTCAATCCCGGCGCGGTCGAGCGCCTCGACGATCTTCGTAAGAGTATCGACGACCCCCCGGACCGTGCCCGGGCTCGATTCCATGCGCTGGACGGTCGGCAAGGATACGCCCGCCTGATCCGCGAGCGTTTTCTGGTCAATGCCGAGAAGCGCGCGCGCGGCGCGCAGCTGAGCTCCGGTAAGCACCGCATTCAATCCTCAAAAACATCAGGCGGCTCTCTTACTCCCTTAACTCTGATATCTCAAGCATCACTTTGCATGTCGACAGCCTTGAGACCGGCGATGAGGCGCCCACAACGGTCTCCGCGCCCTATGTTCCTGAAACGGCGCGTCATTCATGCCACCGTGCGAGCGAGATGACAGAGCCGAAGCGTTCGGCCAAATTTGCAGTGTAGCTTCGAGTGTGGCGCCCGGCGATACCACCCGGAGCTTATTTGTTGATAACAAAAAGCATTTTTCCCTTGACTATAGTTAAGTCTAAGTGGATTCTGCAAGGCTACCCCAATACCCTCGAGGACATATTCGAAATGCATTATCGCTTGAGCATGGCCAAGCCATTGCGGGATGCGGTGGCAGGCATCGTTGCCGGCGAGCTTGGCGCGGCCCATGAGCGTCTAAAATCGGCGGACCGCGATCACGCGGCGATCCATTCCGCCCGCAAGCACTTCAAGAAAATCCGCGCGCTCCTTTGTCTCGTGGAGCCGGCAGAGCGCGGCAACAAGGCTAAAGCCACCAAAAAGCTCATCGCTTCGGCTGCCCGCTCGCTGGCGTCGAGCCGCGATGCCTATGTAGTCATCGGTGCCGCCGAAGCGCTTGAAAAAACCTGCGAAGGCAGCCCAAACGCCCGCGCCTTCTCCGACTTGCTATCGTTTCTCAGAGCACGCCGCGACCGGGTCGAGGAAAATCTCAATCATGCCGGACTTGGAACAGTCTTGAACGATTTGGAAAAGGCCAAGGCGAGCCTGGAGAAGCTCGACCTACGCGGAGCGAAAATGAGCGACTTGCTCGATTCGGCGAGCGGAACCTACCGGAAGGGCCGGCACGCGATGAAGGCCGCGCTCACAGACGGCAGCGCTGAGGCTCTGCACGATTGGCGCAAGGCTGTTCAGCGGCACTGGCGCCAGACTCTCCTTTTGAAAGAAGTGTGGCCGAAAGAGGCGAAGGCACGCATCGCGCTAGCCCGGCTACTGTCCGACGTCCTCGGCTTGCACAACGACCTCACGGTATTGAACGAAACGATCCTTGCCAACCGAATCGTATTCCGTAGTCCGGGGGACGTCCGGATGCTATGCCGCTGCATCGAAAAAAAGCAGGCGGACCTCTTGGGCGAGGCGGCTTCGCTGGGGGGCCGGCTTTATTCTGAAAAAGCGAAGCTCTTCGCCAAGCGCCTCACAAGTCAGTGGCATAGCGGCAAGCATAAGGGCATGTCTGCGGAAGCCCGGTTGCAAGCGCAAGGACATTGACTTATTAGGCTATGCAACGTGCATAGGGCGCTAATTGCTGTGGCGGGGTTTTGGCATGTCTGCTTGGCATATTCAGCAGGATGGGCAATCTAAAGGTCCATTTTCGGATGAGCAGATGAAGGCCTTGTACGAGGCGGGCGTGCTATATGCATCCACCCTCGCATGGAAAGGCGGTTATTCAAGTTGGATGCCGCTGTCAGAGACCGATTTTGTGTATAAATCGTTGCTCGATCCTGCTCCGGGCCGCTATCAAGCGGCCCGATCCGCCTTCGGCGATCTCGCCGTGGAGAAGCTCTCCATGTGGGAGTATTTCACGCGCGCCATCGGAAAAAAATACGCGACCTTCTCGGGGAGGGCCCGACGCAAGGAATATTGGTCATTCGTACTTTTTTACTTGCTTGCCTTATCGCTAATCGTAACGGCCGGGGCAGCGATCGACGGAGCGTCGGGTCATTTGAATAAGCCTCATCCCCATCCTGTTGTGCTGGTGATTTTTGGCGGCCTATTTTTGCTTGCAATGATTATTCCACATCTCGCGATTTTCGTACGCAGATTGCACGACGTGGGACTGTCTGGATGGTTGGTGCTGGTTTCGATAATTCCTTATGTGGGCGGGTTGTTCAGCCTCGTCATCGCGTTCATTCCGTCCGAATACGCAACAAACAAGCACGGCCCCTGTCCAAAGCGGATTGTGGCGTAGAATTCAGGGCGGCAGCCCGCTTGGGAGAGCACCGAAGCCGCATGCATAGGCCGGAGCGGTGCGGCTCTGCTTGGAAAGATGGCGGAATGCGCTACACCGCTCTTGCGCCCGGGAGCGCAGCCGGCAATATAGAGGACGGGAGGTTGGCGCAGACGTGTCTCTCGCCAACCGGGTCAGGTCCGGAAGGAAGCAGCCCTAACGAACCGGATACGGGTTGCTGTCCAGCCTCTCACTTGTGTGCCCGGCAGGGCGCTTTGTCTCCTGACGATGGACTTGCCTTTCGTGGCTCATGAGCAAATCCAGCGATAAAATGCGGGCACCCGCGCAAGAACCATCGCAGGATTTGCAGGGACAGCCGCGAGAGCCCTACCTCGTCCTCGCCCGCAAATACCGCCCGCAAACCTTTGACGACCTCATCGGCCAGAATCTCATGGTGAGGACGCTCCGGAACGCGTTCGAGATGGACCGGATCGCACAAGCTTACATGCTGACGGGCGTGCGGGGCGTCGGCAAGACGACCACAGCGCGAATTCTCGCCCGCGCTCTCAATTACGAGCGATCCGGTACGCCGGACAAACCGACACTCGATATCGGCGAGCTTGGCGTGCATTGCCAGGCGATTATGGAAAGCCGGCATGTCGATGTGCTGGAAATGGATGCGGCCTCCAACACCGGTATCGACGACGTCCGCGAGATCATCGAAGCGGTGCGCTACAAGCCTGCCTCCGCGCGCTACCGCGTTTTCATCGTCGACGAAGTTCACATGCTGTCGAAGTCCGCGTTCAACGGGCTTCTGAAGACGCTCGAAGAGCCGCCTCCGCATGTGAAATTTATCTTCGCCACGACCGAAATCCGCAAAGTTCCCGTTACCATCCTGTCGCGCTGCCAGCGCTTCGACTTGCGACGCGTCGATGCGGACATGCTGGCGGCGCACTTTGCAGGTATCCTCGCGAAAGAAGGGCATAGCGCTGAAGATGGCGCGCTGGCACTCATCGCACGCGCTGCCGAAGGTTCCGTGCGCGACGGCCTGTCGCTGCTCGATCAAGCGCTGACCCTTGGGGAAGGCTATCTGACCTCTTCGGCGGTCCTCGAGATGCTGGGGCTTTCCGGGCGCGGCGCGATTTTCGATCTGCTCGAACGGATCTTCGAAGGGGATGCACAACCGGCCCTGACCTCGCTCAACGCCCTTCACGATAAGGGCGGCGATCCTCTCATGATTTTGACCGACGCCGCCGATGCGGTTCATGCATTGACCCGCCTGAAAGCCGTACCCGGCATCTATCCGCCGGATTTCTCGTCCGCGGACAAGGAACGCGCGGACAGGCTTTCGGCCGCGATCCCGGTCCCGAGGCTTGCCATTGCCTGGCAGATGCTGCTCAAGGGGCTCGACGAAGCCGCGCGCGCGCCAAGGCCGTTTGCCGCAACCGAAATGCTCATCATCCGCATGTGTTACACCGCGCTGCTGCCTTCGCCTGCCGATATCGCAGGCGATCTAGCCGGCAAGCCCGCGGCGCGGCCCGGAAGCAAAGAAGACACGAGGCAAATCGCCGGAGAAACCGCCGCGCGAGCACCGGTCCGGGTGGAAAGCACCGAGAGGACCGAACGGGAAGCCAGGCCGCAATTGGCGTCTTTCGAGGATGTCGTGGCCCATGCCGGCGAACTCCGGGACATTAAGCTCAAGATCGCGCTCGAAGAACAGGCCGAGCTTGTGAAATTCGGGCCCGGCTTCATCGAACTGCACGTCCTCGACGGCGCGCCGCAAAACTTGGCGCAGGACTTGGCCCGCAAAATGCAATCCTGGACTGGCGAGCGCTGGATCGTGTCGCTCTCCGAAGAACGCGGGCTCGAACCCCTCGGCGTCCGGCGCCGCGCCGAGGCCGCGCAAGCTGTGGAGGAAATCCGCAGGCACCCTGTCGTCAAAAGCGTGATGCACCATTTCCCCGATGCTAAAATCAAGAACGTGCGCACGTTGGACTAGGCCCTGGCTGGCCTGAATGAGGAGAGTTTCATGAAGAATATCATGTCAATGATGAAGCAGGCCCAGGAGCTTCAGGCCAAGATGGCGGAGTTTCAGGCCGAGCTGGAAAGCATGCAGGTCGAAGGCATTTCCGGGGGCGGTCTCGTCAAGGCCGTCTTGAACGGCAAAGGCGCCATGGCGCGCATGTCCATCGATAAGAGCCTGATGAAGCCCGACGACGCAGAGATCCTCGAGGACCTTATCGTCGCAGCCCACAACGACGCGAAACAAAAAGTTGAGCAGGCGATGGCCGAAAAGATGCAGTCGCTGACCGGCGGTTTGCCTTTACCTCCGGGTTTTAAGCTATTCTGACTGGCAGCGCTCTCTCCGCTGCCGCGCCTCCATCTCATTTCAGCCCCAATAGTCAAGCTTATGGCCTCCTGCCTAAAACTTAGGCAGGGCGCTATGGCCCAGCTATGCTAGCGGAGCCGTTTAAGGGGTGTTAGACTTATCTAGGGACGCTGGTGTCCTGTCTCCAGCGGGGGTTAGGATGAAAACGATATCGGGACCATGTCTCCCGGCCGGATCGGGAGCGGCCTAGTGCAGGCTATGAGCAGCACAAGAAACGAGGCCGCGGCGCCGCAGGATTTCTTTTCAGGTTATCAGCGGCCGGCAGGCGGTTTGGATGAAGCCACCGGGTATGACGGCACCGCAAGGCCGCAATGGGCGGCATTCGGGAAAGCCTTTGCGGCGTTGCTCCCCGATGAGCAAGCCCAGCGTCAGGAACGCCTGCGCCGGCTCGTTTTGGAAAACGGCATCGCACACGATCTGTTCGCCGAGCCCGGCAGCCGGCAGCCCTGGTCCATCGATCTCATCCCGATCGTTATATCCGCCGACGAGTGGGCGCATCTCGAACGCGGCATGATTCAACGCGCCACGCTTTTCGATCTCATTGCCAAGGACATTTACGGTCCCCAGCTGCTGCTGAAATCGAGTAAGGTTCCGCCGCGGCTCGTGTTCAGCGATCCTGCTTTCCTTCATCCCTGCCGTGAGGCGAGGCCTAGCGCTCATCTCATTAATTTCTTCGCAGCCGATGTGGTCCGCGACACGTGCGGGGCTTGGCGGATCATCGACGTGCATGCCGAGACGCCGGCCGGCGTCGGCTTCGCACTCGCAAACCGGCTCCTCCACGGCCAGCTTATGGGCGATGTCTTCGGTGCCTGCCACGGGGTGAGACTTGCCCGCTATTTCGAGCAGCTACAAAGCGAGCTTCTCCAGCGCGTCGAGCGAGACGACCCTCTTATTACGCTGCTCACTCCCGGAACGCGCCACGAAGATTACTTCAGCCACGCCTATCTCTCGCGCTATCTCGGTTTTCAGCTCGTGGAGGGCCGCGACCTGCGCGTGATCGGAAGCCGGGTCTATATGAAGACGCTGGAGGGCCTCAAACCGATCGATCTTATGATTCGCTGTGTCGAGGGCGGCCATTGCGACCCGCTGGAACTCGATCCCAACCGATTCGCCGGACCGACCGGCCTTGTGCAGACACTCCGGAGGAACCCACGGCTTCTGATCAATTTTCTTGGGACCGCCGTGGTCGAAAACCGCGGCCTCGCGCCGTGGCTACCGCAAGTCGCGAGGTCGCTGCTTGGGCAAGACCTTGTTCTTGAGGATACGCACAGGCGCTGGCTCGGCGATTTGGACGCACGCGTTTTTGCCTTCGCTCATCCCGAGCGTTTCGTAATCCGGCATGCGCATGAGGGCACGGGGCGGCCGGGCCGCGCCGAACAGGGCATCATGCCGGACCGCTTAAGCGGGCGCGAGCTGGAAGCGCTCAAATTCGAGCTGGAGCTTAACGGGCAGAATTATGTTGCCGAGGAACGCCACGATAGCGCGACAGTGCCCTCTTGGACAGCCGATGGCCTGAAAGCGCGGCCCTTCGCCATGCGCCTCTACGTGTCGGCGGTGGATGGCGAGTACCGGGTTATGCCAGGCGGCCTTGCCATGTCGCTCGATGGCACACCCGGTGTCGCCATGTCCGCGATGGATGGACATTCCCGCGACGTTTGGGTCTGTTCGGAGGAGGACGCGGCGGTACCGCATATCAGCTTGATGCGTCCGGCGGGCGAGGCCGCGCATGTCCTGCGCGCCGGGATCGGCCTCAGGAGCCGCGTCGCCGACGACCTATATTGGCTCGGGCGCTATGGCGAGCGCGCCGACTGGGTCATGCGCCTGATGCGGGGTGCGCTGAGCCGTGCCGAGGACACCGGCACCGCAGGCATGGGCGATGGTGGTCCGAAGGCGCTCGAACTCATCCTCGGCAAGGATCAGCCGCCGAACGCGCTTCAAGGCATAGGCTCGGATGCAAAAGCCATCGAGCAGGCTGTGCGTCTGCTGATGACCGTGCCGGGCCGCACCTATAGCGTTCCGGGCCTCAAGAACAACATGCTGCGGGTAGGTAGCATCGTGCGCGAGCGCCTGTCGCTAGAAGTCTGGCAGACGCTCTCGCGCTTCGCCACCATCGGCTCTCCCAGCGCGCTGGAAATCAGCGACTCTCAGCAGCTGCTCGACAGGCTCAATTCCGGCATCGTCACACTTGCCCAGTTGAACGGACTCACCGCCGAGAATATGACGCGCAATTACGGCTGGCGCTTCCAGGATATGGGTAGGCGCATCGAGCGTGCCCTCAATCTCGCGGAGCTGCTTCTCACTCTCTTCGGCGAATATTTGGAAGACGAGGAGACGGCACGCCTCTTTTTCGTCCTCAACGTCGCGGATAGCATCATCACCTTCCGGCAGCGCTATCTTTTTGCGCCGGTCTTGGCGCTCGTGCTCGATCTTCTGATGCTGGACGAATCGAATCCGCGCGGCATCGGCTTCCAGCTTGCCAAGATCTCGGAGCACCTGAAAGCGCTGCCCCAGGCCTCGCAGCAGGCGGCGCACAATGAGGAGCAGCGGCTCATCCTCGATCTACAAACGCGCGTGCAGCTTGCTAAAGTGAACGAACTCGCCCACCCTGACGCAGAAGAGAAGCGGACGGGGCTTCAGGAGCTACTGAGTTCATTGATTTCGGGCTTGCCGAAGCTGAACGAAGCCATTACGCGGCGTTATTTCAATCTCACGGAAGACGAGCCCAGGCGCGTCTACACCCGGCTCGGACGCCATCTATGAACTACGAAATCAGCCATCGTACCATCTACCGCTATTCGGCGCCGGTTTCGCATTCCGACCATTTGCTGCATTTGAAACCACGCTCCCACCCATACCAAACGGTTCTCCGCCACAGTCTGATTATCGATCCCGCTCCGTCGCCGCAAACCGATTTCACCGACGATTTCGGCAATCCCTCCAACGTCATCACGATCGAGCAAGAGCACACCAAACTTGTGATCCATTCTCAGGCGCAGGTGAATGTGCAGGCGCCGCCGCAGTTCCAGATGGCCCGCGGCGCGAGTTGGGACGACACCGCGGCGCAGCTTCGGGCAAATCTCGGCGCAGAGACTTTCGATGCGGTACTTTATTCCTGCCCTTCCCGCTATATCCGTCCCTCGCGCGACATTCACAAATTTGCACGCGCCAGCTTCCCCGAAGGGCGCCCGCTGCTGGAAGCGGTCGCGGACCTGACCGCGCGCATCTATCACGGTTTCACCTATCAGAGCGGATCGACCGATGTCGCAACTCCGGTCGAGGAGGTGCTCAGAACCAAGCGCGGCGTCTGTCAGGATTTCGCGCATATTGAGATCGCGTGCCTGCGCACGCTGGGCCTCGCCGCCCGCTATGTGAGCGGTTATTTACTCACGCGGCCGCCGGAGGGCCAGCCAAAGCTCGCCGGCGCGGATGCGTCTCATGCCTGGATTTCGGTCTGGGCCCCGGAGACAGGCTGGGTCGACTTCGACCCCACCAACAACATTGTGCCCAAAGATGAGCACATCGCCCTCGCCTTCGGCCGCGACTTCCAGGATGTGAGCCCGGTGAGCGGCGTGCTGCTCGGCGGAGGTGAGCATGAGGTCGAAGTGGCGGTCGATGTGGCGCCCGTCGAGGACGGCGCTCCGGCGCGCGCCTGACAAGGATCACCCGGGAGCTCTTGCCGGGTCGTCACTCATAAGCAACTGAAACAGCTTAGCTTTGCTTGAACCGGCAGGTCCCCTGTCCCGACAAACAAGCCGTAAGACGGTTTGGATGCCAGGACATGAAGAAGGGTTTGAAACAGAGAATTGCCTCCGCCGCGTTTTGCTTTGTCGCAGTCAGCGCGATGGAAGCACCCGCCGCAGCTGGATTTCACCCGTCGCACGGCTTTTCCCAGGCATGCCGCCTGCTTTTTCAAAAGAAGGGGCAAGAAGTCACAAAAAGATTTCTCGTTTCACGCTTTGGATGTGAAATGTAACGGACCGGAGCGCGTTCAGGGCAGTGACCTGCCTTTGACCTGCCGTGGCAGATGAGTTGACAGGCGCGGGGAATATAAGCCTAGCTTTGCATCGAACCTGGGCAGCAAGCGGAGAGCGCCATGGCGAAAGATTTAAAAGGAAGCGCCCTCGAATATCACGAGGCGGACCCTCCTGGTAAGCTCGCGATCTGCCCGACAAAGCCGCTATCGACGCAGCGCGATCTTTCGCTCGCTTATTCACCGGGCGTGGCCTTCGCCTGCGATGAGATCGTGAAAAACCCCCACGCCGCGGCGCGGCTTACGGCGCGCGCGAACCTCGTCGGCGTGATCACCAACGGGACCGCGGTGCTCGGCCTCGGCAATATCGGCCCGCTCGCCTCGAAGCCGGTGATGGAAGGCAAGGCGGTTCTGTTCAAGAAATTCGCCAATATCGACGTGTTCGACATCGAGGTCGATGCCAAGGACCCGGACCGCTTTGTGGATGCCGTCGCCGCGCTGGAGCCGACCTTCGGGGCGATCAATCTCGAAGACATCAAGGCGCCCGAATGCTTCGAGATCGAGCACAAACTGCGCGAGCGGATGAATATCCCAGTCATGCACGACGATCAGCACGGCACCGCGATTGTGGTCGCCGCAGCGATCCTGAACGCGCTCAAGATCGCCGGCAAGGACATCGGACAGGTGCGGCTCGCTGCATGCGGGGGCGGCGCGGCGGCGCTGGCTTGCCTTAATCTGCTTGTGAGCCTCGGCCTTAAGCGCGAGCATATTTTCGTCACCGACCGGGTTGGCGTCGTTTTCGAAGGCCGCACGGAGGAAATGAACCCTTATCTCGCCCGCTATGCGAGGGCCACGCCGTTCCGGCGCCTGGCCGAAACACTCGCCGGGGCCGATATCTTTCTCGGGCTCTCCGCGCCGGGTGTGCTCACCGCCGATACGGTCAAAACCATGGCCGAACGCCCCATCGTCATGGCGCTTGCAAATCCCACGCCGGAGATCATGCCGGAGGAAGTCAAAGCCGTCCGCCCTGACGCCATCGTCGCCACGGGCCGTTCGGACTACCCGAACCAGGTCAACAATGTCCTGTGCTTTCCATTCCTGTTCCGGGGCGCGCTGGATGCCGGCGCCACCGCGATCAACGAGGAGATGAAAAAGGCCTGTGCGATGGCCATCGCGGAGCTGGCCCAGGCGGAAGCCTCAGATGTCGTGCTCACCGCTTACGGCGCCGAGAGCTTCGCCTTCGGCGCGGACTACATCATCCCTAAGCCGTTCGATCCCCGGCTCATCACCAAGCTCGCGCCGGCCGTCGCGAAGGCCGCGATGGACTCCGGCGTTGCCACGCGCCCGATCCAGGATTTCGACGCCTATCGGGACAAGCTTTCGCGCTTTGTGTTCCGCTCGGGCCTTGTAATGAAGCCCGTTTTCGACGCCGCAAAAAAAGCACCGAAACGCGTCATCTTCGCGGAGGGCGACCGCATCAAGGTCTTGCAAGCCGCTTATCAGGTCTTGTCCGAGGGCATCGCCCACCCCGTTCTTGTCGGCAACCGGCGCTTCATGGAGGAGCGGCTGAGGGAGCTTTCGCTTCCGATGACGCCAGGCCGCGATTTTGAGGTTTTCGACCCGTCGGAGGATAAGAGCGTCGACGATATGGCCGAGGACTATCACCGGCTGACCGAACGCAGAGGCGTGCTTCGCTCGGACGCACGCGCCGCCGTGCGCCGCCAGAACACCGTGATCGCTTCCATGCTCCTCAAACGCGGCGCGGGCGACGCCATGATCTGCGGCACGGCCGGGCGGTTCGACCGGCACTTAAAGGACATCAGCGACATCATCGGCAAGCGCGAGGGCGTGTGCACTTTTGCCGGTTTGAGCGCGCTCGTGCTGCCATCGGGCACGTTCTTCATTGCCGACACCCAAGTAAATTACAACCCTTCGGCTGAGGAGATCGCAGAGATCGCGGTCCTGTCGGCTCAACAGGTTAGCCGGTTCGGACTCGCGCCGAAGCTAGCATTTGTGTCCCATTCGAATTTCGGGAGCAGGCCCACGGAAAGTGCGGACAAGATGCGCGATGCGCTTAGCATTTTTTGGGAGCGCGAACCTGGCATCGAGGCGGAAGGCGAGATGCAGTCCGACGCTGCGCTTTCGGAGGCCATCCGGAGCGAACTTTTTCCGCATTCGAAACTCACGGGTGACGCCAATGTGCTGATCATGCCGGGCCTCGATGCGGCGAACATTAGTTACAACGCCATCAAGGTGCTAGGCTCGGCGACCCCAATCGGGCCTATTCTCCTCGGCGCGGCGCTGCCCGTGCATATTCTCACCCCGTCCGCTACCGTGCGGCGCCTTGTCAATATGACTGCGCTCGCGGTTGTCGCGGCCAATGAGGCGAGAATGCAGCACGCCGCCTAAAGCATCGTGCGCTTGATCGGACGCACCGTCATCGCGAGGCGGCGTTGGCCGCCGTGGCGATCTACCGTGTCTATTTTCAAGCTGTTTTTGCATGTTTCCATGGCTGATCGTCCTTCAGCATGGCGCTCCGGATGACGATGAGTTTTCGCATG
>JBKQIH010000297.1:0-3679 GCA_052148445.1 Rhodomicrobium sp.
GGGCTTTCCTTTCGCGCGGCAGCCAGGCTTACGGCATGCCGATCCGCACGGTCTTCTCGTAAGAGGGCAGCCGCGACAGCGTTTCGTAATACCCGCGGACATGAGGCAGGTCCGGGCGCTTCAGCGGAAGGTTGAGCCAGCGGTGCACGGCCATGCCGACGGCGCTGTCGGCGATGGTAATATCGGGGCCGGCCACATACGGGCCGGTTTTGGCCAATTGGCCGTCGAGGATGGTGAACAGCTTCGCACATTCGGCCTCGGCTTCTTCCATCTCCCGGCCGGTGAATTCGCCCATCTTCAAAAAATGCCGGAAAAACAGAGGCTTCATGGCAGGCGAGACATGCGCAAGCTTCCAATCGAGCCACTGCTCGACGATAGCGCGGCGCGCGAGGTTCGCGGGATAATAGCTTTCCGGCCCGTTCTTCGCGGCGAGATAGCGCAGGATCGCGTGGGTTTCCCAGATCACGACGCCGTCATCGGCCAGAACGGGAACCAGCCCGTTTGGGTTCAGCGCCAAGAATTCCGGCGTGTTCGTTGGTGCAAAGCCGCGCCCGAAATCGAGCCGCTCGTAGGGAAGCCCAACATCTTCCAAAAAGAACAGAACTTTGCGCACGTTCCAGGACGAAGCGCGGCCATAAATTGTGATCATTGTTCCTCCAGAGCGGCGACGCTTAGACTATTAGGTCATTTTCAGAGGCAGTCAAACGTGTATTGGGGCGGGAGCCTCACCCGGGTTCCATCTGTCTATAATATGGAGGAACGAGCCGGTGACGGTGCCGTTGCGCAAACCCCCTGCTGGCATGGACGCCTCGGCATCCGCCAAGGCGAAAAGCCTTTCACCGTCCTCGGCGAGCACCGATGAATAATGAAATTCGTGCCCGGCAAAGCGATCGCCGGGGAGGCCGAGAACACAGCCGGTCAGGAGTTCAGCGCGGCGGTATCCCAGATGAAGCTTCCGCGCGGCGAAGCTTGTGACCAGCCGGAGGAGCCCGAGCATGGCGTGCCGCTCGCCATGCGCGCCGATGAGCCCCTCGCCCAGGACCATATAGCCGCCGCACTCGCCGTGAACCGGCTTTGTTGCGGCGAAGGCGCGGACACCGGCGAGAAAGTTTGCGTTCGCGGCCAAGCGCCCGGCATGAAGCTCGGGATAGCCACCGGGGAGCCAGACCGCATCGGCCGAGCGGTCCGGCGTCTCATCGGCAAGCGGCGAGAAAGGCAGGATTTCCGTTCCCGCCTCCCGCCACGCTTTAAGAAGATGGGGATAAACGAAGGAGAACGCCGCGTCCTGAGCGAGCGCGATCCGCTGACCTGGCGGACGCAAGAGCTGCGCCCGCTCCACAGAGTGACAGGGAGTTTCGAGCGTTCCCTCTCCCCAGCGGGAAGAGGGACGGGGTGAGGGGGCCTTCAGCAAAGCATCGATATCGAGATAAGCCTCGGCGAGACCGGCCAAAGCGTCGAGGCAAGCCGCAAGCTGGGCGACCTCACCGGCCTGGACCAATCCGAGATGGCGCTCGGGAAGCGCGATTGCCTCCTTGCGCGGGATCGCTCCAAATACCGGCATCCCGATCCGTTCGAACCCGTCCCGGGCCAGCTTCTCATGCCGCGAGCTCGCGGCGCGGTTCAAGATAACGCCCGCAATTTCCAAATTGGGACGGAAGCCCGCGAAGCCGCGCGCCACCGCCGCGGCTGTCTGCGCTTGGCCCGAAATGTCGAGAACGAGGACGGCCGGCAAATGCGCCGCCGCGGCGATATCGGCGCTTGCGCCATTGCCCCATTGGCCGGGCACAATAACGCCGTCGAACAACCCCATCGATGCTTCGGCGACAATAAAATCCGCGCCCTCCGCCACTCTCAGGAGAGCCGTCGCTGTTTGTTTTCGCATCGCCCAGCTATCGAGATTATAGCTCGGACGGCCGCAAGCGGCTTCGTGAAACGCCGGGTCGATGTAATCGGGACCGCATTTGAAGGGCTGGACGGTGAGCCCGCGCCGGCTCAGCGCTCGCAGGAGCCCAAGCGTAACCGTCGTTTTGCCGGAGCCCGAGCGGGGTGCGGCAACGATGAGGCCACGCGGCTTGCTGTAAGTCGAAAACATTGCTCTACATAGCGCTTATGAGCGACAGCGGCAAATCCTCGCAACCGGCGCCGGAGTTACCGGCCGGCCATGCTTTGCGGCGCGGCTGGACCACCGGAACTTGCGCTGCGGCCGCAACACGCGCGGCTTGCCAAGCGCTTTTTGGCGGCGGCTTCCCCGACCCAGTCGCCGTGACCCTTCCGAATGGCGCGCGGCCCGGCTTTGCGCTAGCGCTGAACGAAGCTGGACCGGGCTGGGCCCGGGCGGGAATCGTCAAAGACGCGGGTGACGACCCCGATGTGACCCACGGCGCGCTCATTGTTGCAACGGTCGCGCGCGGCGAACCGGGGAGCGGCGTGACCTTTCGAGCCGGGCCCGGCGTTGGCTCGGTGACGCGCGCGGGCCTTCCCATTCCGCCGGGCGAGCCCGCGATCAATCCGGTACCGCGCGCCATGATCCGCGAAGCGGTGCGGGAGGCGGCGGAGTTCCATGGCGCGCCTGTGGATATTGCTGTGGAAATCTCCATTCCCGGCGGCGAGAAACTCGCGGAAAAAACATTGAATGCGAGGCTCGGCATCGTTGGCGGACTTTCGATCCTCGGTACCACCGGTATTGTGGTCCCATATTCCTGTTCGGCCTGGATCGACACCATTCATCGCGGTATCGATGTCGCGCGCGCGGCCGGGCTGACGCACATCGCCGGCGCGACAGGCTCGGTTTCCGAAGCTGCCGTGGCGCGAGTGTACAACCTGCCGGATATCGCGCTCATCGATATGGGCGATTTCGTCGGCGGGATGCTCAAATACCTCAAAACGCACCCCGTGCCGCGCGTAACGATTGCGGGCGGATTTGCCAAAATGTCGAAGCTCGCCGCGGGCCGGCTCGATCTGCATTCAAAGCGAGGCGTGGTCGATCTCGTGCTGATCGCGAGCTGGCTTCGCAACCTTGGCGCGGATGAAGCTCTAGTTGAAGCGGCCGTGAAAGCAAACACCGCGCAGGAAATCTTGGAACTCGCGGCGCCGGCAAAGATACCGCTCGCAGACTATGTTGCACGCCTTGCCTGGCAGCATGCCGTCAAAACACTGAACAATGGCAGCATTCACGCCGATGTCATGGTCGTTGCCCGCGACGGGCGCGTCGCGGGCCAATCGGACGTGTAACGGCGAGGATTTTAAACGCAAAAAAACCCCGCCAAAAATGGCGGGGTTTGAATTTGATACTGCGTATCATCTAGCGATGCTTGTTCTTAGAAAGGGGATTGAAACATCCTTGGTATGCCTGGCAACGACCTACTCTCCCACAGTGTAGTACCATCGGCGCAGGAACGTTTCACGGTCGAGTTCGGTATGGGATCGAGTGGGGGCGTTCCGCTAAAATCACCAGGCAAACGAAGGATGTTTAGGATAACAAGCCCGGCCTGTTGGGGCCGAAGCTTGTCTCTCAGAATGATCTGGATTGTCTTTTCGTCAACTCACTTTTGCAGTGAGCATTGACTAATGAGAGCGATGAAGCCGATCGAACTATTAGTACTGGTAAGCTCCACGCGTTGCCGCGCTTCCACATCCAGCCTATCAACGTGGTGGTCTTCCACGGTTCTCAAGGGAGAAC
>JBKQIH010000298.1:0-5788 GCA_052148445.1 Rhodomicrobium sp.
GCCCGTCTCCACCTTGCAGACGCGCAGCTTATCCGCGTTCGGGTGCGGCTCGGCCTCCAGCACCCGCGCGATGGTGAAATCTTTCAGTTTCGCCGCCGGATCCTCGATGCCTTCGACTTCAAGGCCGATAAGGGTGAGCTTCGATGCGATCTCGTCGAGCGAGGCCTCGGTTTGCAGGTGATCTTTGAGCCAGAGAAGCGTGAATTTCATGGGAATGCCAAGGCGGAAGCGGTTGCGACGAAGCGTGAGGCAATGCTTTGTCACGAAGCACGCGCTGAGGCAACAGCCGGCTAGAGCGAATGCCTATCGCTGACGCTTTGCACCGGAAGCGGACGGTTGCCCGAAGCCTCCCTTGGGCCATAACCGGCCGATCAGAGTTACGAGGGAAACGCAAGTTTCAGTTGAGTCCGGCAACGGGCTGGAATGCAAGCGTGAGTGTCGGCATGGCGATGACGCCACGCCACGTATCCTTAGCAATTGTTGAGGAATTCTCATAATAGGTCGCCGGCAAGGAAAACGAGGCCGCGATATCGCCCATGGAACTATTGAATGGAGGGGGTGCGTAAGTGAGGTTCGGTCCTATTTGCAGGAGCGTATCGTTGCGGCCGCCAGGGACACTTTCGTAGCTCCGCTCCGTGAACATAGTTTGGATCTCGAGCTTCCAATCGGATTGGTTAAATCTTTTTCCGACTGTCGCGGAAACCGCTACATTGGCGTTCTCCTGAGCAGGGAGATCGGAATATGTCTGCCCCGCTGTCAAGGCAAGGTTCAAATAGTAGCAAAAACCGTATTTTCTGTAGTCGGGCGACGCCGCCTCGCAAATATTCCGCTCGATGCCGCCAACCAAGGGTGCCAACGAAATATTCTGATAGCCGTATGTGACTTGCGGGGTGAACAAGTCTACTTTCTCGAGGTGGAAGGGCGGCGTATAAGCGGTCTGGTTCTGGAATCCGAGCGTGACGGTCTCGACTGCGATTAAATTCTGCGCAGGCATGTCATGATTATCAATAGTTCCGGATGTAATATTAGGTACAGTGTTTTTACTAATGGTATTATAACCAGAGGCACTGATAAAGAATTGATAGGCCCCCTGGATCATGACAGCGTCTACGTCCTTGGACACAAACTTATCGTAACGCGACGATGCCGACTGAACGCTCAAACCGATGAGGTCATAGGGCCGCGCACCTGGCATGACCACTTGGACCGTGCCGCCAAAACCAAGAGAGTTATCGGCATTAATGTTCTGGTCTGTCTTGAGGACATTCGATTCATAGGTGGGATTAAACGGAAAATTGAATTTCACCGTCGTTGGCTGCTGATTCTTACAAAAACCTATGGGAAAGGCGAGGTTAATGCGCGCTTTTGCAGCGGAGGGAGGCCATTCCTCCGGTCTTCTTATACCGTTTCTTTCTAGAAAAGCGAATAACGCTTTAAGCGTACTGTCTGCGGCCTTCTTTCTAAGCGTTGAGCCTTTGGGAAGCTTTTCAAGATTGTTTAGGTCAGTCTTTAGCTTTTTAATTTCAGTTTGCGCAGTCATTGGAATGGTCTTCGGCACATCCTTGCTGCGAAGCAGGTAGTCAAGTATCGTCTCAGGATCTGCACACGCGTCAACTTTTGCCGATGTCGAAGTTGTAGATCTGTAACTCCAACCTTCTCCCTCTCCTCCAGACGTTCCGCCGGGCGCAGCGAATTGCGGCGTTAAAACTAAGGGGGTCTGAAGGACATTTAATTGCTGCTGTATATTGGCGAGGGATTGCGCCGAGCCTTGGGAGACCGATCCAAGAATCACGGCGACGGTAGTTATTTGCGAGAGACGTTGAGCAATCATCGTACGCACACCCGTTAAAAATTGACTTAAAATTATAGCTCAGGTAGAGCCTTGTGCGTCAATGTAGCGCAAGCGATAATGGCCAGGAGTTGCAGAATTGCACCAGGAACTCCAGATGCGTTGTGTTCCGCGACCCAGAATCGAGCGGTGCGAAGCCGCTTAAGACCCCTCCACAAGTAGTCAAGTGTATCTCGTGCTCTTAAAGCGAAGTTCTCCACTTCAGGGCCGGCCTCTTAGTATCGGTCTATCTAAGCTTTTGACGTATATCGATCGATCATAATTTGGCCTTCTCGATGCGGCTGCGCATGGCCATTTTCATAGCGCCCCCTGTTGGTTAATGCTGGAACGGTTAATGAAGGCGAGTTTCCATTTCTTCCCGCCGCCAAAACCCGGATTTTTCGCGTTTTTTGCCGCAAATTCGCGATTCAAAAAGTCCGTTAAATATATTTCTGGTTCGAAATTAACCATGAGCGGTGCATCCATCCCGCCGGACTGCGTCGCCGTTTCCGGATATTCTGGCGAAATATCAATGGCTTGGAGCGTTTAAGCCTTTGGCAAGGTGCTTTCGCCCACCATGACATCGTACCGAAGCGCAGCCGAAAAAGGCGAAGCGGCAATGGATTTGTACTATATTCGTAAGCAGCGTAGGCGCAAGCGCGAACCCAATCGGGCCGCTTCGGCGTACGAAAGACGCCGGCCCGCGAGCGAGCGCTTGCGTTTGCGGCATCGAATTTGCGTGTCAGCCCGCGATGGAAGCGCCTCTGAAGATAGCCGTTGTCGAGGAAAACCCGCTTCGCGCCGAAATCCTGCTGGCGGGATTGCGCGAGGCCGGGCATCGCGATGTCGTGCACATCGCTCAAACGCGGCGGCTTCTGCAGGCGATCTACGATATCGATCCCGATGTGGTTATCATCGGCCTTGAGAACCCGAGCCGCGATACGCTCGAACAGCTGTTCCAAATGAGCCGGGCGGTGAAGCGGCCGATTGCGATGTTCGTCGACAAAAGCGACCGCTCCGCCATCACGGCTGCCATCGATGCGGGCGTGTCTGCCTATATCGTAGGCGGTCTGCACAAGGACCGGGTGCAATCCATCCTCGATGTCTGCATTTCGCGTTTCAATGCGATGGCGCGCTTGCAGGACGAGTTAGAGAAGACGAAAAGCGCCCTGGAGGAACGCAAGGTGATCGACCGCGCCAAGGGAATCCTGATGCGAGCCAAGGGCTTGAGCGAAGAGGAGGCCTACCGCCTGCTTAGAAAGACCGCCATGAACGAAAAGAAGAAGATCGCCGATATCGCCCAAGCCATCGTGACCGCGGCGGAGCTGCTCGGATGACGGACAAAATTACCGCCGGCTTTATACCCCTCGTGGACGCCGCGGCCCTCCTGGTTGCGGCCGATTTCGGTTTCGCCGGGGAGGAGGGGCTCGAAATCGAGCTGGTCCGCGAAGTTTCCTGGGCCAATATTCGCGAAAAGCTGAGCGCCGGTCTATTCGACGTTGCGCACATGCTCGCTCCCATGGCCATTGCTTCGTCGCTCGATCTTATGCCCGGCAGCGTGCCGCTAACCGCGCCCTTTGTCCTCGCCACGAATGGCAATGCGATAACAGTAAGCAGGCCTCTCTATCACAGTATAATGATGCGTTTAGAGGGGCGCACTGTTACGCCTCTCTCCACTTCTGAGGCGCTTTCTTGGATTATCGCCGGCCGCAAGCACATTGGCAAAACTCCGCTCACCTTCGGCACCACCTTTCCCTTCTCTTGCCACACTTACCAATTGCGTTTCTGGATGGCCGCCGGCGGAATCGATACGGCCGAGGACGTTCGTGTCGTAGTTCTGCCTCCGTCCTACATGGCTGAAAGCCTGAAAAGCGGTGAGGTAGACGGCTTCTGCGTAGGCGCCCCGTGGAGTTCGGTCGCTGCGGGACAGGGGCTGGGCCATATTCTGCATTACGGCTGCGAGATCGTTGAGCGCCTCACGGAGAAAGTTTTGGCAGCGCGAACCGATTGGGCCGCGCGTCATGAGCGGACAATGATCCGGCTCATGCGCGCCGTCTCGGCAGCGGCGGCTTTCGCCAACCAGGCCGAAAATTGGGACGCCTGCTGCGAAAGGCTGTCTGCGCCGGACCGGATCGGTGCCGGGTGCGATGCGATCAGAGAGGCTCTGAGCGGTGCTCTCAGAGTTGACCCGGAAGGTGCGACCCGCGCCGATAGCCGCTATCTAATCCTAGGTGCCGGGGGCTGGGGCCGGCCGGATGAAGGCCAAGCAGCTTGGCTCTACTCGCAAATGGTCCGTTGGGGACAGGCGCACCCTGGCCGCACCGAGGCTGCGCAAGCTGTATTCTCGCCAGATTTGTTCGACCGCGCCTTCGGGCCCACCGCATAGGTTTTGTGCGCTGCAAAAAACAGGCGGCACTTTACCCCTCGTCTCCCTCCAGTCCGGACCCTCCTGTACAGAACGAGAGCGCCAAATCAACGCGTTGCGCTCTGATCGCACTGTGGCACGCAAATTGCCTCATCGGGACCGGCGTTCATGGAGAGAGTGCGACGCCGGGCCGGCTCAATTGTAACGCGCGCCTCGTACGGGACGTGTCCCGGCCGGGGAGGCGATCCGTTTCGATGCCAGCCTACCCCGGCTGCGGCCAGAGCATGCACCGGGAGCGCCAATGTTTGTTCGAACCCTAAAGCGAGGACATTCATGCAAGCAAGCGATGTTACCCTGATCCAATCGAGCTTTGCCGAGGTAGCCCCAATCTCCGGACAGGCGGCCGCGCTTTTCTACGGACGCCTCTTCGAGATCGCCCCTAATGTTAAGCCTCTCTTCAAAGGAGACATGGCCGAACAAGGCCGCAAACTCATGGCCACGCTCTCTTTTGTGGTCAATGGGCTTGCGGATCTGCCCTCGATCTTGCCTGCCGCCAGCGGGCTTGCCAAGCGCCACGTTGCTTACGGCGTGATGCCTGAGCATTACCAGCCGGTCGGTGAGGCATTGCTTTGGACCCTGGAAAAGGGACTTGGGCCGAAATGGACGCCAGAAACGGCGGCGGCCTGGGGTAAAGCCTACGCGACGCTTTCCGGTTACATGATCGCGGAGGCCTACGGCGCCCCCGCCGCGGCAGAATGATCGGAGGCGCACAGTCCCGGGGTGAGCACCGTTGCGTAAGCGGCCGTGCCGATGAGCTGCGCCGTTGCGCAGAATCTGTGCAGCGCACAAAACAGCGGCAGTTTTCCATCCCTGGGGCGGCGCGGAAGATTCCGATGCGCAGCACTCACGTCCTTGAGCCTACGATGTTTTTGCGGATGCCGCACCTGCTTGCTCATTTGGCCCGGAGTTTGCTTCCTACGTTTTCATAGTCAGGGGCCAACGCAGGCCCTCGATATCCGCCCCATGATGGGCAACCGGCAACGCCGCCGGCTGGATGCAACGTCAGACCTTCTGACACGCGTCCCGCCGTGCGGCGTTTTTTGTGCTTTGAGCCAGGCAAGGAGACACTTTGCGATGAAGGAGCGGCTTGTCGTCATTGGCAATGGGATGGCGCCCGGACGGGCGCTCGAGCGGCTGCTCGAAGCTGCGCCCGATGCCTATGACATCACGATATTTAACGCTGAGCCCCGGGTGAACTACGACCGCATCATGCTGTCGCCAGTCCTGGCGGGCGGCAAGACCTTCGATCAGATCGTCATCCACGGCGACGCCTGGTACGTGAAGCATGGGATCACGCTCTATAAGGGCGTCGCTGTTACGAAGATCGACCGGACAGCAAAGATTGTAACCTCGGCCATCGGCGAAACCGTCCCTTACGATAAGCTCATCGTCGCGATAGGTTCGCGTCCGATCATCATCCCGGTTCCGGGCGCCAAACTTCCCGGCGTGCTGACCTACCGCGATTTGGACGACGTCGAAGCCATGCTGCTCGCGGCGAAATCTAGGGGCAGCGCCGTTGTGATCGGCGGCGGCCT
>JBKQIH010000299.1:0-10290 GCA_052148445.1 Rhodomicrobium sp.
TTCCAAGGTCGAAAGATGCCCGCTATCTGGGACCGTCACGAGGTGCGCGCCTGCAATACCTTGCGCAATCTCCGCAGCGAGTGCAGGCGGCGTCAGTTCGTCGCCGTCGCCTACCAGCACAAGCGTTGGGCACCGGATCGCTGAAAGGGTAGGCCGGGAGTCCGGCCGGTTCATGATTGCGGTTTGCTGCCGGATGAAGGCTTGGGGCCCGGTTTCGAAAAGCATCTCCGCCACGATAGCCTTTAAGCCCTCGTCTCCCCTGCGATTGGCATGCACTAAGGCCGGGAACATGAGATCGGCAATATCGCGCAAATCGCCCGCTTCGGCCTTTTCGATCATGAGCTTGCGCCGCGTGGTCTGTTCCGGTGTGTCTGGCCGCGCCGAAGTATCGAGCAACGCGAGTTTGAGAACCCGCTCCGGGGCCTGGCGCACGATTTCAAGGGCGATATAACCGCCCATCGATAGGCCCGTGAGCGCAAAGCGCGGCGGCGCATGGGCAAGGATCTCGCGGGCGAGCGCGGACATCGAATTGTGGCGCGTGTGATCGGCCACCATCACCGGACCTATCCGCCATAGGGCGTGGATCTGCCGGTCGTAAAGGCGTGAAGTTGCGCCGAGGCCCGGGACCAAAACAGCGGGAAGCGTATCCATTCCAGAAACCCATTCATGAACGCTCAATTGCCCCCCCGTCATCGCGAGGCGGCTCCTGCCGCCGTGGGTATCCCCGCATCCGCAGGCGGATGCGGGCACGCTGCGTTGCAAGCTCGCCACGGCGAACTTGCGGGAAGCGACATCCGTGACTTGCTCTTGGATTGCTTCGCTGCGCTCGCAAAGACGGGGCAGGGCGTTTAACCGCGTGGTCCTAAGACAGCATAAGGTGAAAGCCCGGAGATTTCAAACGACAGGCCTTTCACCAGCGGCCGGGCCTGCGCGATTTTAAGGCGCCGGTCTGGCTTCAGCCTTCGACGCGCGGCCTTTTTGCCGCGAGCGGACCTCGAAAAACAGCGCTTGGCCGATCACCGCTTTGACGGTCTCGGCGTTAAAGGGCTTTGCAATGAGAAAAGTCGGTTCGGGTTTGGCGCCGGTGAGCAGCATTTCCGGATGACCCGTTATGAAAATGACAGGAACTTCCAGCTCACCCAAAATCTCGTTCACGGCCTCCACCCCCGAGCTGCCGTCAGCGAGCTGGATGTCGGACAAGATAAGCGTTGGCGAGGTTTTGTGCGCAAGCTGTAGCGCATCGCGATGGGTCCGCGCGATGCCTGTAACACGGTGGCCCAAGTTCAGTACGAGTTCTTCGAGATGGGCGGCGGTCAGCGGTTCGTCCTCAATGATGAGGATGCCGGCCGGTTCAAGCTGATTTGCGATTTCATGGTCCGCCGCCGCGATCAGCATCGCGACGCCTGCGGCGTCGGTGCCGAGGATTTTCCCGATGGATTCGGGATCGAATCCTTCGACCGAAAGCAGCAGGAAAGCCTGCCTCGGTTTCGGTGTCAGGGCTTGCAAACCCCGCATCGCTTCGGACGGTTCCAACCGGAAGCTTGGAAAAGCGTTCGTGCCGACGGAGTTCCAGATCTTGAGAAAAATGCGGTACAGCGCGATTTTGGCATCGAGATCCCCCGGGAACATCGAGGGACTCTCGACGAGAGCCTCCAGGAGAGCCACGACATAGGCATCCCCGCTCTCTTGCGAACCCGAAAGAGCGCGCGCGAAGCGGCGCAACGCCGGGAGGTGCGGTGCGATGGATTGTGAGACCGACATTGTTGTCACCTGAACTATTGCCCGGACGAAGTTTGGCTGTTGCAACAAATGGGCGGGTAACGTGTTCCGTTGGTGAATATCGACTTAAGGTCATAGCTCAATGTCCGGTGCCGCCGGCGGCTTCAGGCAACAGGGAACCGATATAATGATCGAATGCGATGAAGGCGAGGACAAAAAGCCTCGCCCTATCCAGCAAACGCAACAGCCCCAGCCCGTTGAAGGGACGCAAGACGAAAGCTGGGCGGCGCGCGCCGGCTCACTCTCTCACGGCATCCTTAGCGGGGCGGAGAAAGGCGCGCGCGATACCGCGCGGGACGAAGCTGTGCCCGCACTCGACCGGGCGCGGTTTACCGCAGGGGTGGTGCGCTTCTACGAAGCTATTCTCAAGGAGCCGATCCCAGAGAAAATGCTTCGTCTCATCGACGAGCTTGAAAAGCGGGAGCGCAAATCATGAGCGATCGCGCGTTCTTGCGTGACGAGCTTGTCAAATGGATACCCAATCTGCGCGCGTTTGCCCTCTCGTTGACGCAAAGCGCGCAGCATTCGGACGATCTTGTGCAAGATACCCTGGTTAAGGCTCTATCCAATCTCGATAAGTTCCAGATGGGTACGAACCTGCGGGCTTGGCTATTCACCATCCTGCGCAATAGCTTCTACAACGATATAAGGTACAGGAAATATCATCAAACTGCGCCGCTCGACGATATCGACCCGGGATATTTGGAAATCCGCGCGACGCAGGAAAAATATATCGAGTTCCAGGATGTGCTGAAGGGCTTGGGACACCTCGTTCCCGAACAGCGTGAGGCAATCATCTTGATCGCAGCGGAAGGGTTGTCCTACGAGGAGGCCGCCGCGGTTTGCAATTGCCCGGTCGGGACGGTGAAGAGCCGTTTGAGCCGTGCGCGTCACCGCCTGGAAGAATATGCAAACGGTGAACATGTATTGCCGGAGCAAGTCAATTAGCGGGTTGCGATATCTATATCGATAGATTCCCGTTTTGGAGATCTTTATGCCGGTGAACATCGGAGTTTCTACCGGTATGGCCTTGGCCTCGCTTGTTCCTGGCAACCTTCCTTCTCTCATGAGGAGCAGGCCCCGGGAGACGGTGCTTGCCGTTGCGGCAGCGGCGATCTTGCTTTTTCTTACGTTATTTTCTTTTTGGCTGACGGAGCGCCTCTTTCGCGATGCGGAAACCGCAGACGAGCTAGCCAATTATAACGCGAAGCTTATGGAATTTGTCCAAACATTGCGCACGGTCGAAAGCAGTCAGCGCGGCTATCTCATTACCGGTGCGCCGGAGTTTCTTGACGCATACAAGCAGAAAAGCAGCGAACTGCTGCCGCTGGCGCAGCAGCTGGTTGCAGAGGCACCGAAGGGGCTAGTACCGGATGTGCCGGTTTCCGCGCTGCTTGAACCGCTAAAGGCTAAGCTTGAGGAGATGGCAGAAACCGTCGCGCTCGTGGACGGAGGTCAAAGGCAGCTCGCTATCGCGAGGCTGAAAGACGGGACGGGCAGGATGCTTACCGGCGACATCGAAACAACGGCCGGCAAAATCCAGGCTGCCGGTGGCGCGCTCATCCATCGCAACGCCGAAAAAGAACAGTCGCTCCAAAGATTCAAGCTGCTTGCCGATGGCATCGGGGCGGCCTTGATTTTCACCTTTACGCTTTTATCCATATGGTTGCTCCTGCGCTCGACCGCGGTTATTCAGGCTGCCCAGGACGCGCTTGCCAAGTCGAACCTCGAACTTGAGGACATTGTCGCCGAAAGAACCGCGGCGCTGACGCGCGCCAACGCGGAAATTCAGCGTTTCGCTTTCATTGTCAGCCACGATTTGCGCGCGCCGCTCGTCAACATCATGGGCTTCACATCGGAACTCGAAATTCTCCGGCAGGAGCTTTTTGAAAGGCCGGGCGCCGCCTGTGGAGGGGCGGTTCCGGAGAATTTGAAGAAAGACTTCGATGAGGCCTTGAGTTTTATTAAGAGCTCGATCGCACGCATGGAGCGGCTGATCGCCGCCATATTGCGTATTTCGAGGGAAGGCAGCCGCCCGCTTGCCCCCGAGAGCATCGACACCGATGCACTCGTGGAGAGCCTTTTCGCCGCTGTCGCACACCAAATCCGCGGCAAAGGAGCCACGCTAAGAGCCGGTCCGCTGCCAGCTGTCGTAACGGACCGCCTTGCACTGGAACAAATCTTTGCTAATCTCATTGAAAACGCAATCAAATTTCTCGACCCGGACAAAGCTGGCGAAATCGAAGTTGAGGGTACGATCCAGGGCGGAGACGCGGTTTTCATGGTCCGCGACAATGGCCGTGGTATCGACCCGAAAGATCACCAGCGTATCTTCGAGCTGTTCAGGCGAGCAGGGCCGCAAGATATCCCCGGCGAGGGTATCGGGTTGGCTTATGTTTCGGCGCTATTAAGACGGCTCGGCGGAACGGTGGAAGTTAAGTCGGAACCGGGCCGGGGCAGCCTGTTTACAGTGAAAATTCCGAAGCAGATCGCGCCGTATGGAAGAAAAGAGAAATGAACCAAGCTACTATCATCGTTATGGTCGAGGATGACGATGGTCACGCGCGTCTAATTGAACGCAATATTCGCCGGGCTAGCGTTGAAAACAAGATTATTCACTTCTCAAATGGAGCAGCAGCAAAGAGATACTTCAATGAATTGCGAAAAAAAGCCAACGAGGCCTCGCCAATTCTTGTATTGTTAGATCTTAACCTTCCTGACATGTCAGGGCTTGAAATCCTTGAATATCTTAAGGAGGACGGCCATCTGAGACGTGCACCCGTTATTGTCTTGACGACAACAGACGATGACACAGAAATTAAGCGTTGCTACGATCTTGGCTGTAACGTTTACATGACAAAGCCCGTCGATTACGATCACTTTGCAACGGCTGTTCGCCAGCTTGGGCTTTTCTTTTCTGTGATTAAAGTGCCGGACACTCTCAATGCTTAATTCACGCCCACGCATTTTGATCGTCGATGACGACGAAGGTTTCTGCAAGTTTGTTGCGAAGCACTTGGAGCGGGCGAATTTTGAAGTAACGAGCGCCCATAGCGCCGAAGAAGGGCTGCCTTCGGCGCTCAACGGTTCCTTCGACGCCATCGTTCTCGACCATATGCTGCCCGAACATGACGGTCTCATTTTCCTCAACTCCATGGCGGGGAGCGAATGCGCTCCGCCAATCGTTTATCTGACTGCCAATCAAGACAGCCGTGTCGCTGTCGCGGCGCTCAAGGCCGGCGCGGCCGATCATGTGATCAAGGACGTTCACGGCGACTTTCTTATTCTTCTGGAGAACGCCGTTACGAATGCGATGCTTGCGGCGGCAATCAGGCGGGATAAAGAGAAAGCCGAGGCTGAAATCCGCGCCGCACGGGATCAATTCAAGGCGTTGGCCGACGAACGTGCCCTGTTGTTGCGCGAAGTCAATCACCGCGTCAGCAACAGTCTGCAGCTTATCGCCTCGCTGTTGCACTTCCAGGGGGATCTCTCGGGGAACGCCGATGTCAAGGCGGCACTCAAGGAAGCGATCGGCCGGGTTCTCGCTGTTGCCCGGGTCCACCGCTCGCTGTATGCGTCTTTCGATGCACGCTGGATTTCCTTGGCCGGGTACCTCTCAAGTTTGATCCGGGATCTGAAAGACGTATCGGCCGGCGGTAAGTGTGAGGAAAGCGCTATCGCATTCGCCTCGGACCCGATTCAAGCTGGGCCCGATACGGCTGTAGCGGTAGGCATCGTGACCGCTGAACTCGTCCTTAACGCCCTCAAACATGCTTATCCCGATGGACGCGGGCCGGTGCGGGTGTCGCTTCGGGCGGTGGACTCCAATGTGGAACTGGCGGTGGAGGACGACGGTGTGGGCGGTATGGACGAGATACCACAAGCAGGCCGCCGGGGGCTCGGTCACCGTATCATATCCGGCATGTCGGAGAAGTTATACGGCTGCATACATTATCAGGCGCGGCATCCCGGAACGCGCGCTTCGCTGACTTTTCCTCTCGGAGACGATGTCCGGGTCCTTCCGGACAGGCCGGAAACCGCGTCTGGACCGCTTTCAACCTCAGCTAGCGGCGGTTAAACCGCGACAGAGGTTCTAACAAAATGTCTGGAATTGGCTCCGCCAAAATGTCGGCGCCGAGTTCGGTGAGTTGGCGGTCGAGGCGCCGCATATCCATCACTTCGCGCGACAGCGCAGCATTATTTCTCAAAAGCTCCTCGAACCCCGCGAGATCGGCCCCTGTCAGTTCACCGTCCAGATACGCCGACACCGTGGCCGCAAGCCGCTCATCTTGCGAAACCAGCGATTGACCGCCGTTCGCAATCTTCGGCGCGCCGGGCCTATTCTTTTTTGTCATCGGCATGGTTATCTATCTAGCATAAGCTCGAATGTCGGTATCCCAAAAAGCGGAACAACGGCATTAGCAAACTGTTCCACACTTGAATACAGGACTTTCTCTCGCGCAGAAATTGCGTCCTGTTGCGCATCTTGCGCGAGCAGAACGTTCTCCGCAAGAGCGTTGTGCTTTTTTGCGGCGAAGTTTCCACCAAGTGCTGAGCTGCTGTAGCAGATGGGCGTAGGCGACAGCTAAGAAGAGCGATTGTCTCGCAAACGCTTGTCCCGCGCTGGGTCTTTCACCCGGCCCTGACCTGTCGGTCCCGGCCTGTTTTCCGATAAGCGGCGGTCATGGGTTGGGTCCTTAACCCGGCCTTGCCCAGTGGGGCCGTCCCGGTTTGCCGAAAGCCTCCGGTCTTCCTTGGGATTTTTCACCCGGCCTTGTCCTGTTGGCCCTGGCCTGTTCGAAGCGAGGCGCCTGTCGCTCGCCTTGTCTTTGACTCGCCCTTGGCCAGTCGGCCCGACCCTGTTTCTTGCCAGACGTTTGTCCCGATTGGGATCTTTGACGCGGCCTTGACCTCCCGCCTTAACCTCTGTAACGGCCGGCGTGGTCGCTGCGGTGGATTTCGTGCTCATTCGTCGGGCGTTTTTACCGCCATCCTCTTCTTTCCCGGCTGACATGGTGGTTTCCACATCTCCATCTTACTTAGTAAGGGACCTGCACTGCTGCAATAAGAAGCACAGTAAGTTCTCTGTTTATGCTTAGTTTGTTAGGCTTTGGCCATATCTACCGTGTAACGTTCTCGAAGGCAAATATGGATACGTATAAAACTTTCTAATAGGGAAGTTTACAGATTTTCGCAAGCTTGCAAACAATAATCTCAAAGGGAATGCCGATTCTTTCAAACGCACAATAGATGTTTCTCAATAAAATAGGAAGAACCGTTTTAGACAATAACACTTAGTAGTCCCCATGCGGAGCGCACATCTTATGCGAATATTTGCATGCCGCCCGCGATATCTACGCCGGCAGAATGCGCTATTTGGCTTCTATACAAAGGCTCATTCTAGTTTACCAGCACTAACTTAAACCCAGCCCTGAGATTTGCTCATAAACCGGTCGACAGCTACAACCCAAGGCCGATTCTTTAGCTTTATAACTACTACGCCGGTGGCATTCTAAATGCAAGAGCACATTTCAGTGGCAGAGGTAGGTGTGCATGAAAGCTTGTATTCCCGTTTGTCCCCGAGTGCAGTTGGGGCTAACACTGCGACACGATTTGGCGGCGGCCCCTTCAAGGAATTTGAGATGGATAAATGCCCAATCCCGAGCGTCCAATGGGTCGAAAATACGGCCGACCTCGGCCGGATCCAATTCTACGAAGAGATGGCGGAAATCGAAGTGCCTGTTGCCGCGCTCGATAGGCTGCCTTTCAAGAATGAGGACCGCGGAGATAGCGTGCGCCTCGATGAAGTGATGCGTTCAATCCGCCGCGACGGCTATAACAACGCCGAACCGATCATCGTGCGGCTGGGCCGGAGAGGCCGCTGGGTTGTCGTGGATGGGGGGCATCGGCTCACTGCGGCTAGGCGAGTGTCAAGGGAATTTTTTACAAATCTTTTCGGCGCAAAGGTCAAAACGGTTCACTTTCTGCTCTATAGGACGCCGCTGACGAACAGCCGCCTCGGCGAAGCCGAGGATGCGCCTTCTTGAGACGGGATTGCGATCGCTGCCGTCATCGCGAGGCGGCCTTCGGCCGCCGTGGCGATCCAGAGCTGCGCCGGTAACCTGGGCCCTGGATTACTTCGCTTCGCTCGCAACGATGCGGACTTCAATTTATGCATGTCGCTCAAGCCAGCTCGTACTTGTCGCGCCAGTCCGATGTGACGTAATTGATGATGATAGACTTGCGGATTGCCCCTCCAAGCGGGCGCCTTCCGACGGCGTGCCATGTGTTAGGGCCGGGAATGAAGATGACTCCGAGGTTCTTCCCGTAGGGCGCCGAGCACACATATTTGTAATCCGGCGGGCCCTGATGCACGTCGGTGCCCGCGGCTTTTAGGCGCGGATCGTCCGACAAGTAGACCAGCATGGTAAACTTTTTCACGAAAATGTCGGTATGGGGCTCAAGCCAGAAGCCCTCGGTGTCCTGGCAATATTCGATGCGCAACTGCGCATCCGAAAGGTCCGCGCCCGTCGCTACCTCGATGGCATGGCGCACCCGCGGGTCTTGAAAACCAGCCACAACCCGGCGGCACACCTCGAAGCGTTCTTGGTTTTCGCGGTTGAAATAGACGCGGGTGGCGTTGTTCGTCTCGCGCCTGCCGTTGAAAATCACGTCCCCGGGCGGCGCAAAAGGCAAGGCCGCAATTGCGTTCACATCCTCGTCCGGAAGCGCAGCTTGAAGCAGCCAATAATCGTAGGGCGTGACGGCATGCGCCGATTGGGCAAGGCACGCAAGAAACGAATCCGCTACGGGATTAGCAACCGCGGCCGGTGCTGTGTCTGTCATGTTACTTTCCGCTGTAGAAGAATGGGATGAGGCGCTTAACCTTCGCGGAGAGCTTATGACGGCCGAGCTGGCGCGTGCGGGCGGCATCGGAGCGTAGCCAATTCATCATCACGTAGCGGCGCTCTCCCACGAAAGGCTTATGGCCGTGCCAGGAGTTGGGCGAAACCTTGAACGCCACGAAGGTGCCTCCATTCGGCGGGACCTCCGCGATATAATCTTCCAGGTCGTTGCCCTTGCGCAGGAGGCGCAGCCGGCCGCCGCCCTCGTCCCAGGCGCCGTTGAGATAGAGGAGGCAGGTTGCGACCTTGTCCTTGGTGTCGGTATGGATGCGGCCGTCCTTGGCTTGGGCGCGGCCGCGCACCGTAATCATGGTGGGAAGGCCTGTCAGATCGATGCCTAAGTTTTTTCCAACGGCAGCGGCGATTTCAGGCGATTGCAATTCCTTGACGAGCGCGTCGAAGGCGGGGCCGAATTTCAGCTCTTCCAGCGGAAAAATGCCGGGCTTCTCGATGGCTGGAAAATCGGCGCGAATGCAGTTCAGATCGCCCTTGTCCAGCACCTGTGCCTGAAAATAACAAAATGGCTCGTGCGCGGCATCTGCGTTGGAAATGGCATCGACTTTCAGCATGCATGCGCTCCCCTTGCTAAGTGCCGCCCCTTGCTGGAGCCGGACGAATTTGCGCTAAGCAAGTGGCACGGCTTTCTTGCGAACCCTTTGATCAAAATCAAACTTAAGCGTGGACGCAGCGCCTCGATGGTCGCTAGTCAGCACGATTGGTAAACTTTCGCGGCGAGCGCCATAACCTAGCCGCATAGATGGCTCCGCTACAGAGGCAAATCAGCTCCGTTCGCCGGTATGTACCGGGCTCTTCATGTGCAACAGCATCGCTTGACGGTAAAACCATGACAACGCTTATCATTGGTGGGGCAGGGTATATCGGCTCCCACATGGTCAAGCGCCTTATCGATGAAGGCGAGCCATTCGTTACTCTAGACAATTTGTCCACCGGTTACCGCGATGCAGTGCTTGGCGGCGAGTTTATCCTGGGAGATTGCGGGTCTAAGGAAAATCTTCGAGCGTTATTGAAAAAATATCGCATTGAAACGGTAATGCATTTTGCGTCGTTTATCCAGGTTGGAGAATCTGTAACGGACCCCGCCAAATACTACTACAACAATGTAGCCAATACATTGAAAATGCTTGAGGCAATGGTTGGGTGCGACGTAAAAAACTTCGTTTTTTCCTCCTCGGCGGCCGTTTACGGAAATGCGGGAGACGATCCAATTAAGGAAGGGTCTGCGTGCATGCCTGTCAGCCCCTACGGCCGCACGAAACGCATGATCGAGGAAGCACTGCAAGACTTTAACTTCGCCTATGGTCTCAACTTTTTCTCGCTGCGCTACTTCAATGCAGCCGGCGCCGATCCGCAAGCGCGGATAGGCGAGCGTCATAACCCCGAAACGCATCTTATTCCGCTTGTGCTTCAGGCGGCATCGGGCCGTCGCAAAGCTATTACCGTGTTCGGACGCGATTATCCAACGCCCGATGGGACGTGCATTCGCGATTACATTCACGTGGAGGATCTTTGCGAGGCGCATTTGATTGCTCTGCGTGCGCTACGCCAGGGCGAAAAGGGCGGCTATTTCAATCTTGGCACCTCTTCG
>JBKQIH010000300.1:0-6026 GCA_052148445.1 Rhodomicrobium sp.
TATGAGGAATGCCTCGGTGCGACCAGCACGAGCGATTGTCCCTGGTACATCGTTCCCGCGGACGATAAAGAAAATGCCCGGCTTATTGTGTCGCAGATTGTCCTCGATACGTTCAAAGGACTGAAAATGACTTACCCCAAACCTGACGAAGCGCGCAGGCAAGAATTAGCCAGTATCCGGCAGCGGCTTGAGGAATAGAAATTTGATCGGCTAGCGATGCCCTAAAGAACCAGAAGGGCAGAAATCGCTTTAAGCCGGCCCCGCGCTCTGGCAAAGTCGATTACAGCCTCGATCCGGCCGCGTAGCCTTGACGCGGTTTCAGATTTTGTTAACCAAATGGGCTGGAGGACAGCTAAGACATGTTCGGTAGAGACTTCATCCACCGGCAGCGGGCGAAGCGCCTGCACATAGGCGTCGGACAAGGTTTGGCGCCACTGCTGACGGTGCTTTGTCGTCTTACAGCGCGACATGGATTATGGCGAACAAACGCGAACGATGCAAGACGGTATTTGCAGAAATGTTACGAATTAACAGATAGTTGGTGTACTACTGTAAACAGCGGGGAACTAATGTTCGGCGGACTACCACTCCGCCATTCCTGCTATTTACCCTCACGATAGCGGTGCGCCGAGGGGCCGCGTGCAACGCCGCTTTTGCCTGCGCGAATGCGCGTGAGGCGTCATGGCAAGATCTCGACGTCCAGGACCGCGTAACCCCAGCCGGGCAAGGCGGCGCCTTGGCTTGTGCCGCGCGTTGTCTTCACCGCGGAAACGACCTGGTCCACAAGGTTCATCACGTAGTTCGCGGGTAGCGCGGGCTTGAAGCCCTTGCTGCGTTCGCGCGCCTCGGCAGACCAAACGGTTGCGGAGAAGGGGAAATGATCGGGCACCACCAGCACGAGGAGCTGCCCCCTGCCGAGCGGCGGGTCCGCCTCGAATGCAGGGAAACCCCAGCTTCCGTCCGCGGCAGGAATAGTGACGTGCCCTCCCGCCGGAATGCGGGCCAAGTCTACCGCGTTGGCTTGCTCCATGTAACTGTTGGGCACGATCGGCGTGATTTTGCCCTCGGCATCGATGTCGATGACGATCAGGCGCCCTGCGACGGAGGAGTCGATATTGAAACGGTAGTGCTTAGTAAGATGGACGTGCGAACCGCCCGGAATCGAGACCCGGACACGGCCGGTCGCCGGCTCAAGCTCGCTTGCGATCTGGCGGAGGGCCGCCGCGGCCAGAGCAGGTTGCACCACCTCCGCCGATTTTACGGGGATGACGCTGGACTGCACCGGGGTCAGCGGCCCTGTATGATCGCGTAGCCAATCGGCGTGTGCGGAGATGCGCGTATAAATCCCATACCAACCGGGCTTGGCGCAGCCTTCGCCCCAGCTTACGAGGCCGACTTGATATTTTTGATCGTGCGTATCGTACGCGACCAACGGGCCGCCGCTGTCGCCCTGGCAGGTGTCCGTGCCCTCTTCAGTCCCCGCGCAGATTTGAGCGCCGCCGATAACAGCGTCGCGGTACTGGGTCAGGTACTTGCGTTCGCACGATTTGGTGCCGGCGAGCGGGACTTTCGCGCTGAGCAGAACATCGGAAGGGGCGAAATAGCTGCTGTTTGCGCCGCGGAGATAGCGGCGCATATGTTGCTCTTTTTCGTCCGTTGAAAAAAACCCGAAACCCGCGACCCGCAAATCCGTGTTGGCCGATTGCTCTAGGTCCGGATCGGTGCCCGGCTCTAACGACAGCCGCTGCAGTTCGCCGCGCCAGGGACGGTCGAGGCGAATAAGTGCGATGTCGTGGCCCGACGTGCGTGCCGCATAAAACCCAGCATCCTCGGCCGGACTTTTCGCAAGCGCCTGCTCGTAGGCCGCCATGAAGCCGTCATGCACCACGATCCCGGCGACCCCGTAGATCGAACCCGTTAGCGGTTCGGACAAATCGTCGTGACCGAGCACCACTTCGAGGTTGCCGCAGCGCACTATCTTCTGGTCATCCCAGTAGCAGCCTCTTAGGGTATTTTTGTGCTTCAGCGATGCGACGCAATGTGCGGCGGTAAGCATCCAGAGGGGCGTGATCATCGTGCCGCCGCAGACATGGCCGGATAGGCCTGTCCCCACGTCGTAATATCGCAGCGTCCCGATGGAAGGCCAAGCCTCGATTGTGGCTCGCGAGCCGCCCACCACCTTCGGCCGGCCACCGCTTTCCATATACCGGTCGCTGCCGGCGGCGTGCACAGCGCCCGGCATCAGCGCCAGAAAAATGAACCCTCGCGTCAGCAAAAACAAAATATCCCGCAGCATGGAGATGCCCTCTCTAAAAGCCGTACTCAGATGCTAGCAACTATCTTACAACCATGGTGGAGTTGCAACGCGAAGCATCGGAAGCCTGTTCGGCGTCCACAGTGGAGCCGCCGCTGCGTTTATGCAGCGCTAGGCAATTAGGGCCTGGGCTTTATCGTGCAGTGGGGCCGCCGATAGAGGTTATCGAGCCAGCGGTTGACGGCGGGTACGGCGGAATTCAGCCCGGTGCCGCGGCCCCAATTGGCCGTGAACGCGAGGATGATGTCCGTTACCGAGAACGCGTCGCCCACAAGGTATTCCCGCTCTTTCAGTGCCCCGTCAAGAACTGCAACGCCCGCGCGATAATCCTCATCGTTCTGCGGCACGATGGCAGGGACGCGCTTGACTTCGGGAAGCAGCATGGAGTTGCGCAGCCTCGACCAAAGGTGAGCCTCCATCTCGGTCAGCGCGAACGAGACCCACTGATCGTGCAGCGCGCGCTCCCAGCTGCCCGGCTTGTGAGCAAGCCCCATTTCCGGTTTCTGATCGGCGCACCAGGTCGAAATGGCGGCGGACTCGAACAGCGGCCGGCCATCGGCTATGAACCCGGGCAGCTTGCCCATCGGATGAACTTTCTTCAGTTCCGCCGAGTGGATCAACTCGCGCCCGGAGATACTCTCGAAAGGCATGTCCAGCTCAAGCAGCGTCCAGCGCACGCGAGACGCGCGGGTCGGTCCGTACTCATAAAGAGTTAGCGCCATATCTTTTTTGCTCCTATTTTCTGATGGGACGCCGACGTGACAGGCGGGCCCAACGCGGGGCATCGCGGCGTGTTTCCCGATCATGCGCTTCTAACGCCACCAGCGTGCAATTCACTGCTCGCAGCCCGCTAAACAAAATTTGCCACGCAACTGATCGTAATAGGCCGGGACTTGCGTGTGGTTTGCCGTCATCGCTAATTCCACGACTTCCTCGCGCACCTGAAACGCAAGGTCCTGCAAGCGCAGCCCCTTCTTCTTAGCCAGCGGCAGCAGTCTTCGCGTGTAGACTGAATTAGGGTCGGAATCTAAATCATTGAGACGGTCAAGCGCGGATTGATGGTAGCCAGCTGCAAACATGACGAAAGTGCCGTTCACCTCAGTTACTGGCCTCAAGCCCTTCTGCCCGCCAAGCGACTTGGTCCCCGTCTCGTCGAATGGATTATCCCTGCAAGCGTCGAGGATGAACAAAGACATCTTCGGCCCGCGTTGTGCGAGTTGATTCTGAAGTTCTGAAAAGTTGATTGACTCGCTTTTCAGGAGCTGATCTTGCCCCTCCCTGAACCTGGGAACATCCCGCGGTACGAGGTAATTTAGCCCACCGGCCTCGACACCGTGTCCGGAGAAATAAAAAACGACTTCATCCCCCGGCTGCACCGATTGGACAAATTCCTGCCAGCGTAGATTAAACGTTCGACGGTCGATATCTTCCATCGGCTTGACCGCCTCGAAACCGTCCTCCTTGAGTATTGCCGCGATCGAACGAGCGTCATTTATCGATTTCGTCAGCTGCTTGTCAGGCGGCAGATTATCATATGTCTTAATGCCGACTACGAACGCTCTGCGCTTCGGGCTATGTGCGGCCGATGGAACCGGTGCCGTCACCACGAGTTCCTTACGCAGCTCCTCCGCCCGGACGCGTGCAAATTCCGCATAAATCGTATCTGGAAACAGCTTCGAAAAGGATTCGAGCATTGCGGGACTTGTAGTATCCTTAATCAGCGCGAATGCTTTCGACGCCTCTTCGATTTTGTTGTCTGAGGTGGTAGAGCTTTTTAGAGACTTTTCCGCCAGCTTCGGATTGATGAAGACGAGTTTGGATCCGAACGTGCCTTCCGTATTCGGGTCTTGTTGACCATTTGTCGCGGAGTAGACTGCGTCGCGTACCCGGTCGAGAGCAATGCGCGCCTCCAAGCCCGGTTCGTTGAGGATCTTGATAAGATTTTCTGTATACGGGCTGTTGCCACCTGGAGGGCCGTCGGCTGCTATTCCCCCGTATCGCGTAGAATAGGCGACCATGAGGTTGCGGTCCAACCCCGTCGCGATCCCCTTCAGGACCGAGCTTTGGTGAGACCTGGCAGTCGTTTCTTTCGGTGCAAACGGATCCTCCCGGCAATTATCGAGAATTATTAGCTTAGGGCCTCGAACTGTATCCAGAGCTTGTGCGAGAGCAGATGCAGGGACCAATTCGGGGAGGAGTGCGGCCTTATCCGTCAGTGCTGAGTGGTCGACAGGAACCAGGTAGCTCGTTTCATCCACAGCTATCCCCGATCCAGAGTAGAACATAATTGCCAGCTCGGCGCCGCGCGCTTGGTCCCTAAATTCGCGCAGCGTGGAAAGAAACCCAGCCTTAGTTACATCTAAACGAAGCGTCGTCTGGAAACCAAACCTGTTTAGTGCATCCGCAACAGCTTTCGCATCATTCCTGGTGTTTTCGAGCTGCGGTGAATTTTTGTAATCGGCGTTGCCGATTACAAGCGCGACGCGTTTTCCTTCAACTGAATTTGGGACATCTGTCCTTACGAATCCCGCGGAGGCCGGCCCTACAGAAATTCCGACGCCAAGGACAAATAAACTAAAAAGCAATATAGCCAATAACCAGCGCCGCATAGTTCCCTCCTCAAGTCCGCCGAAGCGGTCCTTAATTCTGCAACCGAGCACACCCTGTTTGCGTGTCGCTTGATAGTGCCTCACGCGACAGCGGCCGGCAAACAGATTTTCCGCCTCCCATCTGAAGGACGCGGGGTGTGCCCGGGGAGCATTAACATGGTGCTACTCAACCCCGCCGCCGCTCCAGCACCTCGATCAGCTCGGCGATCTTTTTGCGCTGATCGGCCGCGTCGCCGCTGGCAATCGCGTGCTCGACGCAATGGGCGACGTGGCTCTTCAGCACCTCGTCCTCAACCTTGCGCAGCGCCGCCTGCACCGCTGAAATCTGCGTCACGATGTCGATGCAATAGCGGCCGTCCGCGATCATGCGGGCGATGCCGCGCACCTGCCCTTCGATGCGGCTCAATCGGTCTACCGTTTTCTTCTTTGCTTCTTCGTCCATAAGCGGTACCTTATCACATACCCAGGTGGGGTATAAAATTAAACGTGCCTTTACCGTTTACTCCGAGCGAGGCTGCCATGGAATTGTTGTCATCGCTAGGCCAAGCGCTGCTGATGGCGTTTGGCATGTTCTGGAAAACCGGCTGGAGCTTGGTGCTCGGCTTTTCGATTTCAGCCGTGCTGCAGGCCGTGGTGTCCAAGGATCGGATGCGATCCGCGCTCGGCCGGGCCGGGCCGAAGCAAATCGCGCTCGCAACCGCGCTTGGCGCCGCGAGTTCCAGCTGCTCCTACGCCTCCGCCGCAATAAGCCGCACGCTCTTCAAGAAGGGCGCGGCGTTGATCCCGAGCCTCGCGTTTCAATTCGCCTCGACAAATCTGGTCGTCGAGCTGGGCCTCGTCCTCCTGATCCTCATGGGCTGGCAGTTCATGGCTGCCGAGTGGATCGGCGGCGTTGTGCTGGTTATCATCATGGCGCTGCTGGTGCGTCTCACCTACCCGGCGAAGCTTGTCGAGGAGGCGCGGCACCATCCGGAAGCCGGCGGCGGCAATCAGCATGATGAGCCGGCGGCGGACGGCGCTTCTATTTGGCAGAAGCTCCGCCAGCCTGCCACGCGCATCGCAATCGCGCATAACTTCGTCATGGATTGGCGCATGCTGTGGAA
>JBKQIH010000301.1:0-8753 GCA_052148445.1 Rhodomicrobium sp.
GCCATCGATCCCCCGGTGCCGGATGCGCCTATTTCCGATCCTGCCGCGGCGGCGGTATGCGAGCCGCCCTTGTTTCCAGCATGCGGGGCATCCATACCGGAGCAGCCCAAAGCTGGATGGACCGGCAGCAAGTATCTTACGCGGATTGAGCTTCGAAGGCTTCTTTCGAGATCCAGAAGCTTCCACACTTGTCTTGGGCGACCCTACCGCTTCGCGACAGTTTTGGCGCGATCACAAGCTGCTCTCCGAGGGTGAGAAGCGGCCGCGGGAGCTTGGAATGAACATGGGTCACCCGCACATACCGGGCGAGCCGGGAGTCGTGTTTGGGAACGTAGTAAATCGGCAAGCCTAGGCTGAATCGTTCTTCCATCGGGAAAATCTTCTTATCTCTACGTTTAGCCACAAAATACAGGAACGAGTTGCAGATTGATAAAGAGCTGCAGCGGCTGCCCGCGCAATCCTGATACTTTGAGCCTATAGCCCCTGGCAAAAAGCCTTCTATGCAGCGAGACCAAAACGCCGATACCAGAGCTGTCGATGAAGCTAACACCGGAGACGTTGAGCACGACATCTTCGTTAGCTTCAGCGAGAGATTCGATTTGTTCCCGGAAGAGCCCGACATATTCCGAATCGAGATCCCCATCGATGTCATATTTCCTGGCCACGACTCTTACCCTTTCCGCAATCGTCGTTCTACCGCGCAACAATAACACCGGGCCGTCTATGCAACCTTAACGGGCAATAGATTGTGTTTTCCTCTCCCCGCCTCTAAGCCGAAGCGAGCCAAGGTGGTGGCGAAGCACAACCCGTGAGCGTAAGCGGTTTTTTCCGGCAAGACGCACGGCAAAACCCTGCCGGTACGCGCCGGCCGGGTGCCAGCTATCAAAGAGTTTTCGCCGCGCTTTCATCGAGAGCTGCCTGCTGGACCGCACGCGCAAGGTCGGCCTGATGAAAAGGCTTGGCGAGAAGCGGAAGCTTACCGGCAAACGGCGCATCCATATTGGTGTAGCCGCTGACAAGTATTGCCGGCAGGCGCGGCCGCAGCTGTTTTGCCTTCGCCGCCAGTTCGGCTCCCGTCATCCCAGGCATCATTTGATCGGTCACGAGCAGATCGCAGGCTGCACCGGATGCTAAATGCTCGAGCGCAACCGAGGCGGAAGGCACTTGGACAACGCTGTGACCCATGACTTCAAGCATCGCCGCGGTTCCGGAGCGCACCAGCTCCTCGTCGTCCACCAGGAGGATCGAGAGCTGCCGTGACAGGGGGGCGTGGTCGAGGAACGAAGCAGGGTTTTCCAGCCGCGGTGCGGCGTCCGACGCGGGGAGCCACAATGTCGCGCTCGTGCCGGCGCCGGGGGCGCTTTCGAGTGTGAGCTGTCCGCCCGACTGCGCCGCAAGTCCATGCACCATCGAGAGCCCGAGGCCAGTGCCCTTGCCAACCTCTTTGGTGGAAAAGAATGGCTCGATGGCCCGGGCGAGCGTTTCCGGCGGCATGCCCGTTCCGGTATCCGACACGGTGAGGCATATGTAAACGCCAGGCGCAAGGCCGCCGGTTTCTCCACCTCCGGAGGAGCGGACAGTTACCGCCTTAGCGGCGATGCGGAGCGTTCCGCCCCCCGGCATCGCATCGCGCGAGTTCACCGCAAGATTGAGCAGCGCCAGCTCAAGCTGATTGGGGTCGGCATTGGCCGCAGGCAGATGCCCGTCCATTTCAATCCGGATCTCTATGGCCGGCCCAATGGAACGCCCGATAAGATCGCTAAGCCCCGCTACAAGCGCACCGACGTCCACGGCGCGGGTATCGAGGTGCTGGCGCCGGGCGAAGGCCAGCAACCGCTGAACGAGGAGGCGGGCCCGGTCGGCCGATTGGACCGCTCCGGAAATGAGACGCCGGGTTTTTTCGTCGCCCTTGAATCTGCGTTGAATGAGATCGAGACTGCCGACGATAGGGGTCAGGATGTTATTGAAATCGTGGGCGATGCCGCCGGTGAGCTGGCCGATCGCCTCGAGCTTCTGGCTTTGGCGCAATGCCTCTTCCGCCTGGCGGCGCGCCGTGATATCGGCGGCTTCCGGGATAATCGTGACGACTTCTCCCCGCGCGCCGCGTATGGGGCGCATGGTGAAGTCGAACCAGCGCGGGCCTTGGGGCAGATTGATGAGGACCTCCTGCCGGAAGGTCCCGCCCGCCGCCACATTGGCAACGCCAGCCTTGACGATTTCGGGCATCCCCGGCGTGGCTGTGAACCAGGGTGTATCCCAGAACGGCTTGCCGGTAACGTCATCGCGCGCCGCCTCGATCCCGAACAAGGAGGTTCGATTGGCATCGAGAAGAGTACCGTCGGGAGCTACTATGCCCATATACTGGTAGCTCGTCTCGAAGACCGCCCGCATCCGCGCCTCCGACTGCTCGAGCGCCTTTAGAGCTTCTTTCTCCGCGGTGATATCGCGCCCGCTGGCATAGATCAGATCGCCCTCGGGAGCTGCGACCCACGAAATGGTGCGATACGAGCCGTCTTTGTGCCGGGTGCGGCATTCGTATCCCTTTAATCCTCCGGCCGCCGCGGCGGCAAATGCGCGCCGGGTCTGTGGAATCTCGCTGGGATGAGCGAAGCCGGCGCAGTTGCGCCCAACCACCTCGTCTTCAGCCCAGCCAAGGTTCGCTGTCCAGGCGGGATTGGCCGCGCGAATGACGCCCGAGGGTTCGATGATGGTGAGCAGATCGCGCGCGTTGTTCCAGGCCCGGTTGAGTTCGGCAGTTGCGATCCGCACCCGTTTCTCAAGCGTCGCCGTCAGCTCGAACAAGGCCCGCTCGGCAGCGCGCTGCGCCGTTATGTCGGTGTGGACGCCAACCCACTCCCTGATCGCGCCGTCGGCGCCGGTGACTGGAATGGCTCGAATTGAAAACAGCCGCCATTCGCCATCGTGCCGCCGGACGCGGTGTTCGAACTCGAAAGGCCTCTGCCCTGCGACGGCGGATTTCCACGCATCGATTGTCGGCTGTGCATCGGCGGGATGGACGGCGATTGCCCAGCCGTAACCCTGATAGGCCTCGTAGCTCTGGCCGGTGAGTGAAGCCCAGCCGGGCTGCTCGCCCCGCATCTCGCCCGCGGCATTATTCGTCCAGAGAATTCCGTGAACGGCGCTGACCGCAGCCCGGAACCGCTGTTCGCTTTCGCGAAGCCGTACCTCGGTGCGTTCGGTCACCGAGTTGCGTTCATCTATCGGCGCATTCGTCAACCCGTACTCCGGATCCTTATCCTTGCCGCCTAACCAACAGATCTATGGCGCATATCCGCTATTTGCAACATTTTTGATGCAGCGCCATCGCTACTGCTACAGTAAAGCTAACGATAGTCTTTGGATTCTACGCAACTGTAGATAAATATCGGCTTTAATTTCGACATCATCTATGCCGCCGCGTGAGCATCCAATTAATCTTGATCGTTGTACGCCCGCTAGTAATCTTGAAAGCAGGCCGCACTCGAGCAGGTGCCCCTTCATTCCGGGCGCATTGCAGCGCGAACCGGTGTACAGCAGGCGGAATCGTAATAGCCGCGGGCATTCGCAACTATCCCGGGCGGCCCTTTGTTAGGCCGGATGAGCGCGCGGCTGGCCACGGCGGCATTTGCCGAAAACTTACGGAGCGCTTTGACGTAAGCCGCGTTCGCTTCATAATCGATGTCGATACACCCGAACCGCTCGCCACCTTTAGGGAAAGAATGCAACGGGGAGAAGCTTACAAGAAGACTGGAGGACATCGCGCCATGAAGATTACAGGGGAGCGAACCATTCCCGCAGCGCCGGATAAGGTCTGGGAGGCGCTGAACGATCCCGCCATACTTCGCCAATCCATTCCTGGCTGCAAAAGCCTCGAACCCGTGGGCGAAAACGCCTTCAAGGCAACGGTCGAAACCAAGATTGGCCCGATCAGGGCTGTGTTCCATGGCGATGTCCACCTCTCCAACCTCGATCCGCCGCATGGCTACACGCTCACCGGCCGAGGCTCCGCGGGCGGCATGGGCAGCGCGAGGGGTAGCGCGCGTGTGCGCCTCGCACGGGACGGCGGCGGCACGAAGCTGAGCTACGACGCGGATGCGGACGTTACCGGTAAGTTCGCGCAACTCGGATCGCGGCTCATTCAGGGCACGGCGAATTTGCTCGCGGATCAATTTTTTTCGCGGTTCGGGGAGGCGGTCGCGGGGCCGGAAGCCGAGGCCGGCCGGGCAGGCATTCCTTGGTGGATTTGGGCTTTGGCGGGTTTGGCGCTTGCCGCCGCGACCTATTACCTGCTTGTTTTCAGGGGAACCTGAAAAGCGGCGTGCGCTCAACCGTCATCGCGAGGCGGCGCTTGCCGCCGTAGCGATCCAGAACAGCCGTCGCGACTTAAGCCTGGATTGCTTCGCTTTGCACAGCAATGACGGGATTTACGCATGCCGCCGTAAGCGAAATTACGGCTTCCTCGGCATCTGGCTTTGCGCCATGACCGCGAGCAGCTTCAGGTCTTCCTCATTCTTTTCGGCGGTCAGCAAAAAGCGGACGCGGTCCGATACCCAGCTCACCGCCTTGTAAGAGCCGAAGGCTTGGGTGGTCATGGAACTATCCGCATAGCCGTCCGCCGGAAGCACATAGAGCGTTAAAGGCGGCTCCGTCTTCGAGGCGTAAGCGAGTTGCATCATATTGTCTTGGTGATATTTGAGCGTTTGCCCGCGATGCAGCGTGAACCCTTGGCGGTTGAAATCGGGCGGTGTCAGCCCCTTTCCGGCGATCTTCGCAAGCTGGAAGCGAATGAAGTCCGGATTGAGGATCGCGTCCTGATGCGGCGTCAGCATCTCCTTGGGGAAGAAACTATGAAACTTCGCGATATCGGCCGACCAGGACACAGGTGTGAATGTCGCAGCCGCCGGCCTATCGGCCGTCTTTGGCGGCAACGGTGTGTGCAGGGCGTCTAGAAACGTCGCACTATATCCGCCAAGCAAGCCTCCCGCGAACACCCCGGCGATAAAGAGAAACTTCTTCGCCGCGCCGGCAGCCTTCCGTTCCTCTGCACCGGCTTGGGCGGGGGAGGAGGCTTTGCCCTTAGGTTTGGCTTCGGCCGTATCGAACTGAAGAACATTGCCAGGCACGGCGATATCCTCACGGGCAAATCCGCCGAGAGTTTCGATAAGCTGTGCCTGGGTCCGCTTTAGGCGCGCCACGCGGCGCGACACCTCGGGGTTCTGGCCCGCGAGCTGCGAAACCTCGGCGGTCTGGCCTTTCTCAAGCTGGCCGTCGAGGTAAGCAAGCAGGAACTCATCGCTGAGCTGTGTCATGCCGCCCGCTCTCGCTCTGAGGCCTTGGAATCGAGGCCCATCCCATCTTCCTGCAGCCCGCGCCGGTCCAGCCAATTCGTCAGCGCAAGATGTCCGCGCGCGAGCAGCTTCATGAGAGACAGCATGTTAAGCGCGGTGACCTCGGCCGCTTCTTCGTAGGAGGCGCCCTCTCCGTATACGAGATAGAGGACACCTCTCTGGGCAGCCGGCAGATTGGCGATGAATTTTGCGAACTGTGCATTTCCCGCGAGCGGTCCCTTGACGATGGCGCCCGCGAAAAGACGGGGGTCGGGCGGACACTTTCTGTGAAGTTCGTGGTCTTCGGCCATTTTCATTGCCCAGATTGCGAACATGCGCTTGAAGGCATTGGTGAGACGGCCGGGATCTTCCTCCCGCCAATCATGGCGCGCACTCAGCAAAGCTTTGCACGTTCCGCGGAGCAGCGCCCGTGCCAGATCTTCGTTTGCCGTTAGCACAAGCGCGAGCTTATAGAGCCGGGGCAACGCCTTGTGAATGGCATCGCGCTGGTGGCTAGAAAGCTGTCCAAAAGTCGCCATGTTACGCGGCCTCCCCTTACAACATTAAATCACGCCCAACGCTGGAAACTCTGACATGGAAAGGTTGACGCGGCGTAAAATTGCCACAGGCGATTGCGGAGACGCACGGCCTCTGCAAAATAAGACCCGAAGCTTGGGTGGAATGTTTGCGATAATGGGCCCCGCGGTCTAGCCTCCGGACTGCGTTGAAACAGTCTTTGCTCACGATTGAAAGAGCGCATAGTTTTGTTACCCGAGGGTAAACAAACTTGAGAGAAATTGCGGAAAACCGCCATGACGAATGAAAGCCCCCCGGAAAGCCCTCCCGCGAAATTCTCGAAGGACGGCAGGATAGATTGGCTGCACACTCTGCCAGAAGCGGAGCCGGAGTTAACGGCGCCGTCGCGCGGCGCAGAAATGCCCGCGCCGCTCGCGGATCTCATCGAACACGTCATGACCGGGCAGGCGATACGCGGCGGTGAACCGGAAGGACCGGCGCCAGCGGCTGCTATCGCCGCCGCCGGGTTCGCATCGAGCGGCACCGTTGGGGCTTTGCCGGGCAAGCTGATCGAGGAGTTGAGTGCGGCACAGGCGCGGCTTTGGCTGCCGCCGCCTCCTCCGCCCGGGGCAGAAGAAAATGTGCATGAAACCGCCGGTGACGCGGCCATTGTCCAGGTCCCGCCGCAGCCCGCGAGTGTATCCGCGGAAAAAAGCCTTGCCGATGCCGCATCTCTCCCAGATGAGACAGCCGCCGCCTCGAAGCAGCGGATTGCCGCGCGCTTTCAGCCTCGTTTTGAAGCCGCCGGAGCGGCCTTGGGGAGGGCGGCCCAAGCGAGCGCAATGGCGCTTCGGCGTGTGTCCCGCCGGATGCGGGCGCAAGACTGGCAGCGCCGCTACTTTATCCTCCTAAGCCACCTTCACCGCAATGTCTTCGACCGCGGCATCGAGCGCCTCCTCTTCATCAAAACGCCCGGACATCAAACTCATTCCGATGTGCAGCCCGGCGATGGCGGACGAAAAACCTTCCGCTATCGGGGCCCGATCCCCGGCAAGGCCCTGGATTGGGCGCTGTCGGCGTTGCCCGCCGACTTGAAACGCTACGCCTTCGCCGATTTCCGCGCCGGCAACGGCCGCACCCTTCTGCTTGCAGCGCGGCGCAACTTCGAACACGCGTTAGGCTACGCCTTCGATACCGAAAGCTGCGAGGTGCTCGAACTGAACCTTGCGCAATACTCCCGATCCTACATGCGCTGCCGGGATGTGCGCGCGCTGCGCGGCGACCGCGACGGCATCGCCATTCCCCCCCAGCCCGCGGTCTTGTTTTTTCCCGATTGCCTCAGTGCCAGCCACCTCGGCATCGTGCTGTCCCATGTGGCGGCCTCTCTAAAAACAGCACCGCGGCCGGTCTATTTGGTTTTCGAGAATTCGGGGCGCGAATGCAGCCTTGACCAGATGCGCATATTCGAGAAAGTGCCTTTGCCAATCTTGAGCCGGGTCAAGGCGTATCTTTTCAGTCCTGCAAAGATAGCAGTCTACAAATCCCTCAATGACGCGAGCGCGGCTTAGCCCTCACACGCACAGCGGACACACACACCATGGATACAGCCGCAGACGGCATTATCATTTCCACCACCGGGCGCGCCGGGCTCGTACGGCTCGACCGGCCGAAGGCTTTGAACGCGGTCACGCTCGAAATGATCGCGGCGCTCGAAGCGTTCTATCATCGCTGCGCGAAGGACCCCAATATTTACGGGATCGTGATGGAAGCCGAGGGCAAGGCCTTCAGCGCGGGCGGGGACATCCGCACCATCCGCGATTGGATCGCGGGCGATCTCGCGCAAGCGGACCGCTTCTATGCCGAGGAGTATCAGCACAACTGGTCGTTGCAATGTTTCAGGAAGCCTCATGTGGCGCTGATGAACGGCATGACCATGGGTGGCGGCGTCGGCATTAGCATTTTCGGCACGCACCGTGTCGCGGGCGAGGCCATGGCCTTCGCCATGCCGGAAACGGGGATCGGCTTCTTCCCCGATATTGGCGGCGGCTGGTTCTTGCCGCGCATGCCTGGAGCGATGGGAATGTACCTCGGCCTGACTGGACACATCTGCCGGAGAGCCGATGCCTATTACGTGGGCGCCGCAACCCATTGCATCCCGGCCGCTTTGTTCGAAACGGTGAAAGCGGCGATGATCGATGGCGAACCAATCGATCCGATCCTCGATGGCTTGCACGAGCATCCGGGCGAAAGCTTCCTGGAAAATCACCGCGAACCCATCGGCCGGATCTTCTCCGCGCCCTCGCTCGAAGGCATCTTGAAGGGCCTTGAGAACGAGCGAGGCCCGTGGACCGAATGGGCGCACAAGACGCTGGCCGTGCTCGCAAAGAAATCGCCGCTTGCCCTTAACGTTGCCTTCGAGCAGCTTAAGCGCGGGAAAAGCTATAAGACGCTCAAGGAAGCGCTGATTGTCGAATACCGGCTTGCCACACGCATGATCCGCCTGCCCGATTTTCCAGAGGGCATCCGCGCGGTCATCGTCGACAAGGATCAATCGCCGAAATGGCAGCCGCCGTCATTGAGCGAAGTGAGCGAAGCTTCCGTCCAAGCGCTGTTCGAGCCGCTTCCGGGTGGTGACCTAAAGCTCGCCGATTACTGGACACCCCCCGCCAGCGGCTAGCCGGGACTTCGGAATTGCAAAGAAGTCCCCCTCACTCTGTCTCTCTCCCGAAGGGAGTGAGGACGCCCGAAGCATCCGCTCGCGGATGCGGGCACTTGAAGTTGCAAGCTCGCCAAGGTGTTTAGTCCCAGATGATTGGCGAGATAGAATCGGTGTAGAGCGAGGCATCCTTTTCCTGAGGGAGCGCTTTGCCTCATGCAAGTGAGATTGCACGCCAACGCCGCCACCACGCC
>JBKQIH010000302.1:0-3753 GCA_052148445.1 Rhodomicrobium sp.
CATGCGAAAACTCATCGTCATCCGGAGCGCCATGCTGAAGGACGATCAGCCATGGAAACATGCAAAAACAGCTTGAAAATAGACACGGTAGATCGCCACGGCGGCCAACGCCGCCTCGCGATGACGGCTATTTAGCGCGCGATCTGCGACCGGTTGCAGTGCGCGTACAATCTTAAGCTTTTCTTAATGGAATTTTTGCCCACCGAAGCACGTTCTCTCCTAGCGGCCGGTAATAAAACTGGAAAATCTGCAATTTTTCCGGAACCGAGCGGAACCATAGCGGCACGCCGCTGTTACCCCGAAAAGCCTCAGACGGAGGCTTGGCTTCCATCGCATGATCAGGAGAGAGAATGGCCTCCCAGCACCCCAAGAAACCCGGCTCGACCTCAAACCGCGGCTTCGCTTCCATGGACGCGGAGAAGCAGCGCGCGATTGCCTCGAAGGGCGGCCAAAGCGTGCCGAACGAAAAGCGGAGCTTTAGCCAGAATCGCGACCTCGCCGCGCAGGCTGGCCGCAAAGGCGGACAGAACGTTTCCGACGAAAACCGCAGCTTCTCGCGCAATCGCGATCTGGCCGCCCAGGCCGGACGCAAAGGCGGTCAGGCGAGCCATGGCGGCAAATCCCGGGAGCAACGCTCGGTTTAGACTAGGGTGAAGGCGCGTGCCCGCTTGCCGCGGACTGCGGCGAACGGGAACGCGCCGCGAGCCCCAAGTCTAGGAGGAAACGCCCCGGCGGTAAAAAAATAACAAGTGCCTAAGTGGCACAGAGCCGCCGGGTTCATCGCTCAAGTCAGTTTCCGCTTTGCTATTGCGTGTGGCGCGGCTATGCGTTGTGCAGTCAGGCAGGGACGGGACATGACAAGAGAACGCATTTTCGGCGGCAGCCCAGCGGAAGTCATTTTGAAACTCGCCGTCACCTCGGTCATCATCGGGGTGGTTCTTTCGTTTTTCGGCTTCGATCCCGCCGATCTTTACGACGCGGTGGTAAAGCTCGGAAACTGGATCTCCTCGCTCGGCCTCGACGCGGTCAAGAAAGGGTTCCACTACCTGCTCTTGGGGGCGATCATCGTCGTTCCGCTTTGGCTTTTGTCGCGTGTTTTCAGCATCTTCGGCACAAGTCAGCGTAACAAGCAGGAATAACCGGCCGTTGCAGGATTCCGCGCAAAGCGGCGCCGTCCGTAGCCGCGATGTGCTTGCCATCGCAATTCCCATGATTTTGTCGAATGCCACGGTGCCGCTCGTCGGCATCGCGGACGTTGCGGTTGTGGGCCAGTTGAACAGCCCTTCGTTGATCGGCGGCGTTTCGCTCGGCTCGACGATTTTTGCGATGCTGTTCTGGGCCTTCGGCTTCTTGCGGATGGGCACCACCGGGCTCACCGCCCAAGCGGCCGGCGCCGGAAACCGCGGCGAAATTGCTGCTAATCTCTACCGCGCACTTGTCATTGCCGCTACGGGCGGCGCGCTCCTTTTTGCCGTTCACGTGCCGGCGATCCTTGCAATCATGAAACTGACCGGCGGCAGCACGGAGGTGCAAACCGCAACGGCGGCCTATTTCGGCGTGCGCATTCTCAGCGCCCCGGCGACGCTTGCAAATTATGCGATCGTCGGCTGGTTCATCGGGCTGGCGCGGGCCAATCTTGCGTTTGTGCTGCAGCTCTTTCTGAACCTGATCAATATCGCGCTTGCCGTTGTCTTCGTTCTCATTCTGGGCAAGGGCGTCGAAGGCGCGGCCATGGCCGCTGTTTGCGCCGAATATGCCGCCGTTGCCGCCGGCCTTCTCATCGCCTTGCGCTTGTTACGCGAGAACCGGGGCGCGCGCGTCCGCATTTTCGAGCGCCTAGCGTTCAAGCGTCTCATCGCCGTCAATGGCGATATCATGATCCGCACCATCTGCCTTCTGTTCGCTTTCACCTTTTTCGCAGCGCAAGGCGCCAGACTCGGCGATGTCGCGCTTGCGGCCAACAGCGTGCTGCGGAACATGACCGAGCTTTCGGCTTATGTGCTCGACGGCTTTGCCTTTGCCGCTGAGGTGCTGGTTGGCCAATCGGTTGGCGCGCGAAGCCTGCCGCGGCTCCGGCAGGCGGTATTCCTCAGTTCGGTTTGGGCCGGGGTCTTGGCCTTGCTTGTGAGCGCGGTGTTTTGGGCCGGCGGGCTGCTGCTCATCCAGCTCATGACATCCACGCCCTCGGTGCGCGATGCCGCGCGCACCTTCCTGCCTTGGGCTGTTCTGACCCCCATCGCCGGCGTCGCCTGCTTCCAGCTCGATGGCATTTTCATCGGCGCGACCCGGACCGCCGATATGCGCAACATGATGATCGTCAGCCTCGCCGTGTTTCTTGGTGCCTGGGCGCTGCTCACGCCCGCCTTCGGTAATCACGGGCTTTGGGCCTCGCTCATCGTCTTTTACGCCGTGCGCGCGGCTACCCTTGGCGTTCGCTACCCCGCGCTTGAACGGGCATCGTGCGGCAACGCGGCCTGAATCCCGGACGCCGGGCCCCCTGAGGACGATATAAAGACCCCGCACGCACTGGCACATTTTGGCCGGAGTCCTCGCGTACCGGTTTCAAGTGGGGCCTCAACAAACCTGGTAGAAAAATGCGAATAACCACATTAGCCGCGTTCATGCTTGCGATGCTTGGCATGACCGGCCAAGCTGAAAAAGCTTACGCGGGGCTGTTTGTCTCCATCAGCGTCGCTCCCCCCGCATTGCCTGTTTACGTTCAGCCGTCAATTCCCGGGCCCGGCTATATGTGGACCCCTGGATATTGGGCATGGGACGACGATGAAGCCGATTATTATTGGGTGCCCGGAGCATGGGTTGCCGCGCCCGAGCCAGGTCTGTTATGGACCCCGGGTTATTGGGGCTGGAACGATGGCGTCTATGTTTGGAACGCCGGCTATTGGGGACCGCACGTCGGCTTCTACGGCGGCGTATCCTATGGATTTGGCTATGGCGGTGTTGGCTTTGCCGGTGGGCGGTGGAACGGCGGCGTGTTCGCCTACAACCGGGCCGTCATGAATGTCGGCGCGTCAGTGTCGATAACCAATGTCTATAGTGAGAGGGTCGCCGTCAACACTACGGTGCATGTCAGCTTCAATGGCGGAACCGGGGGCATCCAGGCGCGGCCGAACGCTCAGGAACTGGCGTATGCGAGGGAGCCTCACAGGCCTCCGAGCGGCGAGCAAATGAGACATCAGCAGCTCGCAAGCAAAAACCCGGAGCTCAGAAGGTCTAGAAATGGCGGCAGGCCATCGATCGCCGCGACCCGGACCGCGGGCGATTTCAGCAAGAAAAACACCGTTGGCACGAAATCCGCCGGTGGACCTGTCAAACCCGCCTCGCTTAAGCCTGAGCACCATGACCTAAAAACCGGGACAAAACCCAACGCTCCCAAAGTCAAGGGGCCAGCCGGACGTCCCGCTCCACGCCCTGTCGCCAAGGCGCCGCCGCGTCCGGCAGATAAGCATAAGAAGCCATAAGCGCAGATCGATAACAAAAAGGCGGCTTTGACCCGCCGCCTTTTTCGTTTGCGCTCGAACTCTGCATCCAACCAGCCGGCAATCGCGAACTCTGTGCCCCGCTCATCGCGTTCTATGACGTGCGCGCGGCAACGCTTGGCGCTCCTCCCGCCTGCCTTCGGCAATCACGGGCGTTCCGCCTGTACCCGTTCCGATGCGCCTCTTTTATTTCCCCACCGCCAGCAGATAATCCTGCGCGTCGCGGCCGCGGAAATATTGCGGCTCCTGCTCGCGC
>JBKQIH010000303.1:0-14998 GCA_052148445.1 Rhodomicrobium sp.
GGTTGAGGCCAGCGCGTAGGAAGTGTGGATGCGGCCCGTTTCCGCGTCGATATGCTGGGGCAGCGCGTCGGTGTAGGTGCTTTTGAGCTTGGCGAGCTGGCGCCACTCCAGCAGCTTCGACGGCAGCATCCGTTGATCCGGCGTCAGCTCCTCGCTCGCAACCAAATCTTCCAGCACTTTTGCCCCGGTGCTCCATTTGCCGGTCGCGGTTTTCTTGGCGCCCGGCAAGCCGAACTTGCCGAACAGCAAATCCGCGACCTGCAGCGTCGAGCCAATGTTGAAGCGCTGGCCGGCGAGCGTGTAAATCTCGTCCTCGAAGCGCGCGAGGCTTTGCGCGAACTCGCCCGAGAGCCGCGACAGAACGCTGCGGTCCACCATCACCCCGGCCAGCTCCATCTCGCCGAGGATGGCGGGCATGGGGCGCTCCAAAGTCTCGTAGACGGCGGCCATGCCTTCGGCGGCGAGCCGTGCTTTCATGAGATGCCAAAGCCGCAAAGTCACGTCGGCGTCCTCGGCCGAATATTCGGTGGCCTTGTCCACAGGCACGCAATCGAAGGCGACTTGAGTTTTCCCCCTACCGGCAACGTCGCTGAAGGAAATGGGCGTATGCCCGAGATGGCGCTTCGAGAGCTCGTCCATGCCGAAACCCGCGAGACCGCCGCGGCCCTGGTCTACAGAATAGGCCAAAAGCATGGTGTCGTCGTAGGGCGTCAGCCGCACGCTATAGCGGCGCATCACGACCATATCGTATTTGATGTTCTGACCGATCTTCAGCACGCTCTCGTCTTCGAGCAGCGTTTTGAGTCGCGGCAGCGCATGCTCCATCGGCAGCTGAGCGATCTCGCCCGCACCCGAGAAATCGAGGCCGTCGCCGGCACGATGGGCCAGCGGGATGTAGCAAGCGCGGTTCGGCTCCAGCGCCAGCGCCACGCCGCAAAGCCGCGCTGCGACAGCATCGAGATCGGTTGTCTCGGTGTCGAAGGCGACGAAGCCTTGTTCGGTGGCCGCCGCGATCCAGTCTTCGAGCGTTTGCAGGTCGGTGACCTGCGTATAGCCGGCGTGGTTGAACGGGATCGGCCGCAGCCAGTCCATTACCCGGCGCAGCTCCAACGCCGGCCCGCTCGCAGGGGCGCCCTCTTCGGCCTTCGCTTCGGCCGGCTTCGGCGCTGGCGGCGCGGGTTCGCCGCGGGGCGGCACTTCGCCGGGCGGCGGCAGCTCGACGCCGAACGCTTCCGAGATCCGCTTCGTCAGCGAATTGAATTCCATCGTGCGGAGAAAGGAAACCAGCCGATGCGGGTCGGGCTCCTCGACTGCAGTAAGATCGAGCGGCCGCTCCACCGGCACGTTCTTGTCAAGCTCGACCAGCCGGCGCGACATCCGCGCCTGATCGGCGAACTCGATGAGCCGCTCGCGGCGCATCTTCTGCTTGACGAGCGGCGCTCTCGCCAGCAGCGTTTCGAGATCGCCATATTCGCGGATCAGCTCGGCCGCGGTCTTGATGCCGATGCCCGGCACGCCCGGCACATTGTCCACGCTATCGCCCGCTAGCGCCTGCACATCCACGACCTTGGCCGGAGGCACGCCGAACTTCTCGAGCACCTCCGGCTCGCCGATGAGCTTGTTCTTCATGGTGTCGAGCATGGTGACGCCCGGCTCGATGAGCTGCATCAAATCCTTGTCCGACGAAACGATCACCACCTCGCCGCCGGCGGCCACGGCGTCGCGCACATAGGTTGCGATGATGTCGTCGGCCTCGAAACCCTCCTGCTCGATGCAGGCCACGTTGAAAGCGCGCACTGCATCGCGGATGAGCGAAAACTGCGGCACAAGCTCGGCGGGGGGCTCGGGCCGGTGCGCCTTGTAATCGGCGGAGATGGCGTTGCGGAACGTTGTGGCGCTGTGGTCGAAAATTACGGCAATGTGGGTGGGCCGCTTTTCGCCTTTGCTCTCGCGCAGGAGCTTCCACAGCATGTTGCAAAAGCCGTGCACCGCGCCGACCGGCAAGCCGTCGGAGGGGCGCGTCAGCGGCGGCAGCGCGTGAAAGGCGCGGAAAATATATCCCGAGCCGTCGATGAGATAGACGCGGCTGCCGGGCGGGATGGCGGCGGCTTCGGACTTTGCAGGCGGCTGAGCTTTGAGAGCGGGATTCGTCATGAGACAACTATAAGCATTCGCCGCTCGCACGCAATCCGCCGCGCTCCTCCGCTCATGCTAAAGGATTGGGCAAAGAAGACCCTTCTGTCCTAATTAAGAAGCTTCGCGACTCACCTCGGTCCATGCGGGCCATCTTGCGCCCCACACGAAATCGTGAACCCATCTTCCCCGCGTCGAATAATGCCTCTATACTGGTGCAACCTTACAGCGAAGCCGTGGCTAGAGAAGCGATAAGGCGCTTTAATTTAGGCTTCGCGCAAGGCGGACTCTCCACAACGGCGAAGTGTGCCGGTTGCGAGCGAGGAGGAAAACATGAGGGAGAATGGCACAAGCGCAAATGGCGGCGCGATCCCGCGGGATGAGCTGGCCGGCGTGCAGCCTGAAGATACAGGGCTCATTCTCGACGACGAGCTGAAGTCGGCGGCTACGCCGTTCCTTTGGCTTCTGTCGAGTATTGTGGTGGCGGTTTCCGGTTACTTAGTTTACTCGTATTTGCACGGCTAACAGCGTCTACCCGGCTCGCTTGCGATGTACACTCAAGGCCGGTAGTCCCCCATCCGGCAGACAAACGCCCATTCCTGATCGGTGACCGGCTGAACGGACAGCCTTGAGTTTTTCACCAGGACCATATCGGCAAGGTGAGGTTCGGCCTTGATCTCAGCGAGGCTTACCGCCTTGGGGAAAGCGCCGGCCGCGGCGACGTCAACGCAGTTCCAGCGCCCGCTAGGGTCGGTCGAATCGGGGTGGATCTCCGCCACGACGCGTACCACGCCCACGATGCACTTCTCATCGACCGAATGATAAAAGAAGCCCAACTCGCCAATCTTCATGGCGCGCATGTGCTTTTGGGCGAGTGCGTTACGGACCCCGCTCCATTCTTCGCCTTTGGGACCCGCCCGGACTTGATCCTCCCAGGAAAAACTTCCAGGTTCGGTTTTGAAAAGCCAAAAAGCCATGCTTAGAGCGCTTTCGGGAAAAGTGTGTGCGGTTTTCCGCCCGGAAAGCGCTGAATGGACTCTGCAAAGCTCATCCGTCGATTCGCGCCGCTGCGACGATGGGGCCGAGGGAGTCCATCTGCAAGAAGACAGCGAACATGTCCCCATCTTTCGGCGGCGCGCTGAGCGGGACAGCGTAGGATGTGGGCGCGCCTTCCCACTCTCCAGCCTCTGTGAGGCCGCGGACAACATTGGTGTAAGTCACTTTGTTGCCCGAATTCTCCCCGGCGTGGATCGACACGGCAGACGAGCGCCGAACCGCCGCAACCCAGACCTTTCCCGTCTTGTGCTTCGAGCCGGGCGGTGCGGCGCCCGTCTCGATGATGAGCCTTCCGCCATCCATGCGGACGGTGAGCGGAACGGCATCCCTGCGGACGATGGGGGCGGTCTGTTTCAAGGCTGTGTCGATGGCCGACAGGTCGCTGCCGACGCATCCTTTTAAGCCATTCACGACCGCTTCGGGCGTGTAGACCTGTATGTCGCTTTGGATGGCAGCGTATCGCCGCTGGCGCTCGGCATTTTCCGGCCGCGCAAGCGTGTCTTTCCAGCCAAGATAATCCCAATAGGTGACGGGAAAAGTAAGCGCGATCACGTCGGGCCGTTCGGAAAGCTTCTTGAGCAAACGGTCCGCGGGCGGGCAGGACGAGCAGCCCTGGCTTGTAAACAGCTCGATCACAGACATCTGTACCGGGGCGCCAGCATTCTCGCCGCGCGCGGGACTGGACAGAAACTCTAATCCTAAAAGGCCCGCTAGGGCTAGCACCCCAAGAGCGGCAAACTTAGTCACGAGCGCCTCCGGCAAGCACGGTAATCATCTTCGGTACTATGCGGAAGGCTAGCTTCAACTGCTACTCACGTCTCCTTGTCTGAACGCCGCATGCTGCGATTTTCTACAAGACCGGCGGCAGACAGCAAACCGGTAGAGGGCTTCGGGGCCCGGCGCTTATCCGAATTGCGTCCCCTTGCCGAGCGGAAAGCCGCGCAGAAAATCGGCGCCGCCCATCGGCCTTTTTCCTGAGCGCTGCACTTGCGTGAGCCGCACGGCCAAAGAGCCGCAAGCCACGGTGAGGCTCCCGTCCAGTAACTGCCCAGCATCGCCCTTGCCGGGCACCGTAACCGAACGCAGCACTTTGATCCTTTCGGCCTTGCCGCCGAGCAGCGCCTCGAACCAAGCGCCTGGGAAGGGGGAGAGCCCGCGGATGTGATTGTGGACTTCCGAAGCCGGCTTCGTCCAGTCGATCCGCGTCTCCTCCTTCGTGATCTTGGGGGCGTATGTCACGCCCTCGCTGGGCTGCGGCGTGAAGAACAATTCGCCTTTCTTCAGCATAGCGAGTGCGCTCAGTATCAATGTGGCGCCCATAAGAGAAAGGTGGTCGTGTATTTCACCCGCCGTGGCATCGGGACCGATCTGAATGAAGTCTGCGAGGGCGACCGGCCCTGTATCGAGTCCCTCTTCCATTTTCATGACCATGACGCCGGTTTCCGTATCTCCTGCCATGATGGCGCGCTGAATGGGGGCCGCGCCGCGCCAGCGCGGAAGCAAAGAGGCGTGGAGGTTCAGGCAGCCGAGCGGCGGTATATCCAGAGCCGGTTTCGGCAGGATGAGCCCGTAAGCGGCGACAACCGCAACATCCGGCGCTAGACTCGCGAATTCCTCTTGGACTTCGGGCCGGCGGAAGGTTTTTGGGGTGAACACCGGGATTTCCGCTTCGTCGGCGAAGGCGTGAACCGGCGATTTTCTTTCTTCCATGCCGCGGCCGGCGGGCCGCGGAGGCTGAGTGTAAACAGCGGCAACATCGTGACCGGCTCCCACGATCTCGCTCAACGCCGGAACGGCAAAATCGGGCGTGCCCATGAAGACGACGCGTAAGGCCATGGATGAGGGAGCCTCCCAGCCGGCACCCGCAAAGCGGTACTTTTGCGGGCGCGAAAAAGAGACTTAAAGCGCCGGCGCGCTCATTTTGCAAGCAGGAAGCAGAAAAGGGCCCCGGCCTCACCTGCTTTCCGCCCGGATTTGCTGCTTTTGCTAAACTGTCACACGAATATTTTAGAACTTTATTTGACCTCATGTGGCGCTACCAAAAAAGGAATGCTCTATTGCTTGCATACCGCTGAACGCGGAGATGGCGGCCGCACCAGCTGGAGAAAGGGCTAAACATGATGCGCGAAAACAAGACCTACAACGAGATCTCGGTCGGCGACGAGGCAACGATTAAGCGTGTCTTGAACGCCAACGACCTCTATATTTTTGCTCATGCCTCGGGGAACCTCAATCCGCTGCACATGCCCCATGACGGCGATGTGGCCTCGCCGGAGGTCGTCGCGCCATCCATGTGGATCGGCGCTCTGATCTCTTCGGTGCTCGGCAACATTCTTCCGGGCGCTGGAACGCTCTACAAATCGCAGACGCTGAAATTCCTGGACCGTGCGCATGTGGGCGACGAATTGAGCGTGAAGGTCCGGGTCCGTGCCAAGCAGGGAGCCAACCAGATTGCGCTCGAAACGACCGTGACCCGCAGCAACGGCGACGTCCTCGCCGAAGGAGTGGCCGAGGTTCTGGCTCCGTTGCAGAAGATCGCTTTCGAAGAAGGGGAGGTCCCCGAGCTGCTCGTCACGCGCCATCGTCACTTCGACGCCCTTCTCGAAAAAGCACGGAAGCTGGAGCCCCTTCGCACGGTGGTCGTGGCGCCGGAGGAGGCTCACGCTCTGAAGGGCGCCGTTATGGCGGCGGAGATGGGCATCATTGAGCCGGTTTTTGCCGGCAACCGGAAGCGGATAGAGGAAGCGGCGAAGGCAGCGGGCTGCAATATCGGCGGCTACGAGATTGTTGAAGCAGCAAGCACGCATGAAGCAGCGGCTCTATCCGTGGAGATGATTCTGAAAGGCCGCGCACAGTCGCTCATGAAGGGTCATTTGCACACCGACGAGCTCTTGCACGAGGTCATGAAGAAGGACGGCGGATTGCGCGGCAACCGGCGGCTCTCCCATGTCTTCGTCATGGACGTTCCGGGGCTGGAGCACCTGCTTTTGATCTCCGACGCCGCGATAAACATCGCACCCACCTTGGAGGACAAGGTCGACATCACCCAGAACGCGATCGATCTCGCGCTCGCGCTCGGCATGGCGCAGCCGCGGGTCGGCGTGCTTTCCGCCGTCGAGACCGTCACGCCCAAAATCCCCTCCACGCTCGATGCCGCCATCTTGTCGAAAATGGCGGAGCGCGGCCAAATCATTGGGGGCGTGGTCGATGGGCCGCTCGCCATGGACAACGCCATCGATATGGAAGCGGCGAGAACCAAAGGCATTACCTCCCTGGTGGCCGGCCACGCCGACATTCTGATCGTGCCCAATCTCGAGTCCGGGAATATGCTGGCCAAGGAATTGTCGTTCATTGCGCATGCCGAAGCGGCGGGGATCGTACTTGGCGCCAAAGTGCCCGTGATCCTGACGAGCCGCGCCGACAATGAGAAGGCAAGGCTTGCATCCTGCGCGGTGGCGGCGCTTTACCGGGCGTGGAAGAAATCCAGCGCGGGAGGCGTCCGGGAAGCCGCATGACGACACACGTATTGACGCTCAATGCGGGCTCGTCCTCGCTGAAATTCGCGCTTTTCGAGGCGGACGGGCGCGATCCGTTCCTCAATGCCAAGGGCCAAATCGAGGCGCTAGGAACTTCGCCTCATCTCGTCTTGCGTTCGGGCTCGGGCGATAAGCTTGAGGACAGGCTGGTTCCCAAAAACGGCGTCCACGCGCACGAAGCAGCCCTGCATCACATCCTCGACACCTTAAGAGTGCATTTTCCGGCGATGCATGTCCAAGCCGTGGGACACCGCGTCGTGCATGGCGGGCCGCGCTATGCCGAGCCGCTCGTGCTGACCCCGGAAATCGTCGCGGAACTCGATGAGCTCATTCCGCTCGCGCCGCTGCACCAGCCGCATAATCTTTCCGGTATCGCCGCCGCGCATGTGGCATTTCCGGACGCCGTGCAGATCGCCTGTTTCGACACGGCCTTTCACCGGGCGCACCCCTGGGTGAACGACACCTTCGCGTTGCCGCGCGCCTATTACGATAGGGGCATCCGCCGGTATGGTTTCCACGGGCTGTCGTATGAGTACATTTCGGCGAAGCTTAAGGACATCGCGCCGGGGACGGCGGCGGGGCGCATCGTGGTGGCCCATCTCGGCGCCGGCGCATCCATGTGTGCGATTAAAGGCGGGCGCAGCATTGCCTCCACCATGGGCTTTTCCGCGCTCGACGGCCTGCCCATGGGCACCCGTTGCGGTCAGCTCGATCCAGCCGTCGTGCTTTATCTTCTCGACCACGAGGGCATGACGAGCAAACAAATCGCGGACCTGCTCTATAAGGACTCCGGGCTCAAAGGGCTTTCGGGCCTGAGCGGCGACATGCGCGAGCTGGAAGAGGCAGGCACGCCCGAAGCGGAGCAGGCCATCGACTATTTCGTCTTCCGTATCCGCCGCGAATTGGGCGGTCTCGCCGCCTCGCTCAACGGCCTCGACGCGATGGTGTTCTGCGGCGGCATCGGCGAGAACTCGGCCCGCATCCGCCGCAGGATCTGCGAGGATCTGCATTGGATCGGCCTCGACGTGGACGATGCCCTGAACGCGCGCAACGAAGTTCTCGTTTCAACGGCTTCGAGCCGCGCGAAGATCTTTGTGATAAAAACGGACGAGGAGGCCATGATCGCCCGCCATACGTTCGATCTCATAAAGGAAAAGGTCGCCTGAGCCGGCGCCTGCGCCGGCCGGCGGCGCTACTCAAAAGGGCGAATTCATGCCGTATGACAGCAACCAAGACCTTCCCCCCTCGGTCCGGAACCGCCTTCCCCCGCATGCGCAGGACATTTACCGCGAGGCCTTCAACCACGCCTACCCCGCGCATTGGGACGACCCGCGCCGCGAGGAGGCGGCGCACCGGATCGCGTGGGGCGCGGTCAAGCGGTCTTATGTGAAGCTTGGCGACGAATGGGTCGCGCGCTAGAAAACCCCTGCCCAGGGGTTGCTTGCGAGGACGGCGATCCTGCCTAGAGCGGTTCCCGAAAAGTGTTACGCGGTTTTCGGACGAGAACCGCTCTCACTCAAAGTGTAGAGCCGATTCACCCGATTCGTTCGAATCGGGATCGGCTCTAGAACGGACGGCGGAAAACCGGAATCCCGTCATTGCGAGCGAAGCGAAGAGCAATCCGGAGCCAACAGTCGCCGCCGCTTTCTGGATCGCCACGGCGCTCAAGGCCGCCCCGCGATGACGGGTGCCGCCTAAATTCCTTCCGCCGCCTGCGGCTCGGCATGAACGCGGTCGCGCCTGAGCCGCTCGGCGACAAGAAACGCCAGCTCCAGCGCCTGGTTCGCATTCAACCGCGGATCGCAATAGGTGTGATACCGGTTCGAAAGGTCGGCGTCGGAGATCGATTGCGCGCCGCCCGTGCATTCGGTAACGTTCTTGCCGGTCATCTCGACATGGATGCCCCCGGGATGGACGCCCTCGGCCTGGCACACATCGAAGAAATGCCCGACTTCGCGCATGATATCGTTGAACGGCCGCGTCTTATACCCGCTCACGGCCTTGATCGTGTTGCCGTGCATGGGATCGCACGACCAGATCACCGACTTGCCTTCGCGCTTCACCGCGCGGATGAGCGCCGGCATACAGCGCGCAAGCTTGTCCGCGCCGTAGCGCACGATCAGCGTCATCCGGCCCGGCTCATTCGCCGGATTGAGAATATCGAGCAGCTGGATCAGCTCCTCAGGATCGAGGCTCGGCCCGCATTTGACGCCGATGGGGTTCTTGATGCCGCGCAGGAACTCGACATGGGCGTGATCGAGCTGGCGCGTGCGGTCGCCGATCCACAGGAAGTGGCCGGAAGTTGCGTACCAGTTGCCGCTCGTCGAGTCGATGCGGGCGAAAGCTTCCTCGTAAGGGAGCAGCAGCGCTTCGTGGCTCGTGTAGAAATCGGTGGTGCGCAGCCGCTCGGAATTGTCGGAAGTTACCCCGCAGGCGCGCATGAAGTTCAGCGTCTCGGAGATGCGGCTTGCCAGTTCCTCGTAGCGGGCATTGGCGGGGCTGCCGGCCACGAAGCCGAGCGTCCATTGATGCACGCGCTCAAGGTCGGCATAGCCTCCTTGCGCGAAAGCGCGTAGTAGATTGAGCGTTGCCGCCGATTGCCGGTAGGCCTTGCGCATCCGGTTCGGATCGGGAATGCGCGCCTCGGGCGTGAACGCGATATCGTTGATGATATCGCCGCGATAGCTTGGCAGCTCCACGCCGTTTTGCGTCTCGGTGTCCGCCGAACGCGGTTTGGCGAACTGCCCCGCGATGCGGCCGATTTTGACCACAGGGCGGCTTGCCGCATAGGTCAGCACCACCGCCATCTGCAGGAAAACGCGGAAGAAATCGCGGATCGGATCGGCGCCATGCTCGGAGAAGCTTTCCGCGCAATCGCCGCCTTGCAGCACGAAAGCGCGCCCCGCCGCGGCCTCGGCCAGGTGCTTTTTCAGCGCCCGCGCCTCGCCTGCAAAAACCAGCGGCGGAAAGCTCGCCAGCTCTTTCTCGACCTCATTCAGAGCCGTCTCGTTGGGATAGGCCGGCGCCTGTGTGATGGGTTTTTGTCTCCAGCTATCCGGCGTCCAACGTGATGACGTATTCAAGGCTCTCGCTCCTTCAGGCACGCGGGGCCCGCGCGCTTCCTGCTTTGTTCCGGCCTTGTTATAAGCGATGCCGGCGCTGGTTACCAGAGTGTTGCGATGCACTATCGCTGCGGTGGACGAGATAGATAGATTGGGTCTCCTGCGTGGCTCCGGTTAAGATGCAAGGATAGGGAATGCGCCTTGCGAAGGTGTTAAGTGCGGCGTAAGGTATTGATAATACGCCGTATTATCCACGTGACAACTGCTCGCAAAACACGCCTGCCGGCCTCGCTTTTGGTTAATTGGGTTCTGAATTTATATTTAACGGACTTTTTGGAGTCACGATTCGTAGGAAAAAATGCGAAAAATTGCGAATTTCGCGGCGGGTAAGAATTTCAACCCGGTGCCGTTCACCATGGCGCGATTAAGCATGATAACCCCCTTACGAGGAGAAACCTTCAAACAAGAAATGTGGACCGGTGCAAGCCGCCGGGCTAAATTGGTGTCTTCGAAAAGCTGAGAAGTCGCCCGCATTGGCCAGCATCACCATTCACGACGTTGAATGACACGCTGCAGCACCGTCTTCAGGCGCGGGATGCCGGGAGCTGCGAGGTTCCCGGCTGGGCATCATGCCGATCACTTCTGGGGATTGCTTTCGATGAGCGCGCCCCGAAACTCGCGCAGCTCCGCTGTATTTAGGTCCGACACCGCGGCATGGTCGAAGCCGCCTTGCGTCCAGGTCAGGATGTTATATCCGTCCAGAGTTTCCGGCGCGGCGTGCATTTTGCCCGCGGGCCACACAAACAGATTGATTACATGGCCGTGGCGCTTATAGACGAGCGCCGGCACCACCCGCCCGCCGATATAGTCGAGACGTCCGCCGATGAGCGGGAAATCTTTCTGCGCAAGATCGGCGACGGGCGGTGCGAAGTCGAGTTTTCCCAAAAACCATGGCTTGACCGTGTGCCGATCGGACGAGGTGACATCGGTCAGATGCGCGACGAGCAAAGACCGGACATGGGCGGCGGCAAGCTGGCTATCGATGTTGGGCGCCGGATTCCAGCTACTCACGAATAGAACGAGGCTTGCGGCGAGCGCCAGAGCCGAGATCGCGCCCCCCGCGTAGCCGAAATAAGGGCGCCAAGGCATTCTTTGCCCGACGTTTCCTAACGCGCCGGCAGGCTTGGCCAAGGCGGCTTCTTCCCCCGATCCATGCTCCGCGGCAATCGCGTCCTGCACCCGCTCCCGGAGCGACGGCGGAGCCCGCAAGCGGAGACCTTCGTGCCGCAGCGCTGCCTTCCCGCCGAGGATTTCGCCGTAGGCGGCGGCGCATCCCTCGCAATTCCGCATATGATCTTCCATCGCGAGCGCATTGGCCGCGTCGAGTTCGCCATCGGCGAGACCGTGCAAAAGGAGTTCGCGCTCCGGGCAGGGACAGGGCACGGCGTTCATCGCTGCATTTCCTCGGCGGGCTTCATCTCCGGGCCTTTCCAGGCAGCGGCAAACATCTTGCGGGCGCGGGCGAGGCGCGACATCACCGTGCCGATGGGGACACCGGTAACCTCCGCAATTTCGCGGTACGGCATATCCTCGATATCTCTCAGCACCAGAACCTCGCGAAAGAGATGGGGAAGCTGCTCGACAGCCGCGCGGATCGCACTATTTTCTTCATGCTGGATCAAGATCGACTCTGGGGTGCCGTGTTCTTTCCCCAATTCGTCAAGCTCGCCGGACGCTCCGCGCTCACCGTCGAATGGCCGGTCTGCGAGATCGTTGCGGCTGCGGGCGTTCCACGTCAGGAAACAGTTGCGGACGATGGCGAGCAGCCAGGCCCGGACGTTGCCGCCGCGATAGCTGCCGAAGCCGCGATAGGCCCGCAACAGGGCTTCCTGCACAATGTCTTCCGCCGCGTCGCCGCGCCGCGTGAGGTACCTTGCCAGCGTATAAGCGGCATCGAGGTGTACGAGGACGGCGGACTCGAAGGCAACGCGCTGCCCGCCGCCCGGCGCAGCGTGACTCCCGGGGTGCGGGCCTGAACCTTCCGCCCGGCCTTGCATAGTGAGCGGCCTCGTCGCCATGTCCTTAGTTGGGTCTCTGTATCCTATTCTCGCGGAAGTTACTTCACGATGACTTTTCCTTGCATGTGCGGATGGAGGGAACAGAAATAGTCGTAGATGCCTGGCGCCGTGAAGGTGAACGAATAACTCTGGTCCGTGTCCATGACCTTGGAGCGGAACAATTTTCCGGTGGCGGCCACCGTGTGAGGAATATCGTCCCCATTGGTCCATGTCACCGTCGTCCCTGGGGCGATAGTAATTTCCGCCGGGGTGAAGCTGAAATTGTCAATGCGTACCGAAGCAGTAGGGGCGGCCTCGTTCGCCGCCATCGATTGCCCGGCATATGCAAGCGGCGTCAGGCCTATTGTCAGCAGTAATGCAAGCAAGAAAGCGCGAAAGGCTTTCACAGGCGTGGGTGTGCTCATGGCTTTGCTCCTGGCAACATCCGCCAAAGGTTTGACTTGGTCCGGTCAGCCGGCGAGCGGCTTATCGACAATGGCAAGCGGCCTATCGTTTTCGAGGTAGGTCACACTCGCGATGCCGAGATAATTGCGAAGCTCCCCTGCGGGCACTTTCATCGGACCCGGAGACGGGGCAGCGCCCGGCGCCGGCTGCGGAAAGGCGGTTGAGCGGGCCGTGTGGAAGACGGCATTGCCCTCGATTTTCTGCATGACTTGGTGAATGTGGCCGTTCAGAACGGTCAGCGATCCAAACTTTTTCAGCATGGACAGGGCCGTGGCGCCGTCTTCGGTACCCCAGCCCCATTCGGGGTAGACCGTCCAAAGCGGAATATGGGCGAAGACCACGATGGGCGTGCTAGCCGGAAGCGCCCTTACATCCTTTGCAACCCATTCGAGCTGTTCTGCGCCGAGATTGCCGAGGCCGCCGGCTTTGAGATCGAGCACATTGACAAGGCCGATGTAATGGACGCCGCCGTGATCGAAACTTTGCCAGCCCGCGCCCTTTGTGTTCTTGCCGTAACGCGCGAGATACGACTTGCCGCGCTCTTCGTCGAGCACGTCGTGCTCGCCCGGCACATAAAATACGGGCAGGCCAGCTGCTTCGATGATCTGCCCGGCGTTATCGAATTCATCGTCTTTGGAAAGATGCGAGATGTCCCCGGTATGGATCATGAACGCAGGCTTTTGCGGCAGCGCCGTAATCTTGGCAATGGCCTCGCGCAGTGTTCCCTGCGCATCGGGGTTGGCCGGCTTGTTGAAGCCAACATGGCTATCGCTAATCTGAACAAAATGGAAAGGCTCCGCTCCGGCCGTGGCGGCGCTAGCTTCACCGGTCATACCGGTTGTAAGCGGGGCGTCAGAGCCCAATGCCCAAAGAAGGCCGGTTCCGGCCCAGGCCATGCAGGTTAAAGCTTCGCGGCGGTCCATGCGAACCTTGGCCTGCGCTGCGGTGTCTTCCTTATTCGCCATGACGTCCTCTCAAAGTGAACAGACATAGGCAAGGACTCCACCGCGCCGCGATTTATTCCCGGCACTAGCTGGGCATTACCGGGGCCGCCGCAAAATAAACCGTTGCGGGCGCGCGGCGCTGAAATTAGACATGGTGGACTCACTCAAGAGACAACCATGGCAAAAGCAAAAATCGACGAGGCGACGGTGATGCGGATCGCACACCTGTCGCGCCTCAAGATCACGGCGCAGGAAGCGCACAATCTCGAACGCGAGCTGAACGGCATTCTGGCCTGGGTCGAGGAGCTCAACGCGATCCCGACCGAAGGCGTGGAGCCTTTGACCTCCACGGGCGCCGCGCAGCTCAGAATGCGCGCCGACGTGGTGAACGATGGCGGCCGCCCTGCGGACATCATGAAAAACGCGCCGAAAACCGAAGACAGTTTCTTTCTCGTTCCGAAGGTCATCGAATAGTCCATGTCATTGAACGAACTAACAATTTCCGAAGCCAGCGAAAAGCTGCGCTCGAAAGAGATCAAGGCCGCCGAGCTAACGGAAGCTTGCCTTGCCGCTATCGAGGCCGGCAATAAAACGCTCAACGCCTTCGTGACGGTAACCGCCGATAGAGCGATGGACGCGGCCAAGGAGTCCGATAAGCGGCTCGGCGCCAAGTCGAAGGCCGGTATCCGCCCGCTCGAAGGCATCCCGCTCGGTGTTAAGGACCTGTATTGCACGAAGGGCATCCGCACCACCGCCTGCTCGCACATCCTCGCCAATTTCGAGCCAACCTACGAGTCGACCGTCACGCAGAACCTTTGGGACGCAGGCGCGGTGATGCTTGGCAAGCTCAACATGGACGAGTTCGCGATGGGCTCGTCCAACGAGACCAGCTATTTAGGATCGTGCATCAGCCCCTGGCGCGCTCATAACAGTACGGAAAAGCTCGTGCCCGGCGGCTCGTCGGGCGGCTCGGCCGCGGCCGTGGCGGCGGGGTTCTGCCTCGGGGCAACGGCGTCCGACACAGGCGGCTCAATCCGCCAGCCAGCCGCTTTCACCGGCACCGTCGGCATCAAACCCACCTACGGGCGCTGCTCGCGCTGGGGCATGATCGCTTATGCATCCTCGCTCGACCAGGCCGGTCCGCTCGCGCGCTCGGTCAAGGATGCCGCCTTGCTCCTGCAGACGATGGCGAGCCACGATCCGAAGGATTCGACCAGTGTCGACGTGCCGGTGCCGGATTTGGAGAAGGCGCTCGGCCAGCCCATCAAAGGGCTGAGGATCGGCATCCCGAAAGAATACCGCGTCGACGGCATGAACGCCGAGATCGAAGCGCTCTGGCAAAAGGGCATCGAAATCTTCAAGCAGGCCGGCGCGAAAGTCGTGGATGTGAGCCTGCCGCACACCAAGGCCGCGCTTCCCGCCTATTATATCGTGGCGCCAGCCGAAGCCTCGTCGAACCTCGCCCGTTACGACGGCGTGCGCTACGGGCTTCGCGAGAACGGCAAGGACATGACCGCCATGTATGAGGCGACGCGGGCCGCGGGGTTCGGAACCGAGGTCAAGCGCCGCATTCTCATCGGCACCTATGTGCTATCGGCCGGCTATTACGACGCCTATTATCTGAAGGCACAGAAGGTTCGCACCCTCATCAAGCGGGACTTCGACCGGGCTTTCGAGAAGGTGGACGTCATCCTTACGCCGGCCACGCCGACACCGGCCTTTGCGCTTGGCAGTCAGGGCGGCTC
>JBKQIH010000304.1:0-14453 GCA_052148445.1 Rhodomicrobium sp.
GGCGATTTCGTCGCCGGCATGACCGATATGTTTGCGCTGAAGACATACGCCAGGGTTTTTAAATGCCAGTAATCAAAAAATCGATGGCGGCAACGATTTCATCCCGCTGGGCTTCCAGGGATGCCACACTCGTTCCCAGCGCTTTCATGCGCAGCGCGGAGATTTCCTGTATCGCCAAATAATACCGCTGGCCCTCGATCTCGACCACTGGGTTTAGCCGGAGGATCGGCTTATCCTTTGCTTTCAATGGGTAAAGCGGCGCAACCACCCGCGTTGCAAGCCCATCGAGCAGCTTATTCTGAATATCTGCGACCAAGGTAAAACCTGCCCCGCGCGGCGCAAAGCGGTAGACGCTGAACTGAGCCATCAGAACGGCCGCTCGAAATCGCTCAGGATCGTCCCCTCGGCAACGCGGCCGTTATAGGCTTCAATAGAGGCAGCGTTGTCTGCTAGCCATTGCTGCCGTTCGGCGGCGGCAACCAGGTCGGCGAGCCTGGTTTCGAGCGCCTCGGAAAGATTGACGCCAAGCGCCTTCGCCTTGGCGGCGAGATCGGCGTTAACGCTGACGTTCACGGCGCGCTTGGGTGCACCTTTATCGTAAGCGGAAAACTTCATGGCTGCATCACCCCATGCTAGCATGCATGCGCATGAGTATTGCGCATGCATGGTGTGATCGCAAGCGGCGATCAGCGATGCTGCGGCGTTTTTCCTCCGCGTGGCCCGGTTCTACGAGCCGCCCGCGCCGATCCTAAGCGCGTGGTACATTTGCCACTGTTTAGTTCTGGCGGGGCTTCGCTTAGAACTGCGGGCGCTGCATTTGCTAACGAAATTGAGTCTGCAACCGAAAGTCGCCGAAAGTCGCGTTAGTGCCGAAGTTGGCGCGGGCACGCCGGCGTCGGAGCGGCGTCGCGACCGCCATTGCGCGGCAAATGGAATGCGTTTATGACACAGCCCATGAACATTTTTGCGATTTTCGAAGACCGCATTCGCGGCACCCTTGACGAATTGCGGGCCGATGGCGTTCTGCCCGATGACGTGAACATCGCGGGCTTCGCGGTCGAGCCGCCGCGCGAGGCTGCGCATGGCGATCTGGCTACCAACGCGGCGATGGTGCTCGCCAAGCCCGCGCGCAAAAACCCGAAAGAACTCGCCGCGCAGATCGCGGAGCGTCTCGCGCAAACGCCAGACGTTGAGAAAGCCGAGGTTGCTGGACCAGGCTTTATCAACTTAACCTTGAAAAGAGAATTCTGGCCCGGAATCTTGCGGGATGTGCTGGAGCAAGGCAAAGCTTACGGCCGCAGCAACATCGGCGCAGGCGAACCCGTGAACGTAGAATACGTCTCCGCGAACCCGACTGGCCCGATCCATGTCGGCCATACGCGCGGCGCGGTCTTCGGCGACGCGTTGGCGAATTTACTCGATTTCGCGGGCTACAAGGCGGCGCGGGAATATTACATCAACGATGGCGGCGGCCAGGTTGATGTGCTCGCGCGCTCGGCCTATTTGCGCTATCGCGAGGCGCTTGGCGAAGACATCGGCGAGATTCCGGAAGGTTTATATCCGGGCAATTACTTGAAGCCCGTTGGCGAAGCCTTGGCGAAGGAATACGGCAAGCGGCTGTTGCGCATGAAAGAAGCGACCTGGCTGCCGAAAGTCCGCGCCAAGGCCGTTTCGATGATGATGGACCTCATCCGCGACGATTTGGCTGCGCTCGGCATCACCCATGAAACGTTTTTCTCTGAACGCTCGCTGTCGGAAGGCGAGACCGATCAGGTGCGCGAGGCGATCGAGGAGTTGCGTGCCAAAGGTTTCGTATATGTGGGCCGGCTCCCGCCGCCGAAGGGCAAGCCGCAAGAGGATTGGGAGGACCGCGATCAGACGCTGTTTCGCTCGACAGAATTCGGCGACGAATTGGACCGTCCGCTACTCAAATCCGACGGCTCTTATGCCTATTTCGCGCCCGATATCGCCTATCACCGCGATAAGTACCGGCGCGGTTTCAAGCAAATGATTATTGTGCTTGGCGCCGATCATAAAGACTATGTGATGCGGCTGACAGCGGCGGTGAAGGCGCTCTCCGGCGGCGAGGCGGACATCGATGTGAAGCTCTGCCAGATTGTGCGTCTGTTCAAGGGCGGCCAGCCTTATAAGATGTCGAAGAGAGCGGGCTCGTTCATCACCGCACGCGATCTTGTGGATGAGGTCGGGCCGGGTCCGGTGCGCTTCATGATGCTCTACCGCAAAATCGAATCGCAGCTCGATTTCGATCTTGAGAAAGTCGTTGAGCAATCGAGCGATAATCCTGTATTCTACGTTCAATACGCTCATGCTCGCGCTTGTTCTGTGCTCGCCAAGGCTCGCGAGGCTTTTCCGGACATGGACCTTGCCCCTTCGGTTTTGGCTTGCGCGAAGCTGAACTTGCTTTGCGACGAGGCTGAACTTGCCCTTATTAAGAAGATCGCTCAATTTCCACGCACAGTTGAGGGAGCGGCGCAAGCACATGAGCCTCACAGGATCGCTTTCTTTGCACACGATCTTGCTGCTGTATTCCACAGTTTGTGGACAAGAGGCAAAGAGTCGCCACAATTGCGGTTTATGGTCCAAGGAAGCTGGGAGATCACTGGCGCGCGTCTCGCGCTTATCACAGCAACCGCCCGGATATTGCGGACTTCTTTGAACCTACTGGGCGTGGAAGCAATCTCCGAAATGCGTTAGCACGCCAGGACTTCTTAACTGCAGTGTGGAGGGAAGTTATTCGATGTCTACGAATGACGATTCGGGGTCGCGCCGCGGTCGCCGGGCTGATCAAGGGGAACCCGATTGGCGGGCCCCCAAAAGGCAGCACCCGGGTGACAGGTGGGATCAGTCGCCGTCGGGCAATCGGGATAATCCCTACAGCAGAGAGGGAGGCAGCGAGAACCCGCCGCCGCCGCACGCAGCTTATTCCGGCTTTACCAGACCTTCTTATCCGCAGCAGCGTCCGGAGCAAGCACCGCCTCCGCCGCAACAGCCTCGCGCGTTCGAGCCGCCCGCGCCTCCGCAAGGATATTATCAGGAGCCTATGCAGCGGCAAGAGCCGCCGCGCTACGCAGAGCCCCCGGCATCTTACTCTCCACCGCCGAAGCCTTACGAGCCCGTGCTTCCTCAGCACTATAGCGATACGGGCCGCGACGACCTTTTCACCCGCGAGGCGGCACCGCTGAGCTACGAACAAAATCCCTACCCCTCTCAGGGGCCCGGTTACCAAGCGGAGCCGTATTCGGGCGCGCCGGGCCGCGGGCCCCTGATGCAGCCGGCATCTTCCCGGCGCGACGAGCCGGAATTCTACGGCCGCGAAGCGCCACCCGTTCCTGAGGATTACGATCGCGGCTTCGCGGCACGGATCGCCGCCCAGGAAAGCCAGGCCTCGCGCTTTTTTCTGCCCGAAGACCAGCCCCAGGCACCGCAGCCCCGCCCCATTCAGCAGGATCGCAACAGCGCACCATACCCGCCGCAGGCTCCGATGGAGCGTGGATACGCGCCCGCCCAGCAGCCCTATCATGCCGGCGGATACGACCCGCGCGGCGGACCGGGCGACGATTATGGGCGGGACCGTTTCGATCCGCGCTTCGCTGCACAGGAAAGCTGGCCCGCCGGCGAACAGGGTTTTCATGAAGAAGAAACGGGCGGCCATCCACCGCTCGCCGCGCACGATGAGTTCGACGAAGATTACTTCGCCGATGAGGATGAATTCGAGCAGGATGAGCACCCGGCCTCGCAAACGCGCGGCCGCAAGAAGCTTTTCTTGGCATTGTTCGCCGGCGCCATCGTAGTGGCCGGTGGCGGTGGATATGTCTACAAGACGATGACGGGCGGCGGCGCCGGCCGGGGTACTCCCTTTATCGCGGCCGATTCGCGGCCCTCGAAGGAAGTTCCCGGAAATCCGGGCGGCAAGATTTTTCCTCACGGCGACAAGGCCATTTACGAGCGGTTGACGCCGGAAGGACAGACCGTCGCATCTTTCGCTCCGCCTCCTTCTGCCACTCCGCCAGCGCCGGTAGCCACCGCTTTCACGCCTCCAGCCACTGGAGGAAGTTCGCTGGAGGACCGGATCGACGAAGCTCTCAGGAGGGCGCACAATACCGGCGATGCTCCATCTGCGCCGCCTCGTCAATTACCCGACCAGCCGACCCCCGTACACGGCGAAGTCTATCGGCCAGACGGCACGCGAGTCGATGCTGGGCGGCCGGTGATTACGCCGAACATCATGAATGTGGACAGTGGGCTTCCATACCCCTTCGGCAATGGCACGCCGCCCCCGCCACAGGCAAGTCAGCCGGCGCCCGCGCCTTTCAGATCGGCGGCCCTGCCAGCGCCCGCCCAGCAACAGTTCTCCACAGCTACCGCGCCCGCACCTAGGAGTGCCTCTCTGCGTTCGGCTCCCCGTCAAGTTGCCCCGGCAGAGCCCGTGCCGGCTCCGGCGGCTGGTGGCTATTATGTGTCCTTGAAATCCTCGCCGGACGAGAAGGCCATTCAGCGTGATATACCTGCGTTAACAGAGAAATATAAATCTGTGCTCGGCGATGTTCAGCTCATGTCGAAGATTGCCGACCTTGGCGCTAAAGGGGTTACCCATCGACTGGTGGCCGGCCCGCTAAGCACGCAGCAGGAGGCCTCTGAGCTTTGCCAGAAGATCAAAGGGGTCGGCGGCGACAAGGCTTGTTTCGTGACCAAATAGCGCGGCCCCGGCGTTTCGATGCCGGGACTGCCGTTTATGCGCATCCGATGGCTTGTTCCATCGCGAGATGCGGGTGCGCGGTTTTCCGCACAGCGCACTACTCGAAGATCGCCGAACACCGGCCGGCGTCGAGATCGAGCGGTTCCGCGAAGGGAACGCTAGCACTGAAATAAGTGAGAAGCGGCCGGCGTTCGAGAAGAGCCCGGATTACGCGGATCGGCCCGGCATGGGTGATGGCGAGGACCGGTACCCCGCCGGGCGCAAGACAGCTGAGCCAATCCACGCATCGCGCCGCCATGCCGTTCAGCGTTTCTCCATTCGGCGGTGCGGAGGCTGGCAAGCCGCGCTGCCAGGCCTCGATGGCCTCCCGGCCGAGATCTTGCCAGCGGTGGCCGTCCCAATCGCCAAAGTCGAGTTCCTGAAGCCGGGGCTCGATGGCGGGATCTGGCGCTAGCCTTACCGCGAGGCTCAGCGCCCGGCGCGCCGGGCTGGTAACGATACGGCAAGTGCGGGCCAGCTTAGCAATCCGTTCTACAGCCGAATTCAGGGCGTCTCCATCGCATTCGAGATCGAGACGGCCGTAGCAAAGCCCTTTTTCGCAAACGGGCTTTGGGTGGCGTACCAAGATCACGCGCATGGTTGGATCCTCTAGAGCCTCTCCGGCATTCGATGGAATCAAAAGCGGGTCTAAATTTTTGTTTTGCCGTGCGTCCGGAAAAACCGCTCACAGTTTTTCCGGACGCACTCTAAGGAAATATCGCCCTTTTCTGTCGCAGGTCGAGCGGGCGGCGCGCCGAATCGCGTCTAGACGCAGGCGGCGGCGGCCAGAAAAAATGCAATCTCGTAAACTTGCTCGACCGCGCCGAGCACATCGCCGGTATAGCCGCCGAGGAGGCGCCTTGCCGCCCAAGCTGCTAATGCCGCGGCGATTGCTCCGGCGGCAAGGGCCGGCAAGCCGAAAGTGGCAGGCAGCAGCAAGAGCGGAAGCGTCCCAAAGACCGAGGCAATGGCAAGGTCGATCCACTTCATTCCATGGCCAAGCGGTTTGATCTTGGCCGCCGATAATCCGCCGGCATAGGGCAACATGGAAATCACCGCGACAGCGGCGAGGCGGCCACCGGCATGGGCCGGGATCATGGCAGCCGCGCCAATGGCCAGCGGAAGCCCCGCCAGTGCGAAAACCTTGCATCCGACGCCGGCCCCAAGTGCAAGTACGCCATAAGTACCGAGCCTGCTATCTTTCATGATTGACAGCCGCGCCTCGCGCGTCGCCCCGCCCATGGAGTCGAAGAAGTCGGCGAAGCCATCCTCATGCAGGCCGCCCGTGATCGCAATACCGGCCGCAATCGTGAGCAGGGCCGGAATCGTTCCGCTCCAGAACTGCGAGGTGCCGAGAAAAACGGCCGCGCAAATCGCGCCGACAAGCGCCCCGGTCAGCGGAAAATATTTCACGCCGCGTTCCATCCACCTTTCGGCAAAGTTGCGCAGGCGCGGCACCGGAAAACGGGTCAGAAGCTGAACCGCCGTCAGGAAATAGATGAATTCTCTACGCATGTGCCGCATTAGCTTGGATGCTCTCCGGGCAGATCGGCCATGGTGTTCAGCATTCCCTCTGCCATACGCACGAGCGGTATGGCAAGCGCCGCGCCCGTGCCTTCGCCGAGCCGCATGCCAAGATCCATCAGCGGCTCCGCGCCAAGCCATTCGAGAAGCGCCGTATGGCCGGTCTCAGGCGAACGGTGCGCAAAGATGAGGTAATCGCGAAGCGCCGGTTCCATCGAGACCGCGGCACAGGCCGCGGCCGTTACGATGAACCCGTCGGTGAGAAGGATCTGTTTGTGGCGGGCTCCGCCCAGCATGGCGCCGGCGAGCATGACCATCTCGTAACCGCCGAACTCGATGAGCGCGGTGCGTCCATCGCGGACCGGCGCCCGGGCGTACGCACGGGCCAGCACATCACGCTTGTGGCAAAGCCCAAGCGGAGGCGTGCCTGCACCGCTGCCGACGAGTCTTTCGAGCGGCAGCCCAGTGACAGCGTGGGCTACAGCCGCCGCCGAGCTCGTATTGCCGATGCCGATTTCGCCGAGCGCAAGAATGCCGAAGCCTTCATCCTTCAAGCGCGCGGCCACGCCCGCGCCCGCTTCGAGCGCTTGCGCGAATTCGTGCTCCGTCATGGCCGGCCCGGTAAAGAAATTGCGCGTTCCGCGGGCCACGCTCCGAGCCCTCGAAGCGTCATCCGACCGAAGCGGCGTCCTCAGTCCGGCGTCGATCAAGAACACCTCGGCACCCGCCGCGCGCGCCGCAATATTCGCTCCCGCCTTGCCATCGAGCACCATTTGCGCAACGAGCGCGGACACCTCGCTTGGGTATGCTGTCACCCCTTCAGCCACGATGCCGTGATCGCCCGCAAAAACGGCGAGCGCCGCGCGCCCGAGATCGGGCTTCAACGACCCCGTGACGAGCCCGATATGAACGGCGAGCGCCTCGATTCGCCCGAGCGAGCCCAGTGGCTTTGCTTTGGCGTCGACTGCCGCCTGCAAACGCGGCTCAGACTCGCGCACAAGCGGAGTGACAAACTGTCCGGGCGCGACAATATCCATGGCACCATGCAAACGGGGTGAATCCATGAACGGACAAGACCACAACGGCACCGGGCCGGTCAATGCGCGAATTTTTCCCATCCCTCCCGTTGTGGCGGGCCTTTTTGTCGCTACTGGGTGGGCGCTCGGCCATTTCGTGCCGCTCTTGCAGCGCGGCGCGCATGTTCCGTTCGAAATGCGGATCGCGGGCGGTGCGATCATGCTATGCGCGCTGGGCATCGCGGGCCTCGCCTTCCTAGAGATGCGCCGGCACCGGACGACCTACCATCCGGGCCACAAGGCCAATGCACTCGTGCGAGGAAGCGTGTTCACTCGCACGCGAAACCCGATGTATTTGAGCCTAACGCTCGTAACCCTAGGGCTTGCGATCGCCACAGCCAATCTGTGGATGGTCCTTCTCGCACCGCTTTTGCTCTTCTATCTTCAGGAGCGCGTGGTGAAGCGCGAGGAGGCCTATCTCACCGCGCGGTTCGGTGCGGATTACGAGGCCTACCGGAACAAGGTCCGGCGCTGGTTTTGACCGCTGCAGCCGCAGCCCGGCGGTTTCCTCAGATGCCGAAGCTATGAAGGCTGTCCGGCCGGTGCCGGGCGAGAAGCTGGAGGCCTTTGACCACATATCCGCTTGTGCGGGAAACGACGCGATCGGCACCCAAGATGAGGGTGAGGATTCGCCGGAGTTTGGCGGCATCGAATTCCGCAGCCAGGCTTACCGCATACCGCTTGTAGCTCTTTAAGGCTTCGCCGCCTCGGATCCCTGCGCCGGCGATGGCCGAAGCGTCAAGCCACGCTGTCACGCTGCGCCGCGCCGTATCGAGCGGAGCCGCTTCTGAGATCCCTTTCGAGCCGCCGTCCCTCAGGGCTACCGGGAATGCCGGAGGGACTTCGCGACGCGGCGCAGTTGCCCCACGGATGCCGTTCGCGGGGGCCACAGGCGCCGGCACGCCAAAAAAGCAATTGCGCAATGCGGTGTTGGCCGGGATGGCCGCACCTTCGATGAAAAGATCCGCAATCTGAAATTTCTCGAAAAGCCGCAAGAGCGTGTCGTTCGCCCCCAGCACGCGAACCTTGCAGCCGCGAGGTTCAAGCCGCTTATGAAGCTTGACCAGCTCGGCAAGCCCCCCCGCGTCGAGATCGATAGCCTCCGATAGATCAATGTCTATATCGTGAGCCTCGCCGGCGAGCTTATCGAATAGAGGACGCGCGCCAACGGCAAACATGCCGTCGAACCGGCCCGTAACTTTCATATCAGCGTGTATCATTGTTTTGGCCTATCCTGAGTGCGTTTCGATGGCCCCCTCAGCGCCTCTTGATGGGAAAAATGTATTGCAAAACAGCCTTTTGGAACCCCTAACGGTTCGATTAAATCTTTACTGAAACGCGAATTCTTTTCGCGCCGGAGCGATCGCGGCACGGTGTCGCCAAATGCGCGCCGCGGTGTTCAGTACGCTGCGCAGATACGGGATCTAAAAGGGCGCCGTTCCAGGGAAGAGCGGCGCGTCAATTCATATTGCGTTAATAGGTTGGTTCCGGTTCCGAGCCGTATTTCACCGAGCAGCCGTAGGGGCGGGTGATGGCCTCGGCAACCGGCTTGCCGGCCATAACCTCGTCGAGAGCGGCGCGGACGTAGTTTCTTGCCCCCGGGATGTCGGCTACATTCGTGGTCGCCTTGTCGTCGATACCGCCCATATAGACGAGCGTGCCGTCCTTATCGACGATGAACATGTGCGGCGTGGTGCGCGCGTCGTAAAGGTGGCCGACTTTGCCTTGGGGGTCGAGCAGCACTTCGGCGGGCGCGGCTCCGCGCGATATCGTCAGCTGGTTGGCGCCCGTGCCGTCCACATAGCCCTGCTCGCCACGCGCCGAAGAGATGACGGTGAGCCAGACGATGCCCTTCGCGGCCGCGTCCTTTTGCAGGCTCTGCATGTTGCCCGACTTATAGTGCTTTTTCACATAGGGGCAGCCGTCGTTCGTCCATTCGAGCACGACGATCTTGCCCCGGTAGTCGCTAAGCTTCACAGTTCTGCCATTCGCGTCGGCGGCGGAGAAATCGGGCGCGGGTTTGCCCACTTGCGGGGCGGCGTGTGCGGTTGCGGTCATAAGAAGTCCTGCGATGAAGGGTCCGGCGATCTTAAACAACAGCATGCTAGGCTCCTTTGTTCGGCAACGGGTTAAACAGGGCCGCTTGCGTCTTGATCTCGTCAAGCACGGCGCCTGCCGTCAAAATCTGCGGCAGAACATGCGGTTGGGCGCCATGCCCCGGATAAAAGAGATAGAGCGGCACACCGGCGCGGCCGAAATGTTCGAGAAGCGCTGTGATTTCGGGATTGGCCTTGGTCCAATCCCCCTTGAGGTAAACGATGCCGTTATCTTGAAACGCCTGCGCGACCTCGCTCGACTTCAACGCCACGCGCTCGTTCACCTTGCAAGTGATGCACCACGCCGCAGTGAGGTTCACGAAGACAGGGCGGCCCTGCGTTTTCAGCTCGTCGAGCCGGGCTTGCGTGAAGCGCTCCTCCTTCAGGACGGAAGCCTCGACGCCGGACGCAGCGTTCTCGGTTTGTGCGGTCACAGCAAGCGAAAGCCCGGCAGCAAGGGCCGCGATGCCCAGCACCGGTGCAATCGATTTGAGCGGTAGGCTGGAGCCTGCCGTCTTGCCCGCGAGCCAAGCCGCAAAGCCCACGCCGACAACGGCGACAGCGGCACCCATCACGCCATCGCTACCGGTCTGAATGCTGAGCACCCAAACAAGCCAAGCAGCCGTGGCATAAAGCGGAAAGGCAAGCACCTGTTTCAGCGTTTCCATCCACGCTCCGGGCTTCGGCAGGACCTTTTGCATTGCCGGACTGAAGCTTAGCGCGACAACCGGGGTGGCGAATCCAAGGCCGAGGCCGAGCATCACCGCCACCAGGATGTAGGAGGGCTGCGTCATAGCGTAGCCGATGGCCGCGCCCATGAACGGCGCGGTGCATGGCGTCGCTGCGATGGCCGCGAGTACGCCGGTGAAGAAATAGCCGGCATTGCCGGGCTTGCGCGCGAGGTTATCGCCCGCCGACATCAGCCCGCCTCCGAACGAAACCACGCCGGAAAGGCTCAAGCCCATGACGAAGAACAAGAGCGAAAGGGCCAGTACGAAAGCCGGCGATTGGAACTGAAAGCCCCAGCCGAGCGCCGAGCTGCCCTCGCGCAAAACCGCGATCACCGCAGCCAGCGCCGCAAAGCTCGCAAGCACGCCGCCAAGATAAGCGAGGCCCTGCCGCCTATGCCCGCCGTCCGCCGCCTTGGCAAAGCCCAGCGCCTTGAGCGCCAGCACCGGAAACACGCAGGGCATGAGGTTCAAGATAATGCCGCCGAGATACGCAAACAGCACCGCGATGCCGGCACTGCCCGAAACGCCGCCGGAAGCCGCCGATTGCGATCCAGATTTCACTGGCCCCGCTCCGCCGGTCTGGCCGAAAAGTCCACCGGCACTTGTGGAATCCGGTCCGCGCGCCGCCGAAACCGTGTAGCCTGTGCGTGCGCCGTCCTTGGTCAGCACCAGCAGGCCCTCAAGCGTATCGGGGGTCTCCTTGGTGTCGCCTTGCTCCAAATCGAGGAGCAGCTGTTCCTTCGAAATCGTCATCGGCTGTGCCGCCGGGTTGGAGACCGTGCCCCATGTCAGGGGGAAAAAACGGGCCTCGTCAACGCCCTGAAACAGACCCGGCCCGGCAGACACGGTCAGCCGCAGCGCGCCTTTCCCCGGATTGGCCGCGTAGCTTGCCGTGCCGGGCAGAGGCTGCGGCAGCGCGGTTTTGGCTTTTACGAGGAGGCCCGCGAACTCCGACGGCGCCGGCTCGTTCGCGACCGGCAACGTGAGCTGCACATGGGTTTCTTCGGGAACGCAGATGTCCTTGCAGACAAGATAAGCGACTTTCGCCGAGAGGGTTATGCTGCCAGCAGCCTGTTCGGGAACATGAATTTCTGTCAGCAGCAGCACTTCATCGTCATATCCGTATTCGACGAGCGGACCGACCGCGATGGAATGCGGTATCGGCCACAAAATCGGCCCCGCCGTGAGGCCGTTCGCCAAGCTCCATTCGACCGACGTAGGCTCGCCTGAGTCGCCGGGATTGACCCAATAGGTATGCCAGCCGGGCTCCAAACGCTCCCGGACCGCGACGGTGAGTGTTTTGCCAGGCGCAGCAGCTGTTGTTCCAGCAATGAGATCGGCCGCAACATGACGGTGAGGCGATTGGCCCGCAGCCATGACGTTCCCCCATCCAAAGGCGGTCAACAGGATCGCCAAGACGGATGTAATCTGCAAGTTTGCCATGCGGACGTGCTCTCCGATCTAATGAAATGCGCTGGGCTCGCTGAGATAGGCCCGACTGACGCCGAAGATCAAGTGTCCTCTGCGCGGCGCTCAGCTTCAAATTGTCTCGAATCCCTTGCTGCAACATGAACTTGCGCCGACCGTTCACGCGATTCTGAAATCTTCGCGATATGGCTAGGCCACAGCCGGAACGGGATTTCTCGCAAACGCGAAATCTGCCCCAATTTCGCCCTAATAAACCTTGAACGCTCCGGGGATTAAGCGGGGCAAGCAAAATATTGTATCCAGTCCTTAGAGACCCATATTGTCATGCGGTCCGCTGGAGGCATCTTGTCTTGCTTGCAGCCCTTGTTCACGGTGCAACGGCACGGCTTTGGGAGTTGGAGATGGACCGTCGCACATGGCTAAAGCTTGCCGCCTCGACCGCTGCCGCAGTTGCGCTTCCTTTTCCGGTCCTCGCCGACGGAAACGCCGGTAATCCGCAACTCTTCTCGGAGGACTGGCTCGACACTTTAGCCCGCGACCTCGCGAACCAGACGTACAAGCCATTCGAAAAACGCGTGGACGACGCGCTGGCTAGCGTCCCTCATGAGCTGTACGGCCGTGCCATAGTCTACAAGGAAGACCAGGCAATCTGGCGTAAGGAACCGGTGCCGTTCTGGCTAGAACCCTATAACACCGCGGGATCGTATTACGCCTATCCGGTTGAACTCTACTCGGTTGAGGGAGCGCTGCCGGTCAGAATTCCTTATTCCGCGCAGGCTTTCGATTTCTATCCTCCCGCCAAGCAGCCCGCGACGCCCGCGCAGTCGGACTTTGCCGGCTTTCGCGCCCTCGCCCAGATCGACCGGCTGGGCGTTTATAGTAACTTTTTGAGTTTCGTAGGGGCGGCAAACTTCCGGGCGATAGGGGCCGGACAAGTCTTCGGCGTCTCCGCACGCGCTCTGGCGATCAACACGGGACAGCCGGGGGGCGAAGACTTTCCGCTGTTCAGAAAATTCTGGATCGAGCATCCGAAGCCCTCCGACTCGAGCCTCGTTGTGCATGGCCTGCTCGACAGCATGAACGCTGTCGGCCGCTTCAAGTTCACGGTAACGCCCGGTTATGATACGGTCATCGAGACTGAAGCGGTGATCTACCCGCGAAGGCGCATCGCCTATGCCGGAATCGCGCCCATCGCGAGCCGCTTCTTCTTCGGCCCTGGCGTGCCGCCGAAGCGGCGCGACTTTCGCCCGCGTGTGCACGATTCTGAAGCGCTGTACATCGTAAATGGCATGGGCGAGCAGATTTGGCGGCCGCTTCTCAATCCCGAACGGCTGCAGTTCTCGGTCTTCGTCGACAAGGGTCCGAAAGGATTCGGCCTCATCCAGCGGGAACGCTATTTTGCGAGCTATCAGGACGTGGACCAGCAATATGAAAAGCGGCCGTCCTTATGGATTGAGCCGCTCGGAGATTGGGGCGAGGGATCTATCGATCTCATCGAGCTGCCAGCTCCCGACGAGATCAACGAAAATATCGTATGCTTCTGGCGTCCGAAGGACGGGCTTAACCCAGGCATCGGACACCGGTTCCACTATCGCATGCATTGGTGCTGGAACCCTCCATTCGACAACAAAAAAGCGGTCGTGGCTCAAACGAGGACCGGAACATCAAAGGCAGGGGAAGAGATCTTCGTCATCGACTTCTTTAACACCGAGTCTTGCGCCGAATGCAGTGGCGGCCCGCTTACTGCGAATGTGACAGCCTCGGCGGGCGATGTCCGCAATGTACGGCTCGCCGCGGCACCCGCGGCCGGCGCCGTGCAGCGCCTGCGGTTCGAATACACGCCGTCGGGCAGCGATCCAGTGGATTTGCGCGCACAGCTTACGATAAACGGAAAACCTGTTTCCGATACATGGATATTCCGATGGGCGCGCTGATCTGGCGCAGTGACGTAAGCCGATAAAAGACAAAGTCTTCCGTTCCCCCTGGCTCAAGCTCGTTCCTATCTCATCGTCCAGCGGCAATCCAATCGAGGCAAACACAAATGGACCGGCGGGAAGTCCTCAAGCTCGGTGCAGGCTCTTCCACGGCTCTCCTTTGGGCCCGGGGGGAATTGCTTGGGTGCGAGGCACGGGCAGAGACCGCCATGAACCCGCCCAGGCTCCCTCTCCCCGGTGGCACGTCATTTTTTGAAGACACGGCGATCGAAGAAGCGCGCCTGTTTTCAAGAACTCCATACCGGCCGGCGGAAGACACGGACCCAAAAAGCTACACAGATCTTAATTACGACCGGTATCGGGCGATCCGGTTCAAGAGGGATTTGGCGCTTTGGAGCGGAGACAGGCTAGGCTTCGCCACCGAGTTTTTCAGCGCCGGCTACATTTTCCAGGCTCCAGTCCGTATATTCCTGGTGGAGGATGGCCGGGCGGCCGAAATGCGGTACAATCCGGATCTTTTTACTTATGACCCGAAAGTGAGGCGCCCGCCGGAGAACTCAGCTCCGGGCTTTTCTGGATTGCGCATTCACGCTCCGGTGGATAGACCTGACGTCATGGACGAGTTCGCCGTATTCCAGGGCGCGAACTATTTTCGCGCTAAGGCAGCGGGGCAAGGTATGGAATGTCGGCACAAGGACTCGCAATCAACACCGCGCATCAGCCAGCGGATGAATTTCCGATTTTCCGGAGTTCTTGGCTTGTCAAGCCCACGCCGGGGTCCGCTTCTGTGACGATTTTTGCCCCGCTCGACAGCATGAGTGTCTCCGGCGCGTATAAGTTTGTCATCTCCGCGGGTTATAATACAATTACGGACGTGCAGTGCACGCTCTTCCCCCGGTCTTCGATAC
>JBKQIH010000305.1:0-8309 GCA_052148445.1 Rhodomicrobium sp.
CTCGCTGCCGCAGGGGACGGTTCCCTCAGCCCGGCGGCAGCGCGTCCCTTCGCCTGCCGAGCTCAACGAGCGGCTGATCGCCCAGGTTCTGGAATCGATGCAGCAGGACCTCGCCAGACTGGAGGCGCGCTTCGCCGGCACCAGCCCCGGCTCATCGATGAAGGCGAAACTGATCGAGATGCTGGAATGGGCCATGCTGGCTGTTGCCTATGCGACGGAAGCGAAGACCAACCAGAGAGCCGTTGCTTCTTTCCTCACAGGCGACGGAGCAAGCTGGCTCTACGGTCTTGTCGGGCCGGTGCTGATCGGCGGGCTCGCCTCGCTCGGCAGATCGAAAGCCGGCAAGGCGGCGGCGTTCGGCTTGATGGCAAGCTGGGCGCTCGCCATGGCGACCGTCACCGCCTCCGACAAGGAGTATCTCGACGGCGCCCAGGGCTGGTTTCCCAAAGGGGAGGCCGTCTTCGCGCATGAAAAGGCGCTGGCCGCGGCGAAGCTCGGCGTGGCGGCGGATGAAAAAGAGGTCAGCCGCCTTGAGGGCAAGCCCGGCACGAATACGGCGGCACTCATCGCGGACGCCAGGAAACGCTGGCAGGCAAGAGAACTGAAGTCACTGGACGCCGAGGAACGGGAACGGGCGGCGGCGGCTCTTGCTTCCGCCAAGGCAGAACTCAAGCTGGCGCAGACGCGCGCGAGCGGTGAGGAATTCGGATTGCGCGAGGCTCTTCTCAAGGACGAGTCCCGGCGCTGGGCCTGGCGGTCTCTGTTTCTGATTTTCGGTGTCATCAACTTCGCCGTACCGTTCGCCATTGCCCGCGTGCTTGAGAAGTGGCGCGACGATCATGCGGCCGCGAAGGATGAAGCGCGGGAGGGTCATCTCGTGCGCGAGGAAGCCAAAGTTCTGCGGCACGGGCGCCCCGCGCAAAAGGCGCGCGCGGTCAAACTCGTTGCCGCCGCCCTCGGCGAGCTGGAGCGCGAAGGCATTCCGGCGGAACTCCTGGACCAGCTCGACGGGGCCGGCCTTGCCGGCACGGCGGCCGAGCGCTTCGACCGCATCGCGAATCCCGGCAAGTTCGCAGGGCGCTTCCGGCTCTGGGGGCTTTCGCAGAATTGACGGACGCAAGTGCCTGGGGGATCGCCGGCGGCAACCTCGCCGCCGCATGGTGGAGCGTGGACCCAAAAGGGCGCCGCCCTGCGCGCGCTACAAATCGAGCGTATCGAGAGATTGGGCGCGAAACAGATAGTGCGAGACCGGTCCCGCCGGCGCAAAGGAGGGATCGACGGCGAGAAAGCCTGCGGCCTTGACCGTCTCGAGCTCGTTCAGGTCCACCGCGCCCATGTGAGGTTCCGGACAGTCCGGATCGCAAAGGCAAAGGCCCCAGGCCTTATGCGGCGCGGCGGGATCGATTTCGGATAAGAGCCAGATACGCCCCTCTTCCTCGTCGAGAATTCTCACGACGGGCTCGAAATCGATTTCGTGGATGGTGCCTTTGACCGCGGCCTGCGCCCGCCCATTGGCTTCGAGCCTTGCGCGCTGGAACGCGCTCAACAAAGGTCCTTCACTCATCGTGGAAGGGCGCCGGCGTTTGACGCCGTCATGTTTCGTTGACGGGCGTGGCGGCGCGGGCGCGGCGCTTGCGGGTCGAAGCCCCGGCATTCGCGTGGGCAGTATCGGCCAGATGATCGGCATTGGGCTCTTCGCCGGCGAGCGCGTCGTGTTCATCTTCGACCGCATCGAGTGCATGCTCGGCGGCGAGCTGCCTTTCCAGCTCCGGTCCGGGCTCTTGCGGCAGCCTCCAATCCTCGTCGTCAAGTTGGGTATCGATGGCCGCATCGCCGCTCGCGGTCCTGCTGTTGGCGAGATAGGCGGCGGGATCGAAGATTTTGGCAGGACCGGCGTACCAGGTGGTCCGGTCATCGCCGGGAGCCGCGTTTTTAGGTTTCTGCGGCCAGGCGGCGAGCTCGACGACATGGGGGACATTTTGGCCCTCGTCATTTTTAAACGGCATGGTGACATAGGCCCTGATGGCGGGGATGGGCTTGCCTGCCGCCTTGGCCGCCTCGAGATCGTCTTCCGAGGGCAGGAAATAGACCCCCTGGTTTACGGCTCTGAAACTAAGGCCCGGATGCGCGTTCGGCGCGGCATTGGGATTGATCCGGTGTTCGCGGCTTTGATTGATGGGATTGTCCGAGCTGACCGTGAAGAGCCCGAATTCATTGCCTGTTTTCCCGCTGACATAAATGGGCGAGCTGTTGTAGGCCCGCGTCACAAATTCTCCGGGGCGGTAGGGATGTTCGACCTTGATGATGCCGCGAAAGCCGCCCCGGCCGTTGGGGTTGACCGTGAAGCTCGATAATTCCTGTTGCTGGTCTGAGGTTTCATCAAGTGGCGTGTTCATGATGGTCTCCGCAAGGTTGGTGGGGCGCAAGGAGGGGATTTGTTGCCCGTACCCTAGCGGGTGAAATAAAAAAGTAAATATATAATTTGTCTATTGGGCATGATTTGCCGATTATTCTTTATCTTTATGCATACTATTGTATTTTTCTTCTTGCTACATACAAACGTATTCTCAAATTCCTGTGGTCTATAGAGTGCCTCTAGCGCGGCATGGTTGCCGGACGAGCCGGTGCCATTGATGATGATCTTTCCTTGCCGGGAGGACCGGCTGCGGGGGTTTTCCGCGCAGGCGCCGCGGGCGCTGCGGCAACGATCGTCACCCGGATGGGCGGAGACGCGCGAGACGCGCGGCTCCGGTCGCGCCTGAGCGCGACTAGAGCGTGACCCGCCCTACAGGGCGGGGGCCGCCCGAACGTCCTTTGTCCGGCTAGGAACCGGTTTCCAGGAGACCTTCCGCGACCGGTCCCGGCCAATCCGGCCTTTTGCAGAGCCCTATCGGACAGCTGGGGCGCGTAAAACATGCCGGTTTCCCGGTCCTGGGCAGTGACGCCACGCTGACATGGGCGTATGCGGCGTTAGCAGGCGAGGGATTTTTGCGGCCGTTGGCCTCTTAGCGGTGCTGCTTGCCGCGTATGGGAAAAGCGTCTTGGGAGCCGAGGCGAGAGGCTCCCGGAAGGGCCATGCCGCGAAGGCGTGGCGGCGGGAATCCCCGGCATCCGCGCAGGATTCTGGGAATGTCAGGCCGCTTCTTCTCCGGCCGGCTCTTGGGCCCCCGCTGCGCCGCGCCCGTCAAGAAGGGTGATTTCGCCCGCATAGGGCCGCAGCACGATTTCGGTTGTGGTCCGCTCGTGCCCGGCCTGGTCTTTCCATTTGCGGGTTTCGAGCTGGCCCTCGATATAGGTCTTGCTGCCTTTTTTGAGATAGCGCTCGCACAGCTTGACGAGGGGCTCGCTGAAGACGGCGATGCGGTGCCACTCGGTTTTCTCCTTCTTCTCGCCAGATTCTTTATCCTTCCAGTTTTCGGAGGTGGCGAGCGAAAAGGAGGCGACGCGCCCGCCCGCGGGAAAGGCTCTGATCTCGGGGTCAGACCCGAGATTTCCGATCAGCATGACTTTGTTGAGACTGGAGGCCATGGGCAAACTCCCTGTACGAGAACATAACTAAGTATAAACATAGCAAGCCGATTCTCAAACTCTATTTTTTCAATTTCATACATGACTGAATGAACGAACCGAGGTGCTTAGCCGGCAGGCAGCGTGGCATTTCTCGGAGCGGCGAAGCGATCGTTACTCCCCTGGGCCGAGACCCGTTTACGGGGTTCGGTCGCGCGGGTACCGCGCGATAGAACGCGGTGACGGCCGCAGGCCGTCATCGCCCCAACCCACACACATTCACTTGCCGGCGCTGGTTCTCATGGATGAAAGGCGCATCCGGTTACATGACGCGCGTCCATGGCGCCTTATAGCGCCGAGGCCATGGTGCTGGAGCCTCCTGGTCCCTAACATTGATCTAGGATCGATGCGGCCCTTGCTTCGAATCTGTCGGCCTCGCTTCTAAACCAACGGGCATTCTTCATTAAGTCTCGTTGCTTTTCCATGAGCGCCTTCACCTCATCCCGCGCGGCGCTGTCAAGCGGCTCGGCTTGCGCTAAAAGTTCCTTAGCTTCGGCTTTAAGTTGGCGGTATTTTTTCGCCCAGCTTATCATAATATTCCACTGGGTCGCCGTCTGTAAATTTGGAGAAGCCTACCTTGAGCATTTCATTTCGTTCGAAAGCGAGTGGCATTGTTTCCACGGAGAGCTGGTGGGCTCTTGCCCTGAGTTCCGCAGCCTTGCGGCCGGCTCGGGTGCGTTTAATCGCGTCAAAACGCTTTGTGATTTGGCCGGTGAGCCCATTGACTTTGGCGTCGAGCTCCGCGGCTATCTCGCGCAATTCTTTAGCCTCGGCAAGCAGGCGCTGCGCTTCATTGCGTGTGGATCGCCGGGGGGTGACGGCGAGCTGATCGCGATAGTGCTGTCTTTTGTCGATAAAGGTGCTGGTCAGAAGCCGCAGCATTTCCTGAGCGGTCTCCTCATTGCAGGTGCCGTTCATGATGTCGGTGGCGGGCGCGTCGCGGCCGAAGGTGGCGCGGATTTTTATTCGGTCGGTTGCAAACCACACCTCGGGGTCTTTGGGAACCTTGACGATATGAAAGCCCTCAAGCGAGGTCCAGGGCACGACATGGACCTTGGGCGTAATAAGATTCGGGATAGGACCCCGAAGGCCGCGCCAGATAAGACGCGAGACGAGGAGATTGATTAAGGTCGCCGATCGCAATGGAATGAAAGGGTGGATCAGCACAAAGTAGGCGAGCAGACCGGCGGCGGTCAGGACCGTCGGAACCGTAACAAGGGAGACCGCCGCGTCGAGCGTCCACCGGTGAAAGCCCCATCCGCTGCATTTATCAGAGCTAAGACAATAATGTGCCAGGTAAACGGCGCAGCCGATGAGATAGAGGACACCGGCAAAGGCGGCGAGGGCTATGTTCGACAACCATTTCGGCAGCCGCCAATCCATATTGACGCTGACGAAGAGAGGCGGCTGGTTTTCGAAGCTCGGGTACCAAACGAAGCAGGCGCGCGGAGCCCAGTTGATACCGGCGTTGGCGTCCGTGTAGGGGCGTGCGTCGAACTCGCGCCAGCAGAGCATGGGCAGGTTTTCGTTATCGCGCACAGGGTCGGGTAGATACCATTTCTTCGGCCAATAGTCGCCATAGCTGCGCGGGTGCATGCGAACGGCGAGACCGACTTTCTCGTCGCCGTGCACGTCTTTGTACAAGCCCTCGAAGCAGGCGAACGGACCTTTGACGATCCAGCCCGAAGGTTCTGCCGCTGTGGTATTCGAGCCCATCGAATGCCCTTCTTGATCGTGAATGACGAAGGTATAGCTGAGCGATGGTTATTGATTCCTATTAAGCGCGAAGCAAGTAGCGCTGGTTTTTCCGCAACAGAGCTGAGGGTCACGGTGCATTGCTCCTCAGCGCTGGCTGAGCTGCCGAGGCGGTGTGTGGCGGAAGGCTGTCAGTTGCTAGACCCCAAGCTCGCCGGTTGCGATTTTCACCACTGGGAATTTCCCTTTCGCGCCAAACCATTTTTCGAGCGTGGCAAGATCGCGGGACGTCATTTCGCGCGCGCCGCGCGGCAACAGATCGGCCAGCATTGGATCAATCGAGCTGTCCGGCAACCATTCGACCGCCCCGAAATTCTTGGCCGTCCAGGGTTTAGGCTCGCGCGTGATGCGCGCCAGGCAGGCATGGCGCTCCTTGCCCATCAGCCCCACGCAATAGACGCTGTCGGGCTCGTAGAGTTCGCTTGCGAGCGTGAAGCCGAGCGCCTGCTTCCATGCCATAAACAGCGCGAGATTGCGCAAGATCACCTTGCGCCCGTAAGGATCGGCGGGCAACGTCACCGCGAGGTGAAAGTCTCCTTCCGGCGTGGCGACGCGCAGTTGCGGGTCGATCTCGTCCTGAATCTTGATCACAAGCCGCGCCGCGCGGCGCAGATCGGCCTCGACCACCTCGCGGAAATTTCGCGGATCGTGCGGCGGCCGCTCCATTCTTGCCCTTACTCCTGTTTCCACAGCCCTTGCCACGCGCACTTACCGAGACGCCGCCTTGCGCTTGTCAGCAAGCGAAATTCCGCCCTAGATCGCGCCAGCTAAAACTTAAACCCTGAAAATCCATAAAGCGCGTTCGATGAGCACCAAGCCTAAAATCTAACCAGCTTCAAAGCGGCTCAAGCAGCAATGACCGACGAGACCCAGGACAAACAAATAGGGCCTGACGAACCGGAAACTCCGCCCCAACGAAGCCTGTTCGGCCAGGGGATCAAGAAAGTGAAGTTGTTCATCGCCAAGGGCCCATTTTCCTGTAGTACTTTCCTTTGCCGCGATGCCCACGGCGACGAAGAAGTTCGCGCCGCCGTCGATCTCTTGCCCAACCGCCAGGATGAATTTTGGCCCCAAAAATGGCGGCTTCCAACCCCCGCCATCGACGAAGAGGGTTTGCCCATCTTGTGCTGGCGCGAATACGACGCCGACCCCTCTGAAGATCGCGCAAATGCAGGCATAAACTGGGCACCCCGCGCCTGTTTTATTCTAACCGCGCCCCACGGCGAGCACGCACCTCAATTTGTCAGTGTCAGCTTTGATGACTGCTTGCCGAAGTTTTTAACCACCCAATATGTACTCCCTGGCCTCGCCCTCCTCTACACCTTCGTCAGTGCACTTTTTATCGCGCTTTATTACTTTACATCAAACTTACCCCTCTACGAGGTATTCGAACGGTTAGCAAACCCCTTCATCCTTATCGCTGTTGCTATTGCTGCTGGACTTTACGTCTGTTGGGACGTGGTGCGCTGGCTTGGCTATTCGATAAGATCGCCCCTTCTACTCAATGCCCTCGTATCCCGTCTCATCTGGCGCGCTTCGAAATTAGGAAGAAGCCCGATTCCACTCATACAGCCCCAAGCCCATGTAGCGCCCTGGGGTGCGCTTGAAAGCTTCGAAATCAAAACCGATCCCAAGACATCATCAAACTCTCCGGAGCGGCGCCGAATCCGCGCCTCCTTCGGCGTCGCTGCACCCGAAACCGATATCGTCAACGGCTCCTGGACAGAAGACGACGCTCGCGAAATCCAACGTCTTTTGATTGCCAACTTCCTGTACAAACGCGACTACTACCACGCCAAGATCATGCAAGACGCCGAAGACGCCCAAAAACAACCGACTCTGCTTCAGCAGGAGATAAGCCAAGCCAGGGAAGAGCTGGAACGCCAAAGAAGCTGCGAGCTGCTAGGCGAACAATCCGCCTAAGCAGAGTTTCGTAGTGTCGCCAACGAGTGCCTTGCAGCTTGCTATGGGTCGAAAGCCGTCATGCCGGTTTTCTCCGAACCTAAATTTCGTCGGGTCGGCTTATGGATCCAACTGCGGTCCTTTCAGCAAAGGCCGTAAGGAACCCGATTTTGACCATGACATACAATGGCTCGAAGGCACCAACAGGTCCGGTAGGTGTCCTTTGTGGAGATGCAAATGCAGCAACCGACGACCATGACCCAGTATACCGAAGGCGCTCTTGGCGTATCGGAGGCGCAGAGCCGTTCCGACTATCGACCACGAAATAACTCTCCGACATGCCTATTTAGACCAAAATAACCACGATAACCATCGCCTCTTTGGCGGCGCTGTCTCTACATCGATCAGATAGTTGGTTAAATCATTAAAATGAATATGGTTAAGTTTGTCAGGTGGCGGCGCCTGCTTCAGGTTTTCCAGCATGATCGGTACTATATCGGGGAGACCTTCTGAGTTCTTTTTCTGACATTCAAGAGCATATTCCGCTTCTTTTTGCACCCATTTTGAAGCCAAAGCATGCCTTGACCAAAACAACATAAAAAGATCAGAATTATCTATATGCTCATGTATTTTTTTCTCGAAACGTTCACCTGGATTAAGGGATAAAATGTCTTGAAAAAAGTTGATGCCAGCAGCCCTCAATGCTTGAGCGCGCTTTAAGACTTCACCGCGATCCCCGGAAGCATATGAGAGAAATGCATAGTTATACCGACGAGCGTAGTCGCCTACTAGCCGACCGGCTAAACCCATCGCATTTTCATCCACCTTAATCTGGAACAATACGCGACCTGCGGGCTGACCATCGACGGCAAATCGGACAACAGGCTGAAAGGTATTTACTTTTGCGGTTGCCGGAATGAAACAAGAGAAATTGAGTGCTACAGGCTGCCCCAGCCATACGACCGATTGGCATCCCTCGTCGACTTCAAGGCCGCGGCCGTCAACGTTCACTTGAATTATCGTCCCTCGAGCGACGGGTACTTGCAATGTTTGAACCCCACGCAGCTCCCCTTCTCTATCAATAG
>JBKQIH010000306.1:0-60706 GCA_052148445.1 Rhodomicrobium sp.
CGATCTAATCGCATCGCTTGAGATTGTGGTGGGCGCTGCTCATGAGCGCAAATTGCCGCTAACCACGAAACAAACATTTTGAGCAATCGAACCGGACGATACCGGCTTCAGTCATCGCAATTGCGCGTGCGAGCAGTCCGTCAGCGAGCATGACGAGCTACAATCCGCGAGTTTGCGCCATTCGGAGAATCGCATGGTCCGCTGGCATCGATTGGAGCCGGCGTCGCGGGCGTCCACTGCGGCATTGCCTTTATATACGTGCATGTTCAATTTGCGGCTGCACTGGCTTTTTAACAGACATAAGCCTGCGCCGGCGGCTACGCCTCAGAGAGAGAGAGATGGCCTCTCGTAAGGCTCCAGAGCACGTTTTCGGTTCACGCCACTCCTGCGTATGTGGCGGCCGTCTGCCTAAGGCATCCGTAAGGTTGGCGGGCGCCAATCTCGATGTCAGCAGCGTGGGGACTCGAAGTGTCCGGCTTGCCGCAGTTTGCCGGTTATTTTTATCTATATATTTTGGCGCCCCGTAGGAGAATCGAACTCCTGTTTCAGCCGTGAGAGGGCCGCGTCCTGACCGCTAGACGAACGGGGCATGCGATTTGCGAAGATAGATCGCGCGGCGCCGCCGATCAAGCCTTATTCGAGCCCGGACGCATCTTTAAGCCGGGTTGCGCCGCTTGCCTCGGGTCTTGGCTTATTTCCTCCACCCGGACGTAGACGCCGCTTCCCGTTGCTTGCGCGTCCTTTCTCCGCCTCCGCGACCGCCACTGGCGCATTCTCCTTCACCTCGACTCCGCCAAGGGCAAGCGCATTTTCTTTCTCCTCACGCTCTTTTTCTTTCTCGGCCCGGCGCTCGGCGCGCTTTGCTTCTCTTTCCTGTTCCCGATCGTCGCGGCGCGTCGAACGCGCGATGGCGTTCAAGAGATTGACAACCTCGCGCTCGGACAAAAGTTCGCTGTAGAAAAAGCCCTGTCCAAAATCGCAGCCCACGGCGCGGACATAGGCGAGGTCTTCCTCGCTATCGACGCCCACGGCCACGACGTCCTTGCCGAGTTCATGAGCGATTGTCAGCACGGCCTTGAGCACCATGGCACTGGAGCGTTCCTTATCGCTCAAAGTTACGAGCGAGCGGTCGATCTTGATGGCGTCGATCGAGAGCCGGTGCCAATAGGACAGCGAAGAGAAGCTAACGCCGAACTCGTCGAGAGCGACGCTCACGTTCAGGGTCTTGAGCCAATCGAGAATCTCGATGGCCTGCTCTGGGTTCGAATTGATGAGGCTTTCCGCAATTTCGAGCCGGAGGGCCCCTTTCGGTAAGGTTTCACGCCCGATGATGAGGCGCAAATTCTGCACCAAATCGTGGTGGAAGAGCTGCTGGCTCGACATGTTGATACTGATGTAGATCGGATCGTCGCGCTGTAAAATGCGATGCCAGCGCGCTCCCTGACGGATGCAGCGCTCAAATATGTACGCCCAGAGTTCTCCCGAAAGGCCCGCGGCTTCCGCCGCCGCCTCGAACTCCATCAGGCTCAGCTGCCCGAGCGCCGGGTGGTCCCATAGCACGAACGCCTCCATTCCCGCGAGGCGCTCATCGGCAATGCGGATGATCGGCTGATAAAGGACGCGGATTTGGCGCCGCTCGATAGCGTGTTTCAGATCGGTCTGAACGATCGAGCGCTCGTCGGCCGCGCCCCGCATTTCCGGTTTGAAAAGTTCGATCCTATCCGCGCCCGCGCGTTTGGCGCGATACATCGCGCTTTCGCCCTCGCGAAGGAGGTCTTCGGCAGTTTCCTGGGTTCCGTCGTACATGGCGATGCCGATGCTGCCTGTTAGCACGAGGTCGCGCCCGCCAACCTTCATGGGCGTGCGGAGCGACCGCCGAACCCGCTCCGCGAGCATTGCGATGTGGCGCGGTTCGGTATCCTCGGAAATCAAGATCGCGAATTGCAAGGCGCTCACCCGTGCCAGCGTATCTTGCGGCGAAATGTGGCGGGTGAGCCTTCGAGCGATGGTCAGAAGCACGCCGTCGTTTGTCGCGAAATCGGGAGAGCGCGCCTGATTCTTAAGGGCGTCCAGATCGATGAAAAAGACTGTCGGCTTTGTGTTCTCTTCTTTGGCGCGAACAAGCGCGTTTTGAAGTCTATCGAGGCACAGCTCCCGGTTCGGCAAGCCTGTCAAGCCATCGCGGATCGCGTTGTGAAGGAGCCGCTCCTGCGCGCGTTTTTGTGCGGTGACATTGCGCAGGAGGCCGACGCCGCGAAGAGCCCGGGTGGTTCGCTGCTGGGTAACCGCTGCCCTGAGTTCGTACCAGAGATAGCCTCCATCGGGCCGTTTCATCCGGAACTCGAGATTGATGTCGCCGCCCTGGCGCTCGCGGGCCGTCCATAACGTCAAGCGCATCCGCTCGCGATCGGAGGCATGAAGGAACTGCAGCCAATTATCCGCGGAACATCGGAGCGAGCCTGGAGGAACGCCAAGCGCAGTTTCAACCTCCGGGCCCGTGTTGATCTCGTTCCGGCGCCCGTCCCATTCCCATACGCTGGCGCCCGAAGCCTCGAGTGCCATCACGCGCAGCTTGAACTGGCCGGCATCCTCGCCAATCGCGCCGGGATCGGCCGTCTGAAATGCGTATTGCGTGACGGTGAAGCCGATCAGGGCAAGAAAAAGCACGAGCCCCGCCGAAAGAGCCGAGACGACAATGTCGCCGGACACCTTGCCTGTGATGGTGACGGCCGAAGCGAACAGCCAGACCATGAACAGCATCCAGGACGGCAGGAGCGACAGCGCCCGCTCCTGGCCGCGAAGCGCAAGAAAGCCAATGAGCCCGCTACCGGCGATCGCGATCGGGACAAAGGAGAGCCGCGCCAGGCTCGCGGTCATCTGGGCATCTACAAGGGCGAAGAGGATTAACGCTAATTGCGCGGCCATCCAGCCGAAAAAGGCAAGACTGATCCAGTAATGCCAAAGCCGCAGATTGAGAAATGTATAGATAAAAATAACGAGGCTTGCCGCGAAGGCGGCCTCCGCTGCGGCACGGTAGGTGCCGTTGTCCTCGGAGGTGAGTTGAAAAAGCTTATGCCAAAAGCCGAAATCGACGCAGAGATAGACAAGGGCAGCCCAGGCGACAAGCGCCGCGGTTGGGAAAATCGCTTTGTGATTGGCCGCGAAGATCGCGGTCAGGAAGATGGCGAGAAGCCCCGCAATCCCAAGAAGGATGCCGTGAAAGAGGTTTAAATCTCTTTGATGCTTGCCGAAACTCGCTGGAGACGTCAGAAACAGCCTCGGCACCGACGCCGAAGCCAGTTCGACGATGAACGTCACCGTCGTGCCCGGCTCGATAGAAAGCCGGTAAATGTCGAGGTGGTCGTAATCCTCGTTGCGCTCAGGGCGGAAGCCCAACGACGGCGTGACATTGGTGATGCGGGGCGCGTCGAGGTCCGGCTTAAGCACGCGGGAGCCGACGATGTCGTATCTCTGTGCTGTCAGCCAGCGCGTAATCGGCTTGTCTGTCTGATTGCTGAGCGCGAAGACGACCCAGCTCGGATTGGTGCCGGGCGTTTTGGCGGAAACTGTCATGCGCCCAACAATTCCGTCAGCACTGCGAGCGGTTTCGACGCTTAGCTTATCGCCCCGGCGATCGTAGAATTCGCCGAGAAAGGTGATATCGATCTTTTCCTCGCCCGGACCGATAACGATGGGCTCCACGGCGAGCGCGGCTGAGCCAAAGCCCCCTAATGTGACAAAAAGGGTGGCGACAAATACAAAGGCTGCGAACAGGGAGCCGCGCTCACCGCAGACTCCGCAGCGGACGATCCGGCGCCCCGGCCGCTTTCGATTCATCTGGCTACTTCCTGTCCAGCAGCTACGGTAACGGTTTAGGATCGTCATTGAGCAGCGCAAAAAGCCAGTGGTCTTGCCATGTGCCATTAATCTTCAGATACCGCCGGGCTAAGCCCTCATATTGGAACCCTGTCCGGGTTAAGAGCGCAGCAGACGCCCTATTCTCGGGCAGGCAGGCCGCTTCCAACCGGTGAAGACGCAAGACATCGAAAACGAACCAAGTAATTGCCCGAACTCCTCTGGTCATGTAGCCTTTCCGGGCGTAGGGCGCACCTATCCAATATCCTAAAGAGCAGCTCTGACTTACTCCCCGGCGGATATTGCTTAAAGTTATCCCCCCAATTAAGGCGTTATCAGAGGTTCTAAACAGAAAAAAGGCATAACCGAGATCTTGGCGTGCATCGCGATAATAATAACGGATACGGCGGCGGTAAGTGTCCCTCTCCAGTTCGTCTCGCGTCCAGCGCGGCTCCCAGGGCTCCAGGAAGTCCCGGCTCTCCCCCCGAAGAGCAGCCCATGCCCGATAGTCGGACATTTGCGGCTCACGCAAAAAAACCCCATCGCCTTCAACGTGGGGCTTCGTATCGGAGAAGAACATCCGCGCTCCCTCAAGCATGCCCGAAATCATGCCGCGGCGAGAGTGCCGGAAAGAAACGCTTCGGCTGCTTCGGATACCGCGGAGGCGGAACCTCTCGCGCCAACCGTGGCTGAGACCATCTCGGGCTTTGTGCGGAAGCGCACCCCAACGGCCTGAACGTCCTCAGGCGACACCCGCTCGATCTTCTCGATCAATTCGTTATTTGTCACTGGGCGCCCGAGAACCATAAGGTCCCAGGCGAGTTGTCCCGCTCTCGCCTCGCAACTTTCAAGGCTCATGAACAAACCTGCCTTGAGCTGAGCTTTGGCGCGTGCAAGCTCCTGCGGCGTCGGGCCATTCTCCGCCAGGTCCGCAAAAATGCCAAGCGCCAGGGATGTCAGCTCCCGCAATTGCTGCGGACTTGTCGCCGCGTGCAGGCCGATGATACCGCTATCGGAATATCCCCAGTCGAAGGCGTGAATGTCGTAGCAAAGGCCGCGCTTCTCGCGGACCTCCTGAAACAGGCGCGATGCCATGCCTCCGCCTGCGATGCCGGCGAAGATCCGCCCTGCGAACGCGTCTTCGTGGCCGTTCGAAAAACCCTCGAAGACATAAATCACGTGGCACTGCTCGAAGCGCTTGTCCGAAACGGCGTGGCCGCCCTCGAACTTTGCGCGTTTAATCGGTCGCGGTGCGTCGGAGGCCATGCCGCCAAAAAGCCTGTCTGCAAGCCGGTGCAGCGCATCGTGATCGACCGCGCCAGCCGCACTCAAGATCATACGCGATGCCGCGTAGTTCTCGTTGCGGAACCGCTTGAGATCGGCTGCGGCATGGCGGGATATCATCCGGTCGGTGCCGAGGATGGAGCGCCCCAGCGGCTGGTTTGGATAAGCTTCGGAAAGCGCGAGATCGAAGACGATATCGTCGGGGCTGTCTTGGGTGGCTGCGATCTCCTGAAGGATCACCTCGCGCTCGCGGTCCATCTCGTCATCGGAAAAGGCGGGGTTCAGGAGCAGGTCGCCGATCAGTTCCAAACCCAGTTCCACATCGTCTTTGAGGACGCGGGCGTAATAGTTCGTCGCCTCCGATGAGGTCACCGCGTTGAGCGCGCCGCCCGCTCCTTCGATTTCCTCCGCGATTTGCATGGGCGTGCGCGTGGGCGTTCCCTTGAAGGCCATGTGCTCTAGGAAATGAGCAACCCCATGCTCGCTGTCCGTTTCAGCGCGCGCGCCCGCATTGACGAAAACGCCAACGGTGGCGGTTTCCAGGCCCGCCATGCGGTGGGTCACGATCCGCATGCCGTTGCTGAGCTGGCTGGTTTGGACTGTCATGGTATGAACCTCAAAGAGAACTCATCGTGCCGCCGGCATGGGTTGCGCGCGCGCCGATATAGGCGGCAACGGCCGCCGCTGAATTGGGAAGCACCTCGAATCGTTCCCGGCCGTTAAGACATCGCTGGAGTGCCGCCGGCACCTCGGGCGCCCGTCCAATCGCGCGGCTGACCGCGTCCGGAAATTTTGCCGGATGGGCCGTGCCAAGCACAACCATGGGGCCGCCCGTACGTGCCTGCTCACGTTGCGCGGCAGCGAGGCCGACCGCCGTATGCGGATCGATAACGATGCCGGTGTCCCTGAACAGCCGGTTCATCGCGGCCGCCGCTTCGTCGCGGGTGACGCGATAGGCGGCGAACCGCTTCCGGATGGGTTCGAGCGTGGCGGGTGGAATGCCAAAGCTGCCCGTTTCGCGCAAGGCCGCCATCGCGCCCGTCACAACCGGCGCATCGCGCCCGCTCGCCTCGAAGAGGAGCCGCTCAAAATTGCTGGAAATCTGAATATCCATGCTTGGACTATCGGTTGGCATCACCTCGCGGGGCTCATAACGGCCAGTCTCCAAAGCCCGGGCGAGGATATCGTTCTCATTGGTGGCGATCACAAGCTTCCCCATCGGCAAGCCCATCTTCAAGGCGGCGAAGCCGGCGAAAATATCGCCGAAATTTCCGGTTGGAACGGTGAAGCTCGGCGAGGAGTCCGGGCCAAGTTTCTCAGCCGCGGTATAATAATACACGGTTTGCGCCACGATCCGTGCCCAATTAATGGAGTTGATCGCAGAAAGGGCGTGCCGGGTGCGGAACTCCATGTCGCCGAGCAGCGTCTTAACGATGCTCTGTGCGTCGTCGAAAGTGCCTTCGATGGCAAGGGCGTGGATATTGTCCTCGCTCGCCGTTGTCATCTGCTTGCGCTGCACATCGCTGATGCGCCCATGCGGAAACAGAATGAAAAGCTCAATATCCTGACGTCCCCGGAACGCTTCCACCGCCGCGGCACCGGTGTCGCCAGACGTTGCGCCAAGGATGGTGGTTCTGGCGCCTGCCCGCTTTAGCGAGCGTTCCATGAGGCGCGACAGGACCTGCATCGCAAAATCCTTGAACGCGAGCGTGGGGCCGTGAAAAAGCTCAAGCAGAAAAAGGTCGCGGCCGATTTGCGTCAGCGGAGCGGTGTCGGGATGGCTCCATCCGGCGTAAGCATCGGAAACGAGTGCAAAAAGTTCGTCATGACCCGGATTTCCGCCCATGAACGGCGCCATGACGAATGCGGCTGCGGCCGCATAATGACCGGGCGAAAGGGCAGGGAGCGAGGAAATCTTCGGCCAAGCGGTAGGCACATAAAGCCCGCCATCGGGCGCAAGCCCCGCGAGCAGCACCTCGTCGAAACCGGCGGACGCGGCGGAGCCGCGCGTGGAGACATACATCATATCGTAAAAGTTTCTGAGTGAATGGGCCTATCCGCCGGCACCATAGGACGGGTTTGAAGCCGTGTCATCTGCGCTCTCCCGGTTGCGGAAGATATAAGCGCCGTAGACGCCTGCAAGCGCGGCGGCCAGTGCGAACCAGGTGAGTGCGTATTCGAGATGCCGGTTAGGGATGGAGGCGAGAAGCTCGCGCGGGTCTCGCGCTTGCGGCCAGCCGGCGGCGCCCGCCAAGGGTTCCGCCTGAATGTATTCGCCAAGAACGGTCTCGCCGCCATGTAATCCAGCGGCTTCGGCCATAGCCGGAATGTCCTCGCCGTAGAAGACGTGCTCGGCGACGTCCGGCGGAGGGGTGAACCAGCCAGGTTCCTGAGAAAGACGCACCAAGCCGGTTACTTCCGTTTCCGCCTTTGGGAGGAGGTTCTCCGCGCCGGCAAGGCTTTGTGGCGCAAAACCCCGGTTCACGAAAACGATGCCGCCGCTAAATCTGAGAGGCACGAACATCAGATAGCCGAAGGGTTCTTGGGTATGCGCGCGCGCTGATTCGGGAGTTGCGGTCAGCATTTTGATAGTCCTCGAGTTCAAGAACTCACCCTTCACGCTAACTTGGCTGAATTCGCGCGCAGCTGCGCTGGCGGTGTGCGCCGGATCGTAAACGGCCGCCGGCTTCGAAAGCGCCGCCTCGAAGCGAGCGATGAGCCCGTTCTTCCAGCCGCGCCGTTCCAGCTGCCAAACTCCGAGCACGATCGTCAGGCCTAGCGCCACGAGAGTCGCGAGGGTTAAATATATCCGGCTTCGCATTCAGCTCTCCTGCGGCGCCGCGAACAGGGCACTCGCGCCAGCAAAACTCTTGCTAATTCTTACCGAGCGAAGTTGGAGCTGCCATCCACTCCGATCGTATAGCGCTGGCTCACGTTTGATCTATCGCAATGCAGCAAAGCGGTCCAGGCGTAAACATAATTCATCGGGGAACCAAGCGAGATCAAAGGGATGATAACTGATTTTTTGCGGAAGGAACATCGTAACATAGAGAGGCTGCTCTTCGTTCTGGAACGGGAGCTGACCGTCTTCGATAGCGGTGCGCGGCCTGACTACGAGGTCATCTCGGCGGTCATCGGCTATTTCCAGTTTTATCCCGAGGCCTACCATCATCCGCAAGAGGACTTGGTATTCCAGAAGCTGAAAGACCGCGATCCCGATGCTGCAGCGCACGTGGATCTCGCGGCCGAGCACCGCAAAGTGGGTCAGCGTTTGCGCCGGGTCGCTCAGGCGGTCGACAGCGTATTGATGGATCAGGAAGTGTCGCGCGATGCTGTCGACGCCATCATTCACGATTTCATCGAGCAGGAACGGCGCCATATCGCCATGGAAGAAAGCGATTTCTTTCCTGCAGCGGAAAAGGTTCTGCAGACCCAGGATTGGGAGGAGATCGCTGCGTCGAGAAGGACAAACCGCGAGGACCCGCTTTTCAGCGAAACCGTCGAAGAGAGGTTCGACGCTCTGCGAACGCATATCTTGCAGCTGGAGCAACAGGCTGAGGCGGAGCGGGCCTGATCGCTGCCGTGGCGACGCGCATTCCGGCCTTTCAGACGAAGGCGCAATGCTAGATGTCCGATTTTGCCGGCGCTTCTTTGATCTGGTAACGCCGAAGGGCGAGACGCGCTTAGCGGGTCCGGCCCTCGGCGGCTTTGTGCGCAAATTGCAGCGCGATCATCAGAGCCTTCAGCGGCCGCAAGATAACGAGCGGAAGCGCCACGGCGAGCGGTATCCACAAGAGCGCATGGACCCAATAGGGCGGCTGGTACAAGATTTCCACGGCGAGCGCGCCGCCCGTGACGATAAATCCAACAATGAGCATAATGAAAACGGCGGGGCCATCGCCCGAATCCGCGAAGCTGTAGTTGAGCCCGCATTTCGGGCACTGCTCCCGCAGCGCGAGGAAGCCCCGGTAGAGGCTGCCCTCACCACAGCGCGGGCACCGGCAAAGAAGGCCAGCGGCCAAGGGTGAAACGTGGCCTTCCATTGCCATATCGGTCTCCAGATGCTGTGAGGCTTATCCTGCCACGGGGTAGGAACCGGCGCCCCACACGTAAATGCTCGAGAACAGGAAAAGCCAGACCACGTCGACGAAGTGCCAGTACCAAGCGGCGGCCTCAAAGCCGAAGTGCTGTTTCGGCGTAAAGTGTCCGGCAATCGCTTGGTACAATATCACCGACAGGAAGATGGTCCCGATGATGACATGTGCGCCGTGGAATCCGGTCGCCATGAAGAAGGTCGAGCCGTAGACATGGCCGGCAAAGCTGAAGCCCGCGTGGGCATATTCAAAGGCTTGGCAAGCTGTGAAGCTCATGCCCAGAAGGATCGTCAGCACGAGCCCCCAGATGAGCCCTTTCCGGTTTCCCGTCACAAGCGAATGGTGGGCCCACGTCACCGTCGTGCCGGAGGTGAGAAGGATCAGCGTGTTGACGAGCGGCAAGTGCCAGGGGTCGAATGTACGATGGAACTCCGCGTCCGGGACGGGCGGCCACTTTCCGCCGAGAACCATATCCCGGCCGACCACGCCGATTTGAAGCCCGTCCGGTAGCGTATGTACGTCCGCCGGAAACAGCGCCACGCCGAAATAAGCCCAGAACCAGGCAACAAAGAACATCACTTCCGACGCAATGAACAGCATCATGCCGTAGCGCATGGCAAGCTGCACAACGGGCGTGTGCGTATGCTTGTATACGGACTCGATCACGATGTCCCGGAACCAGGCGAACATGGTCCCCAGAACGCCGCCGGCGCCTATAATGAAAACCCAAGGCCCCTTTAGGCCGAACACGCCGTCCTGGCTCGTTTTCATCCAGATGACGGCTCCGACCATCATGACGAGCGCCGACATCGAGGCCACGAGCGGCCACGGGCTTGGCGGAGGCAGATGATAGTCGTGATGTTTGACGGCGTCATGAGCCATGGTTTTCTCCCAGCTTAAAAACAGGCGTTATCCCGGATTTTGTGTTTTGACGGGCGAAGCCACCTGGCCCGTCTGAGTCTTCGCTATGGGGTTTTGGACTTTGTAGAAGGTGTAGGACAGCGTCATGTCGCGGACGGTCTTGGCGTCGCGGTCGCCAAGTACCGCCGGATCGATGAAGAACGAAACCGGTAACTCGGCCGACTCGTTCGGCTTCAGCGTTTGCTCCGTGAAGCAGAAGCACTGAATCTTTGTGAAATACCCACCCATGAGATCCGGGCTGACATTGAAGGCCGCAGAAGCGGTTACCGTCTCCTTCGAATGATTCACCACGCGGAAGAAGGCGAGCTTGCTCTCACCGACATGAATCGTGAGTTCCGGCTGCACCGGTTCGAAAGACCAGGGCAGGCTCGGCGAGACATTGGCGTCGAAGCGCACCGTAACCGTCTGCGGAAAGACCTGCGCCGGGGCCGAGGCGGCGCGCTGAGGGGTTCCAGCGAAACCGGTCGTGGCGCAGAACATCCGGTACAGCGGCACGGACGCAAAAGAGAGGCCGATCATGAACGCTACTAGCGCCACCAGCCCCACGGCGAGACGGTTGCTCTTGGCTGCCTTTGTACGGCCGGCGGCGCCGGTTTCCGAAGGCTCAGTATGGCCGGTTGGCGACATTGGCTCCAAGTCTCACCATCGTAACCGCAAAAAACAGAACCACGAGCGCGAAGAGTGCCCAGGCTATGGCAAAGGATCTTAGCCTCTGGCGCCGCTTTGCCTCCCCGGCTGCCACCGCGGACGCGTTGTCCGCTTCCACCGCCGGCGGCGGCCTATTGTCCAAGTCCAAAGCCATGTTCCACCCAAAGGGCACTGAAAAGTGCGAAAAGATAAAAGATGGAGAAGCCGAACAGCTGCCGGCAGGCCCGGTCGGCCTCAAACCCTTCTTCGGTCCGGAAAACGCGCCAGGCACAGAACAGGAACCCGGCGCCGAGCATGGCGGCCACCGCCGCGTAGCCATAATGGGCAAGACCGAGGAAAGCCGGGAGAAACCCAGCCGCTACCGCGGCAGCCGTATAAAGCAGGATCAGCCGGCGGGTGTGGGCCGGCCCCTTAACGTTAGGCATCATCGGGACACCTGCGCGCGCGTAGTCACGCGAACGGTAGAGGGCGAGCGCCCAGAAATGGGACGGCGTCCATAGAAAGATGATGAGGAAGAGGGCGAAGCTTTGCCACGATACGCTCGATGTCGCCGCCGCCCAGCCGATCATGGGGGGCAGCGCGCCAGCGGCTCCGCCGATCACGATGTTCTGCGGTGTGCGCCGCTTGAGCCAATGGGTGTAGACAACGAGGTAGAATACGATGCTGGCCGCGAGCAGCGAGGCAGCCACCCAGTTCACCATAAGCCCGAGGCTCAGCACCGACAACGCAGCAAGAAAGAGCCCGAATGCGGCGGCTTCCTCGCGAGGGATGCGCCCGCGCGGTATAGGCCGTTTCGCCGTCCGCTGCATGAGCGCGTCGATATCGGCGTCGTACCACATATTGAGCGCGCCGGCGGCACCCGCTCCCATGGCAATAAAGATGAGCGCCACGATGGCGAGCACGGGATGGAGCCGCACGGGTGCAATGGCCATGCCCACGCCCGCCGTGAAGATCGCGAGGGACATCACGGTTGGCTTGAGGAGCGTAATATAATCGCCCACGGAGGCTGCCGCGGCGGGCGCCGCTTGGGGCTGGGAGAAACTGACCTGAGGTTCGCTCATCGGCTTTCCGCTCCGTGGTCCGCGCGTAAGCGGGGATCCAGTAGATGCTTCGCTATATGCTTGTTTCCCATAGTCTTTCCCTGGCGAAGAGAGGTTCCCGCAGGGGCGGGAACCTCATGGCAAACGCTAGCGGATACGAGGTAGTTCCTCGTAAGAGTGGAACGGCGGCGGCGACGAGAGCGTCCATTCGAGCGTCGTCGCGCCAGCACCCCACGGATTGGCCCCGGCCACGCGCTTGCGCAGGAACCCATGTGCTACGGTTGCAAGGAAGATCAGCACACTAAAACCGGCGATATAAGAGCCGATGGACGAGATATAGTTCCAGTGCGCGAACGCTTGCGGGTAGTCGGCGATCCTGCGGGGCATTCCTGCCGCGCCAAGGAAATGCTGTGGGAAGAAGGTGAGGTTAACGCCGATGAACGTCATCCAGAAGTGTAGTTTTCCGCCGAACTCGGACAGCGTGTAACCGGTTATCTTTGGAAACCAGAAGTAGAACCCCGAGAATAGTGCGAACACCGCGCCGAGCGACAGCACATAATGGAAGTGGGCGACGACGTAGTAAGTTTGGTGCACAGCCCGATCGATCCCCGCATTCGCAAGGACGACACCCGTGACGCCGCCAACGGTAAACAGGAAGATGAACCCGATTGCCCAAAGCATTGGCGTACGGAACTGGATGGAACCGCCCCACATTGTCGCGATCCAAGAGAAGATCTTGATGCCCGTCGGAACCGCGATCACCATCGTAGCGAACACGAAGTAAGCCTGCGTGTTCACGCCGATGCCCGTCGTGTACATGTGATGCGCCCAGACGATGAAGCCAATCGCGCCGATGGCAACCATTGCATAAGCCATGCCGAGATAGCCGAAGACAGGTTTCTTGGAAAAGGCCGATACGACCTGGCTGATAATGCCGAAGCCTGGAAGAATGAGAATATAAACCTCTGGGTGTCCGAAGAACCAGAAAAGGTGCTGGAACAGCAAGGGGTCGCCGCCGCCCTGAGGATCGAAGAAGGTCGTACCGAAGTTGCGATCGGTCAGGAGCATCGTAATCGCGCCCGCGAGCACGGGAAGCGAGAGCAGCAGGAGAAATGCCGTAACGAGGATCGACCAGACGAAGAGCGGCATCTTATGCAGCGTCATTCCCGGGGCGCGCATATTGAAGATGGTGGTGATGAAGTTGATCGCGCCAAGAATGGACGACGCGCCCGCCAAGTGCAGCGACAGGATCACAAAGTCCATGGCCGGCCCTGGATGGCCCGAGGTGCTCAAAGGCGCATAAAGGGTCCAGCCGCCGCCGAAGCCATTCACCCCAGGTGCGCCCTCGACGAAGAGCGACAGGACCAGAAGCGTCAATGAAGCCGGTAGCAGCCAGAACGAGATGTTGTTCATGCGCGGGAACGCCATGTCCGGCGCACCGATCATAAGCGGAACGAGCCAGTTTCCGAAGCCGCCGATCATCGCGGGCATAACCATAAAGAAGACCATGATCACGCCATGGGCGGTCATCGCGACGTTATAGGCCTGGACACTTGAGAAAATTTGGAGCCCCGGATATTGCAGTTCCATCCGCACGAGGATGGACAGAACGCCGCCAACGATCCCGGCAATCACGGCAAAGATCAAATAGAGGCTGCCGATATCCTTGTGGTTCGTCGAAAATAGCCAGCGGGCGATGAAACCCGGGTGCTGATCATGCTCTGAAATTGTGGCGCTGGATGCCATGAGCGAAGCCCTTCTAAATTGGTGTTTCCGGTCTTAGCGCTGTTGCGAACTGCCTGCTTCGGCAAACGCCGCACGGCTATTCTGTGCATTCGCGGTCTTCTTGGTTGCGAGCCATTTCGCGTAGTCTTCGTCGCTGACAACCTTGACGGCGACCGGCATATAGGGGTGCCCCTCCCCACAGAGGGCCGAGCATTGGCCGTAATAGGTGCCGGTTTCCTTCGCCAGGAACCAGGTGCGGTTGACGCGGCCCGGTACGGCGTCGGCCCGCGAGCCGAAAGCCGGCACGGCCCACTGATGGATGACGTCGTCGCCCGTGAGCAGAACCTGCACAACCTTGTTTACGGGCACCACCATCTCGTTGTCGACGGCTAGGTTCCGAAGCTGGCCGGGCCGCAAGTCCTCGTCTCTGATCGGGAATGAGTCGATAGAAATCTTTTCCGCCGGATATTCGTAGGTCCAGCTCCACTGCTTTCCGTGGGCCTTAACAACGACATCGGCCTGGGGAAAATCGAACTGAAAGAACAGGAGCCGGAAGGATGGGATGGCGATCACGACCAGGATGAGAACCGGGACGATCGTCCAAAGCACCTCGATCATCGTATTATGCGTAAGCTTCGACGGCTCTGGATTGGCGCTCTCCCGGTATCGGATCATGACCCAGAGAAGGAGCAGCATTACTAAAATCACGATGGGAATGATGATGGCCAAGAGGAGCGTGTTGAAATTGCGCATCGACTCCATGACCGGCGATGCCGCCGGCGAGAGATCGATTTGCCAGTCTTTCGGCGCCCCCTCGAACGCGATAGCCTTTTGGAAACCTATCAGGGTTGCAAAAGCGGATAAGCACGCAAGCGCGCCGGTTCGTGCCTTCATTTTTTGACCTTTTAGCTTTCTTCCCGTATTGCGACCATTTGTAACGGCAGTTCGGCGCGATGAACAGCCAAAAATTGATCTCGATCATTGCAGCCAAGCTTGCTGCTACCTTCTGCCGCAGGGGCCGCAGCAGCGCAAAGGAGCGGGGCATCTTGGGAGTCAATCCAGTCTCAATTTAGCCCTATTCCTTGCCGAGTTGCGGGGGTCAGTATGGCCTGCACCCCAAAAAACGGTATGCGACTATGTTACGATCCACAAAGCTCATTGCGGCTTGCGTTCTCCTTGCCCTACTCCCTGCGCATGCTTACGCTCAATCGGAAGTGGGGTCCGGCCAGGTCAAGGCCATTTACGGGGCATGGAAGCTGAAATGCGCTCAAATCGCCGGCGCTAAAGAGGACAAGTGCGCGCTGGTGCAGGACCTCAAGCTCGAAGACCGGCCCAACATGTTTCTGACAGTCCTTTTCATGCGCGCTTTCGATAGCGATAAGAAAATTCTTCGCATCGTCGCTCCCTTGGGTGTGGTGCTCCCAGCGGGGCTAGGCTTGCGCGTGGACGGCGCCGACGTCGGTAATGTCAAGTTCTTGAAATGCTGGAAATTTGGCTGTCTTGCCGAGGTTATTGTCGACGACACGCTTGTCAGCAAGTTCGCCTCCGGACAAACGGCGAGCTTCATCGTGTTCCCAACCCCGGATGCGGGAATCGGTTTCCCGGCGCCGCTCGCAGGCTTTGCGGAAGGCTTGAAAGGGCTGAACTAGGATCCCACCAATGAACAACCGGCGGTACGAGGGCGCAAGCGTCCTGATTTCGGGCGCGAGCAGGGGCTTCGGGCGCCTTGCCGCGGAGCGGTTTGCCGCCGAAGGTGCGCGCCTCGTCCTCACCGATATTTTGGAAAATGAGCTGGAGCAGGCCCAGGCAGCGGTCCGCGCGCTCGGCGCGGAAGCGGTGGCCGTGCCGGGCGATATCACCGAAGCGGCGCTCCCGCAAAGGCTCGTAGAGGCCGCAGTTAGCCGCTTCGGCCGGCTGGACGTTGCGATCAACAATGCGGGGATTGTCCACCCCTTCCGCAAGTTTATCGATATCGATGCCGGCACCTTCGAGCGCGTTATCCGCACCGATCTTGTCGCAGTCTTTCATGCCATGAAACATCAGCTTTCACAGATGGAGGCGCAGAGGGCCGGCGTGATTTTGAACGTGTCGTCCATCGCCGGCATCGCGGGTGCGCCGCTTCTGGCGGCCTACGCCGCTGCGAAACATGGCGTGATGGGCCTCACCAAAAGCGCCGCCCTTGAATATGCGCGGTTTGGCATCCGCATCAATGCCATCTGCCCATCCTTCGCGGACACGCCCATGGTTACCGAAGAGCTGGGCGGCAAGCGCGGATCGCTTGAAGAGGCCGCGGCGCGGATCACGGCGGGCATACCGATGCGAAGGCTAGCAACCGCCGAGGAGGTGGTGCAGGCGATGCTGTGGATTTGCAGCCCGGCCAACAGCTTCATGACGGGGCACGCGCTGGCCATCGACGGCGGCCTTTCGGCGATTTAGGACTGGCGCGAAGTCCCCGAGTCCGGATGATTAGCGCCGCGCAAGAGGCTTAAACCTCATTGCACCGACAAGCCGAAATCGCTTTTACAGCCGTGAGGCCTTGGGACGCAGTAAATGCGAACACGGCAGCCGCGGAGACGTACAGCCTTGGGATAGCAGCAGAGAACCCTCGCCACGTCTTCCGTGGTTAGAGCAAACGCGTTTCCGGAGAAGAGCGTCGCAGCTAAAATCACTGTAGCCACAACTGCGGCCTTTCTCATCTCGTCCTCCAAGCTGAAGCCTATGGACTGGCCTGCAATTATAGGTTTCGCGGATAGAGATTCGATTAAGTCCCTATGCCTTACGTGAACGAATTATCTTGAGAAATAATAAGGTAAAGGGGGAGTTTGCCGCTGGCCCGCGGGGTTTACAGGGCGATTGCTTGAGTTGGGGCTCAATCCGTCCCTTGCGCAGCGGCCTTGGCTAGCGCATTTGGCGATGGCTAGTACGCGCGAAGGCGGGAATCACGCGCAAACAGGAACTTAGAGCGCGCCTTTGACGCCGTCAAAGGCGCTTTCGCTTTAGAAGCCTGTAGGGCCCACCGATCCGATCCATCTCCTAACTTTTGAAGGATTGGCTTCGTCCATGTAGAAGAAATGGGTCATCGTGGGCTTCACGGCCGGCGTGGCGGGGTTATCGAATATCATCGTGACCTTGCCATGGAAAATCTTCAGCAAAGGGCTGTCCCAGTACTCGGCGATATCGTGATGTGCGGTAAAGCCCTTGTCGATGAAGTCGCGCAAATTCTGGCGAATCGCCTCGCGCCCGTGCCAGTCTGCCACACCGAGGTTGCACACGGCATGCTCGGCGAAACAATCGAAACCTTTGCCGAAGGTCTTGTCATCGATTTCCTTCCACATCGCCAGTAGCCATTCGGGTGGAGTGGTTTTCGTGAAAGTCATTGTGGTCATGCTGTCCTCCTGGTTGTAAGGGATTGACTTCAGGCCAAGCGGCAGCGGCGCACTGAATGAGACTCTTCGCAGTTGCGCCTAAACCGATGCTCCATCTCACAAGTCTATGCGGGGCGGTAGATTTCGGCGGAAGTGCCAATAGCCGCTTGTTTTCCGCCAAATGGGCGCTGGGTTATAGGGCTCATTCCGCGCAACCTATCCGGACATCGATGCCGAGGCGCTCAGCGACACGCCGCGCAGTCTGCTCCCGCCGCGCCGTGATCTCCTGCAGGGACTGCCGCGCCTGCTCCAGGATCGCGGCCGGGGCGGTCTCCGGCGTGCCGCTGTTGAAGGGCGGTTCTGGCGCATAGGCTATCTGAAGTTGGATCGTCTGCGCAGCCTCGTCACCGCGCAACTTGGCTGCAAGACGCAAGGCGCCGTCGATCCCGGCCGTGACGCCGGCGGCAAAAACCCAGTTCCCGTCCACAACCACCCGCTCATTAACAGGGATCGCACCGAAGAAGGGCAGCAAGTGAAAAGAAGCCCAGTGCGTCGCCGCCCGGCGTCCCTTGAGGATACCGGCTGCGCCACAGAGAAGCGCGCCCGTGCACACCGAAAAAATACTGCGCGCGCCCGCCGCCTGCTGCCTGATCCAGCCGAGCACTTCCGCGTCTTCCATCAAGGCTTCCTGCCCGAAGCCGCCTGGCACATGAAGGACGTCGAGCTGCGGGGCATCGGTGAGGGCCGCATTTGGCGTCAGCCACAATCCCCTCACATCGCGAACGGGTCCGGCCGTCTTGCCGTAGATGCGATAGGTCGAGTTCGGGATGCGCGACAGCACCTCGAACGGGCCAGTCAAATCGATCTGATCCACGCCCTCGTACAGCAAGGAGCCAATTTGAAGGTGGATGCCGTGGGAAATCATGCAAAGCCTCCTGTATGAAAGTTGCGGTGGACGAGATCAATATAGCCGGGCATGCTGTGGCTGAAATGCCAACGTCCCCTCGTTTTCCGCCAAATATGGCCCGCTTCGTCGAAGTGCTGGCCTTCCCAAAGGTGCAGCTGCTCGATGTTACCGGGCCGCTTCAGGTGTTCGCTTCTGCCAACGACCTCGCCGCCGAAGCGGGAGGATCGCCGCCCTACGTGCTTCGCGTCGTGGCGCAAGGCGGTCGATCGGTCACGGCCTCGGCTGGCCTGGGGCTGTCAGCAGATCCGCTTCCGCCTATCGATTCGCCATTGGATACGCTGTTGGTGGCCGGTGGCCAAGGCGTCGAGGCCGCGGCCGCGGACCCGTTGCTGCTCGACTGGGTGCGGCAGCGGGCGAGGAAGGCACGCCGTGTCGCCTCTGTCTGCACGGGGGCCTTCCTGCTCGCTGCTTCAGGCGTGCTCGATGGGCGGAGGGCGGCATCCCATTGGTCGGTCTGTACCGAACTTGCCCGCCGTTTCCCCGCCGTGCTTGTCGAGCCCGATCCGATCTTCGTGCGCGATGGCCCGGTTTGGACATCGGCGGGGGTGACGGCCGGCATCGATCTTGCGTTAGCGCTCGTGGAAGAGGACTTAGGCCGGACTGCGGCGCTGGCGGTGGCTCGATACCTGGTTGTCTTCCTCAAGCGTCCGGGCGGTCAAGCGCAGTTCAGCACCGCTCTATCCCTGCAAGCGGCAGAGGATAAATTCGGGGCGCTGCATAATTGGATCGAAGAGCATTTGGCCGGCGATATCTCGCTTCCGGTGCTTGCCGCTCAGGCCGGGATGAGCGAGCGCAGTTTCAGCCGGCACTATTTGGAAGCAACCGGTCTGACGCCAGGCCGTGCAGTCGAGCGCCTAAGGGTGGAAGCGGCGCGGCGGTTGCTGTCGGAGACAAGCCTACCCATTAAGCGAATCTCGCAGCGCTGCGGCTTCGGTTCGGAAGAAACGATGCGCCGCAGCTTCATGCGGCTGCTGGCAGTTACGCCGCAAGTCTATCGCGCCCGGTTTAGTTTTTGATGCCGTGTTATCGTGGTGCTGTTGCGCAGCCCGGCGCCCCCTCAAGCTCTGGAACTATTGAATCCAATGGGCGTATTTTTGAGGCAGTCCCGTGAAGCTGCCTTTGTCCCAAGGTGACGCGCGCGTGCCGCCGGGATATGATCGCCGAAAGCCAGGGAGCGGCCATGCAAGGAAAGTCGATTCTTCTCATCGTCGGCGGCGGCATCGCAGCCTACAAATGCCTGGATTTCGTTCGCCGGGCTAAGGAGCGCGGTGCGAAAGTCCGCTGTGTTTTGACCGCCGCCGCACAGCATTTCGTGACGCCGCTCTCCGCTGCCGTGCTTTCCGAAGAGCCCGCCTTCACCGATTTGTTCGATCTCAAGAACGAAACGGAAATCGGTCATATCCGGCTTTCGCGCGAAGCGGACCTCATCGTTGTGGCGCCCGCGACCGCCGATTTGCTCGCGAAAATGGCCCACGGGCTGGCGGACGATCTCGCCAGCACCGTTCTGCTCGCGGCCGATAAGCCGGTGCTCGCCGCGCCCGCCATGAACTGGCGCATGTGGGAAAATCCGGCGACCCAGCGGAATCTATCGCAGCTCAAAGCAGACGGCATTCGCTTCGTTGGCCCAAACCCTGGCTCGATGGCGTGCGGCGAATGGGGCGTTGGCCGGATGGCCGAGGTGGACGAGATTCTCTCTGCCGTGGCACGCCTTTTGGCGGGCGAAATTGTAAAGCCCCTGCATGGACGCCACGTGCTCGTCACCGCGGGGCCGACCTTCGAGCCCATCGATCCGGTGCGCTACATCGGCAACCGATCGAGCGGCAAGCAAGGCTATGCCATTGCCGCCGCCGCTGCGCGGCTCGGTGCACGGGTGACGCTTGTCGCCGGGCCCAGCGCGCTGCCCGATCCTCCCGGCGTTCCAGCCGTGCATGTCGAGACAGCGGTGGCCATGCTCGATGCGGTCGAGGCCGCGCTTCCGGCGGATATCGCCGTGTTTAGTGCGGCCGTTGCAGATTGGCGCGCAGCGGCCGTGCAGCCCGAAAAGATCAAGAAGGGAGCTTCGGCGCCCGAGCTTCGCTTGGTCGAGAACCCGGACATCCTCAAGACCGTCTCGAAGCGGGCGGAGAACCGGCCGCTCCTTGTCGTTGGTTTTGCGGCCGAAACCGGGAACGTCGTCGCGCATGCCGTCAAGAAATTGGAGAGCAAAGGGTGCGATTGGATCGTCGCCAACGATGTCTCGCCGGAAGGCGGCGTCTTTGGCGGTAACAGGAACACCGTTCATTTGATCAGCCGGCAGGAAATGCAAAGCTGGCCCGAGATGACCAAGGACGATGTGGCCGATCGCCTTATGCGCGCGGCGGCCGCCTGGCTGAGCGAAAGGGAGGGTGCCGCACCGGTGGCTCAGGCGATTGGAGCACCACGGGCATGACCGCTGTCCTGTATCGCGTGCTGCCGCATGGAGAGGGGCTGCCGCCGCCGTCCTACCGCAGCGAACTTGCCGCCGGGCTCGATCTTGCGGCGGCCATCGCAGAGGGCATTACTTTGCAACTTTCCCCCGGCGAGCGTGCCTTGGTGCCGGCGGGAATAGCGCTTGCGCTGCCCGCGGGCCTTGAGGCGCAAATCCGTCCACGCTCGGGGCTCGCCTATCGCCACGGCGTCACCGTGCTGAACGCGCCGGGCACCATCGATGCGGACTACCGCGGCGAGATTCAGGTGCTCCTCATCAATCACGGTAAGGAAATATTCAACATCGCGCGCGGGGATAGGATCGCTCAACTCGTGATCGCTCCGGTGGTTTTTGCTACCCTACAGCGAGCGGAAAAGCTTGGTATTACAGAACGTAATGCCGGAGGATTCGGCTCTACGGGAAGCCGTTGAGGGCCGTTGCCATGACGGGCCAACATATGTCCCATGCTGGCCTTCGCCCCTAGATAAGTCCGCACAGCGTCACATTTGGTTGCTATCAACCGAACCATACGAAAAATGCCAAGCGTAAGTTTGGCCTAGGTTGGTTTACTGTCAACATCCCAGAAAGGGGATTCTTATGCCCGAATCTCAAAACTGGGGAGGAACGATTAGAAAAATGTGGTCGCAGGAAACAGATAAGTTCCGTGACCATCTCTTGAGGCTCGATCGCGATAGCCGCCGGATGCGGTTCGGAATGGCGGTGAGCGATGACTTCATCACGAGCTACGCGTCGCGTGCCGCTGAGATGGGGTGCCTTGTTTATGGCTTCTATGCCGATGGCGAGATGCACGCGGCAGCCGAGCTGCGCCAGATTGGCGACAGCTGGGCGGCGGATGCCGAGGGCGCGTTCTCCGTCGAGCGCGATTATCAAAACCGGGGCATCGGCTCGGAGCTTCTCGGCCGGATCATTCGGGCGGCACGCAACCGGAACGTGCAACGCCTGTACATGAATTGCCTTGCCGAGAACCATAAAATGCAGCGCCTGTGCCGCAAATATGAGGCCGACCTGCATTTCGATCACGGCGATGTTGTAGGCCGCGTGCTTCCGGCGCTGCCGACCTACATTTCGCTCTGGGAAGAGGCGGTCGACGATTCCAGCGGCTTCGTCCTCGCAGTGCTGGACCTGCCCAAAAGCACGGCCCCGATGTTGCATCCCTAAAACAAAGTCCGGCTGGTACCCTCGCCTGGGTCTTGATCCCGTGCGTGCGAAGCAGCGCTTGGCGATGCGCCTGCGCACGGGAAGATGACGGATCAGAGCGATTGCTTTCCTTGAATGAATGACGGGCGTAGTCCCCCTCCCCCCAAGGGGACTGCGCCCGTCGCTAAGGTCTCAAGCCGGCAGCCTGCGCTACTCCGCGGCCGCGGAAGCGATGGCACCGTGGCAGTGTTTGTACTTCTTGCCCGACCCGCAAGGACAGAGCGCATTGCGCGCGACCTTGCCCCAGCTCGAAGGATCGTTCGGGTTAACCGATGCGCGCCCGCGTTGCGGCTGGCCGCCTTTCAGCGCGCCGCCTGCCGGGCCGCCCCTGCGCGCCGGGGCCGGTCCGCTGCCCTGCTTGGCCGCGGCTCTGCGCTCCTGCCGCGACATTTGCGGAGCCGCCTCATCGAACTCGAACTCGTTCTCGCCGGTCGAAGGATCGATATGCTGCGCCTGCATCTCGGGCAGCTCGCCGAAATCGTCAAATTCGCTGGGCGCGCCCGGGGCCAATTGAACATGCATGAGCTGGCCGGTTACGTCGCGGCGCAAGCGCGAGAGCATCTGCGCGAAGAGCTGAAACGCCTCGCTTTTGTATTCATGCAGCGGGTCGCGCTGTGCGTAGCCGCGCAAGCTGACAGCCTGGCGTAGATGATCGAGGGTCACAAGGTGCTCGCGCCAGAGGTAGTCGAGCGTCTGCAAAAGCACGGCCTTCTCGATGCGCCGCATGATTTCTGGGGTAAGCTCGGAAGCTTTGCGCGCCGAGGCCGCGTCGGCTTTGTCCTGCATGCGCTCGCGGATTTCCTGCTCTGCGATGCCTTCCTCGGCCGCCCACTCTTGGACGGGCACATCCATGTCGAAGATATCGAGGAACTCTTTGTGTAAGCCCGCGGTGTCCCACTGCTCGGCGAAGGCTTTCTCCGGAATGTGCGTGGCGACGAGGTCTTCCACGATCTCGCGCCGCATATCGGCGACGGTTTCCTCGACCGATTCGTCATGCATGAGGTCGATGCGCTGCTCGAAGATCACCTTGCGCTGATCGTTCATCACGTCATCGTATTTGAGCAGGTTTTTGCGTGTGTCGAAGTTCCGGGCTTCGACCTTTTGCTGTGCCTTTTCTAGCGCTCGGTTAATCCATGGGTGGGCTATCGCCTCATCCTCTTCGATGCCGAGCTTGCGCAGCATGTAATCCATGCGCTCCGACCCGAAGATGCGCATCAAGTCATCTTCGAGCGAAAGGTAGAACTTCGACGCGCCGGGGTCGCCCTGGCGTCCCGAGCGGCCACGGAGCTGATTGTCGATGCGCCGGCTCTCGTGCCGCTCCGTGCCAAGCACGTAGAGCCCCCCGGCTTTGAGCGCGATCTCCTTCAACGCCTCAACCTCGGCATTGATCCTGGCCCGCTCGGCGTCGATCTCCGCAGCGGTGGGTCCCTCACCTTTGGCTTGGCGCGCTTCGATCCAATCGGTAAGCAGCATGCTCGCGTTGCCGCCAAGCTGAATGTCCGTGCCGCGGCCCGCCATGTTGGTAGCGATGGTCACCGCGCCCGGCACACCGGCTTGCGCTACGATGTGCGCTTCCTGCTCGTGATAGCGGGCGTTCAGCACTTTATGAGGGATATTCTTCGGCTTGAGCAGTTCCGAGAGCGTTTCGGATTTCTCGATGGAGGTGGTGCCGACAAGAATAGGCTGGTTTCTTTTGCTGCACTCCTCGATGAGGGTAATGATGGCCTTATACTTCTCCTTTGCCGTCCGGTAGACCTCGTCGTCGCTATCGATGCGACACATCGGCCGGTTGGTCGGGATCTCGATAACCTCAAGCTTGTAAATGTCTTGGAACTCGGAGGCTTCGGTGACGGCAGTGCCGGTCATGCCCGAAAGCTTTTCGTAAAGGCGAAAATAGTTCTGGAAGGTGATCGAGGCCAGCGTCTGATTTTCGGGCTGGACGTCGACGGCTTCCTTGGCCTCAAGTGCCTGATGCAGGCCATCCGAATAGCGGCGCCCTTCCATCATGCGGCCGGTGAACTCGTCGATGATGATGACCTGGCCGTTCTTCACGATGTAATCGCGGTCACGCATGAACAGCTTGTGAGCGCGAAGCGCCTGGTTCGCGTGGTGGACGAGCGTCACATTCTCGACATCGTAAAGCGTGGTCTCCGGTTTCAAGAACCCCGCCGCGTCCAGCATCTCCTCCATGAGCTGATTGCCTTCTTCGTTGAAGACAACCGTGCGCATCTTCTCGTCGAGTTCGAAATGCCCCTTGCCGAGCTTGGGGATGAACTTGTCGATGGTGTTGTAAAGGTCGGACCTGTCCTCGATGGCGCCCGAGATAATCAGCGGAGTGCGCGCTTCGTCGATCAGGATCGAGTCCACCTCGTCGACAATCGCGTAATGATGCCCCTGCAACTCCTCCGGCCGGCCGCCGAATTGCACCATCTCCTCAATGGCGTATTTCATATTGTCGCGCAGATAATCGAAGCCAAACTCGTTGTTCGTCCCGTAAGTGATGTCGCTGCCGTAGGCGATGCGGCGCTGGTCGTCGTCGAGGTCGTGAACGATGCAGCCCACGGTTAGCCCGAGGAATCTGTAAATCTGCCCCATCCATTCGGAGTCGCGCTTGGCGAGGTAATCGTTCACCGTGACGATGTGCACCCCCCGGCCCGGTAGCGCATTCAGATAAGCCGGCAGCGTCGATACGAGCGTTTTGCCTTCGCCCGTCTTCATCTCCGAGATTTTGCCGCTGTGCAAAACCATGCCGCCGACAAGCTGCACATCGAAGTGCCGCTGGCCGAGCGTGCGCTTGGCCGCCTCGCGCACCGTGGCGAACGCTTCCGGCAGGAGATCGTCGAGGGTCTCGCCCTGGGCGAGCCGTTCGCGGAACTCCACTGTCTTGCCGCGAAGTTCCTCGTCGGACAGCGCCTCGAACCTTGGCTCAAGAGCGTTGATCGGTGCGACCCTCGCGTTGAAGCTTTTCAAGCGCCTGTCATTCGAACTGCCGAAAATCTTGGTTGCGAAAGCGCCAAGAGAAACCATAGTAGCCGAGCCTCACTGCCTCGCCAGGAAAGTGCGGCCCATAAATAATGGGGCCGCCTGCCGGGCCGCCTCTTGTTCAGTGGCGGCTAGCATTTCTTGCGGGCCTTTTTTGAAATGACCTGAAGGGAAGCATCCTTCTCCTCATGCCCAGCAGAAATAATGAGACGCGTCTGCGCTGTCAACGCGAGGCTGTCCCGGTGTGTCATTAAGTGCTGAAGAATGCACCGGCCGATGGCTCCGCTCAAGTCCGCGTCCGCCGGCCGTTCCGGTGCTGCGCCGCCGGCCGGCGCATTTCCGCCCGTTGACAATATCGCATCACTTATTCCCGGCAGATTCCCCAGCGTAGCTGCGCATGGCAAAATCCGATTGAAAAATAAGCTTGACCATCGCCTTGGCCGCAGGGCTAGACGAGGCATATTCCCGGTAAATCGGCAGGCTTTGCATGGTGAAGGCAAGCCGGTCGCACTCGTTCACAGCGAGGCCCGCCGCACGGAAGCGCTCCACGAGTTCGGTGTCCAGCTCCGCGCCCTTCGCCAGCACCCAGTCCTGCATGTCCAGCGCGATGCGTTCGATGGCGTTTGCCGCATCTGGGGGCAGCTTGGCGAAATTTGCACGCCCCGCGACAAAGAAGGCGGGCGAGTAAAGATGATAGGAAAGCGAGAGATATTTCTGCACTCTCTCTATGTGGGCGCCGTAGATCAGATCGAGCGGCGTCTCCAGGCCATGGATTTTGCCAGCCTGGATGCCGGCATATACATCCTTGAACTCCATCGGGACCGGCTGGACTCCATAAGCCTTGAACATTTTCACCCGCCAGTCGCCCTTCGGCACGCGGAGCTTCAGGCCCTTCAAGCTTTCGGGACCCGTGACCGGGCGCAGATCGTTGGTGATTTGCCTGAAGCCGAGTTCCCACATGCCGAGAAGCAGATAGCCCTTCGACTTCGCGGCGGGGCTCAGGTAACCGAAAACGATTTTGTTCCGGAAACGCTTTACGTGCTCGCGGTCGCGGATGAGGAAGGGCATCTCGAACACCCCGAACTCGTCCGCCACCGAAGACATCGGCGTGGCAACCACGGTAAGGTCCGCCTCTCCGGTCAGGAGCTTTTTCAGCACAGCCGTATCGGATCCGAGCCCGCTATTGGGATAGAGCGCAATTTGCACCGCGCCGTTCGTCTCTTTCGAAACGCGCCGGGCGAATTCCTCCGCCGATAGCCAGTACAGCGAGCCCGGGCCGCCGATATGGCTGAACTTCAAAACGATTGGATCCGCGAGGGCAGGCAGCGCCCAGGCCAAGACCAGCAAACAGACCCAAAGAATGAACGAACGCCCCTTACGCATCGACACCACCCGCAGAACCGTAAAGTAATCCCCACCCTACAGCTTGCTTTTAGACGGGTTTCACGGAAATGCACCCGCGATTTGCCACGTCTGCGCGCTTTTTTAAAGAGCAGAGGCGTGGCGCGCACAAAGGCCATAATAATCCCAAGATCCTGCTTCCCAAGGAAGCGTGTCCGCCCTAAAAGCGGACTCCGATAGTTTCGCGTTTCCCCGGCGCGTCCAAAATTCGATGTTTTTCGAAGAGGCGAGGAGTTCCGAACCGTGACTTTAAAAATCTTAAGCAGCGGCGCGATTGCGCTTTCCCTGGCGTTTTGCGCACAATTTGCCCAGGCCGCGGGGCCGGTCGCTCGCGTGAACGGCGCCGATATCACGGAGGCCGAACTCTCTTTCGCGGAAGCTGAGGTCGGCGCGGAAATAGCGGGCCTTCCCACCGAAGCCCGCCGCCGGGTTCTCGTCGAATACCTCGTCGAAGCGCATCTTTTCGCGGAAGCCGCGCAGAAAACTCAGCTCGGCACGGGCAAGGAGTTCGAGGAGCGCCTCGCTTACTACAAGCTTCGCGCGCTGCGTGACACATTCTACGAGAAGAAGGTCCGCGAGGCGGTGACCGAGGCGCAGGCTAAGGCCGCTTACGACGAGCAAATCGCCAAGATCGCGCCGGAGCCGGAGGTACATGCGCGGCACATTCTCGTTAAAACCGAGCAAGAGGCCAAGGAGTTGATGAAGCAGCTCAAGGCTGGCGCCGATTTCACGGAACTCGCGAAAAAAAGCTCCGACGGTCCGAGCGCTCAAACAGGCGGCGATCTGGGTTACTTCTCACGCGGTCAAATGGTGAAGGCGTTCGAGGACGTTGCCTTCGGGCTGAATGCCGGCCAGGTCTCCGGCCCCGTGCAGACCGAATTCGGCTGGCACATCATCAAGATAGAAGATAAGCGCAACCGGCCTGTGCCCGGCTTCGACGAGGTCAAGGATCAGCTCATGGCATCGCTCGTTCAAAGCCAGCTTAAAACGGTTGTGCAAGGTTTGCGTGCAACGGCCAAGGTTGAAATCGTCGATTCCGAGCTCAAGAAGGCGATCGAGGAGGACGCGCGGGCCGCGGCCGTCGAAGCGCCAACCGACCAGAAACATCAGTAACCGCTAAGGAGCCCGCCCCTCATCATGGCGAAAATACAAAAGGTTTCGCCGTTCGCGCCTGTCACGCCGGCGGCGTTGCCGCCGGTACCTGGCGTGCGGCTTGCCGTCGCCGAGGCGGGGATTAAATATGCCGGCCGCACCGATGTGCTGCTCGCGATCTTCCCGGAAGGCACGCAGGCGGGCGGAGTTTTGACGCGCTCGAAAACGTCCTCGGCGCCAGTGGATTGGTGCCGCACGCAGCTGCAGCATGGCGAAGCCCGCGCGCTTGTGGTCAATTCCGGCAATGCGAACGCCTTTACGGGCTGGCGCGGACAAGATGCAGTGAAGACCACGGCAAAGTTTGCGGCTCAGGCGGCCGGCTGCGCGCCGGAGCAAGTCTTTATCGCCTCGACCGGAGTGATCGGCGAACCGCTCGACGCCTCCAAATTCGATGGCGTGCTGACGAAAATGGCCGCGGAGGCCCGCGAGGATCTATGGGGGCAAGCCGCGCGCGCGATCATGACGACGGACACTTTTCCTAAATTGGCAACGCGGCGCGCACTCATTGGCGATGTCCCCGTAACGCTCAACGGTATCGCCAAGGGCTCGGGCATGATCGCCCCCGACATGGCGACAATGCTCTCATTCATTGTGACCGACGCACCGATTGCAGCCAACGCCTTGACCGCGCTCTGCCAGCAGCACTCAGTTCCGACTTTCAACTCGATCACCGTGGACAGCGATACCTCGACTAGCGACACGCTCCTAATCTTCGCAACCGGCGCGGCGGCCCGCCACGGTGCGCCGCGGATCGTGAGCCCCGGCGATCCGGAAGCTGCGGCCTTTTCTGCCGCGCTGCTTGCGCTCATGCACGACCTCTCGATGCAAGTCGTGAAGGACGGCGAAGGCATCTCCAAGCTGATGACGATCCATGTCGAGGGCGCCGAAAGCGACGCCGCCGCGCGCAAGATTGGGCTTGCCATCGGCAATTCGCCGCTCGTTAAGACCGCCATTGCCGGCGAGGATGCCAATTGGGGCCGTATCGTTGCGGCGGTCGGCAAATCGGGCGAAGCCGCGGACCGCGACCGGCTGTCGATCTGGTTCGGCGATATTCAGGTCGCGCGCGAGGGCCTGCGCCACCCCGATTACCGGGAAGCGCAAGGATCGGACTATGTTAAGCGCAGCGAGATCGAGATCCGCGCCGATGTAGGAACTGGCGGTTCGGGACGTGCCACCGTTTGGGCTTCCGATCTCACCCACGAATATATCGCGATCAATGCCGATTACCGAAGCTAAGAGCGTAGGCGCACTGCCCATCGTCACCGTCGTCGCGGTTGCGCTGATCGATGCGGACGGGCGCGTTCTGCTCGCACAAAGGCCCGCGCATAAGGACCATGGCGGCCTCTGGGAGTTCCCCGGCGGCAAGATTCATGCCGGGGAAACGCCAGAAGCCGCGCTCATCCGCGAACTCAAGGAGGAGCTTGGAATCGAAGTTTCCACCCGCTGCTTGGCGCCCTTGACCTTCGCGAGCCACTCTTACGCGAGCTTCCACTTGCTGATGCCGCTTTATGCCTGCCGCAAATGGCAGGGAGAACCTGAGCCACTGGAAGGGCAGACGCTCGCCTGGGTGCGTAAGGACCGGCTTTCCGCCTATGCGATGCCGCCCGCCGACGGGCCTCTGGTGCCAATTTTGCAGGATTGGCTCTAACGGCTGCTCTAACACTTAAGAAACGATCGACTTTCTGCCTTTAATCGGTCCGTATTAGAGGCGGGCCGATCTTGTCAGCTTACCCTTTTGCCACGAATTCCTTGCGCTGCCCGAAGTCTGGTATCATGACATTGGGCAACGAAAAATCGTAAGGCGAAGGGGCACTCTCCTCACGATGGCAGACGAAGAAAAGTTCGAGCGGCTGGAGCCGGTCGATGGCCTGGCATCGAAAATGTTTATCGAGGCCATGCACGACGACCGGGAGGGCTTTCGCATCATTTTGAAATCCCCAGACGCCAAGCTGAGGGCGCTGCGCATCCTGTTCGAGGCTCCGCTGTGCTACCGCGGGACCCAGGAAGGCTACCTCCTCCGCCAGATCTACGAGGGGAATGAGATCTATCCCTGGCCGATCTTCATCGTGAAAAACTCGCGTTACGCGCGATGGTTTTACGCCCAAGCCACCGAAGCGCTCGATAAAGACGGCTACCATTATCACATCGCGGCGATGGACCAGATTGTCGATGTGCTGTCGGCGCGCCCGCCTATCCTGACGTGGCTCAACGACGTGTGATACCAGGCGCCGAAAGTGTCGACTCGTCCGCAGCGCCGTCCCCGCGAAGGCGTTGACCAAGTAAGCACTTTGCTTTACCGTCGATTTCGAAGTTCTTTGACGTCCCGATTACTGGATTCCCGCCTTCGCGGGAATGACAATCGATGGGCCGGCATTAATGGCCGCTAGTGTAAAACCTCGCAGGCGTCCTGCGAGGTTTTGCGGCGAGAATATCCAGCGGATCGAGTCCCCCGGCGGCCAAATCTAAGCCGCAACGATTTCCAGCCCGCCCATGTAGGGCCGGAGCGCTTCGGGAACGCGGATGCTTCCGTCCTTCTCCTGATAGTTCTCGATGACGGCGATGAGCGTGCGCCCGACCGCAAGGCCCGACCCGTTCAGCGTGTGCACGAACTGGATATCCTTGCTCTCTTTCGGGCGATAGCGCGCCTGCATGCGCCGGGCCTGGAAGTCGCCGCAGTTGGAGCAGCTCGAAATCTCGCGGTAGCTGTTTTGGCCGGGCAGCCAGACTTCGAGGTCGTGGGTTTTGCGCGAGGCGAAGCCCGTATCGCCTGAGCACAGCACCATGACGCGGTAGGGCAGATCGAGCCGCTTCAGGATCTCCTCCGCGCACTCCGTCATACGCTCGTGCTCGGACTCAGATTGATCCGCCGCGGTGATCGCAACCATCTCGACCTTGTAGAACTGATGCTGGCGGATCATGCCGCGCGTGTCCCGGCCGGCCGCCCCCGCCTCCGCGCGGAAGCACGACGTCAGCGCCGTGAAGCGGTAGGGCAGATCGGCCTCGGCGAGGATGCTCTCCCGCACCAGGTTCGTGAGGGGCACCTCAGCCGTCGGAACTAACCAGCGCCTATTGGCAAACTGCTCGATAAAATCAAGTTGGTTACGCATGACTTTCTTGGCGACCGGAGTTAAGTTCTCCAACGCTGTTCGTTGCGCTTTTCTCTTGTTTTCGCTTTCTTCGCCGAGTTCCTCTACCATATCGCGTATGGGTGAGAAGATTTCCCTGATCTCTCCAGGAATTACCGATGATATTGCGCAAAAGAGATCTTCGGCAAACTTTGGGAGTTGAGCGGTTCCGTATAAGGCATCGTCTTTCACGAGGAGCGGAGGGCTGACCTCGGTGTAGCCGTGCTCCCCGGTTTGCACGTCGAGCATGAACTGGCCGATGGCGCGCTCTAGCCGCGCAAGCCCGCCCTTCAGCACCGTGAAGCGCGCGCCGGACATCTTCGCCGCCGCTTCGAAATCCATCATCCCCAGCGCCTCGCCGATCTCGAAATGCTGCTTCGGCTCGAAGCCCTCCTGCTTGAAGTCGCGCGGCTTGCCCCATTTGCGCAGCTCCACATTCGCGCTCTCGTCCGGGCCATCCGGTACATCCGGCAGAAGCATGTTCGGGATGCCCGCCAAGAGGCTTGTCATCTGCGTGTCAAGCTCGCGCTCGCGGGCCTCGCCGGCGGTAAGCTTCTCCTTCAGCTCGGCGACTTCCGCGATCAGCGCCTCGGCCTTGGCGGGATCGCCGCCCTTGCCCTTCGCCTTGCCGATCTCCTTCGAGGCCGCGTTGCGCCGGGCCTGCATCTCCTGCAGCGCCTTCGTATGGCCGCGGCGCTCCTCGTCGAGCTTCAGCACGGTTGCGGACAGCGGCTCAAGACCGCGGCGCTTCAGTCCGGCGTCAAAATCCTTCGGGTTTTCCCGGATCCATTTGAGATCGAGCACGGATCGCCTCCAAAAAAGTAAAGCTGGCTTGCGCCAGCTATAAAAGCCCGTTTTGGCCGCGTCTAGACCGACGGCTGTTTGGGCCACAAGCTGCTGTTGATGGGGCTTGAGAAACGCCCCCTCACCCCAGCCCACACCCCAAGGGGAGTGGGTAAAAGAGCTGCGTCCCTCTGCCCAACGTAAAAGGAAGGTTCGGGCGTCCCCTCGCCCCAGCGGGGAGAGGGACAGGGTGAGGGGGCCTTTCCTACTCCTCGCCGCCGCCGCTGTTTTCGTAAATCGGCTTCACGCGCCGCTCCGCATAATCGGCGAGCAGCACGATTGAGCCGGTGGTGGCGCGGCTTTCGAGATCGCGATGAGCCTGCGCGGCCTCCGCCATCGAATAGGTCTTCGACACCCGGATCTTGACACGGCCGAGCTGGACCATGTGCATGACATCGTTCGCGTTTGCGACGAGCTGTTCCCGCGAGGCGATATAGGTCATGAGCGTGGGCCGCGTCGCATAGAGCGAGCCCTTCTGCGAGAGAATGCCCATCTCGAAGGGAGGCACCGGTCCGGAGGAATTGCCGAAGGTCACCCAAAGGCCGCGCGGCTTGAGGCAATCGAGAGACTTGGGAAACGTATCCTTGCCAACGGAGTCGTAAACAACGTCCACACCCTTGCCGCCGGTGATTTCCTTCACGCGCGCTGCGAAATCCTCGGTGCGGTAGTTGATGACATGCGTGCAGCCATTCTCCTTGGCGAGCTTGGCCTTTTCCTCCGAACTCACCGTGCCGATCATGGTCGCGCCGATATGAGCAGCCCATTGGCTGGCGATAAGCCCGACGCCGCCGGCCGCCGCGTGGAAGAGGATGACGCTGTCTTTGGTAACTGGGTAGGTCTCTTTGAGGAGGTAGCGCACGGTCATGCCCTGTAGCATCATCGCTGCGCCCGTTTCGTATGAGATTTCCTTCGGCAGCTTCACGAGCCTATCGGCGGGGATCAGCCGCTCCTCGGCGTAGCCGCCAAGAACCCCGGCATAGGCGACGCGGTCGCCGGCCGCGACATAGGTCACGCCCTCGCCCACGGCCACGACCTGGCCCGCGCCTTCGCTTCCCGGCGTGAACGGCATGGATGCAACCGGATAGAGGCCCGTACGGTGATAGACGTCGAGAAAGTTCACCCCGGCCGCGTGCTGCTTCACCTTTGCCTGCCCCGGACCGGGCTCGCCAACATGAACCTCTTCCCACTGCATCGCTTCGGGGCCGCCGAAGGCATGAATGCGGATCGCATAAGGCATGAAGAACCTCTTGAGTTATGGCGGGGCGAACTGCCGCCCGGACTATGCCTGCAACGCTGTCTTTTGTCGATGTCCCGAAAGCGCTGAGCCGGAATCGGAGAATCGCACAACGCGTATTACCCCTCACCCTAACCCTCTCCCAACGGGAGAGGGGACTCGGCCGCAGCCGTTGAGAAGGCGTCCCTTCTCCCGTTGGGAGAAGGACAGGATAAAGGGTAATGCGGTATGGCTACTGTTCATCCACCGGCGAAAGTGCCTACTAGGCAACTCCCCGGCACCCACGGGTGCAACGGAAAACACCGCGCACGATATTAGGTCCTCCTCGCGAAGGCGCTCACTCAAAATTGTAGCTGCCTCGATGGGCTTGGGGATGAGCCTGGCTGACGGCTGCTGCTACGCCCAGGGCCTAGCGAGCGCGGCGTGCTCTTCGAACCCCTTGATCTTATCCGCTTTTTGCATCGTCAGCCCGATATCGTCCAACCCTTCCATGAGACACTTCTTACGGAAGGGATCCAAATCGAAACGGACCACGCCGCCGTCGGGGCCGCGGATTTCCTGGTTTTCGAGATCGACGGTAAGCGTCGCATTCGCGCCGCGCACCGCGTCGTCCATGAGCTTCTCGAGGTCTTCCGGCGACACGACGACGGGCAGAATGCCGTTCTTGAAGCAGTTGTTATAAAAGATGTCGGCAAACGATGTGGAGATCACGCAGCGGATGCCGAAATCGAGCAGCGCCCAAGGCGCGTGCTCGCGGCTCGATCCGCAGCCGAAATTCTCTCCAGAGACCAGGATTTTGGCGGTCCGGTAGGCCGGCTTATTCAGAACGAACTCCGGATTTTCCTCGCCCTTCTCATTAAAGCGCATCTCGAAAAACAGCGATTTGCCAAGGCCGGTGCGCTGGATCGTTTTCAGAAATTGCTTCGGAATGATCATGTCCGTGTCGACATTGATCATGGGCAGCGGCGCGGCGACGCTTGTCAGCGAAGAAAATTTGTCCATCGGCTATCCCTTTTTCTTGTGTTTTAGAGTGCTTCCGGAAAAGTGTGAAGCGGTTTTCCGATGCCGCAAGGCTCAAACCGCTTCGCGCACGCGCTCCCCAGCCCAAATTGGCGGACGGCGCAGCTCCCAGCTTTGCGCGAGTTCGAGCTGGCGCGCGAGCCGCAGCAGCAATGCGTCGGAACCGAGTTTCGCGGCGAATTGAATGCCGATGGGCAGCCCCTCCGCCGTCCAGTACAATGGCACCGACATCGCGGGCTGACCGGTCATGTTGAAGGGCGCCGTAAACGAGGCAAAGGCGAAGCTCCGGGCGGCCATCGCGCGCAAAAGCGCCTTCTTGAGCCATGGCGATTGCAGCGCGTCGACAACGCGCATAACAATCCTTTCCTTGGCCGTTATGCGGTTCTGGCCGATGCGAAGCGGAGGCTGTGCCAAAGCGGGGCTCAGCATGATGTCGAAGCGCTCGAAGTAAGAGGCAAAAGCCTTGGCCGCTTTCCAGATCGATCTGCGTGCCCGGGCCTTGTCGGCTGCCGACATCGCGCTGCCCACCTTGGCAAGCCCCCACGTCGACGGCTCGACCTCGGCGCGCGTTGGCTTGCGCCCGAGCGATTGCGCGGCACTGTCAAGAAGTTCCTGGATGCCGATGGTCCAATACGTCAGAAATGCGATCCTAAACCCGTCATAGTCAACCGCCGGTTCGGCGTCTTCGACCTCGTGCCCCAGCCCTTGCAGCAGTTTCACGGCATGGGCGAGCGCAGCGCGATTCTCGGGCGAAACGGTTTGTCCGAGCATGGCGCCGCGCACAACCCCAATCCGGAGGCGGCCTGGCCCGGCTTCGAGGCCCGATAGAAACCCTGCGTTGGGCCGGTTGCAGATCGCATCGAGGGCGGCGGCGGAGTCCCTGACGCTCCGGCTTAGAACGTGATCCACGCCAAAGTCCTCGGTGATCGTTTGGACTTGCACGATCCTGGGATTGAGCCCGCGCGACGGTTTGAGGCCGAACAAGCCACAGCAGCTCGCAGGGATGCGGATCGAGCCTCCGCCGTCCGAGGCGTGCGCCATGGGCACGATCCCCGCGGCGACCGCGGCCGCGGCGCCGCCGCTGGACCCTCCAGGCGTGCGGTTTGTGTCCCAGGGATTGCGGCAGGGTCCGAACAACTGCGACTCGGTAACGGGCACAAGGCCGAACTCGGGCACATTGGTCTTGCCGAAGACGACGAGCCCCGAGCGCTTGAAGCGCTTCATCAGTTCGCCGTCCTCTGCGGGCACGTAATTCGCAAAAAGCCGGCTGCCCGAAGTAAGAGGCGCACCCGCAAGCGGCGGCCCAAGGTCCTTTGCGAGAAAGGGAACCCCCGCGAACGGCAGGGCGGGATCGATCTCAGCGGCGGCCCGTTCCGCCTGTACATCCATGCGATGGATTACCGCGTTAAGCGCGGGGTTGACCCTGTCGCAGCGCGCGAGCGCTTCGGAAAGCAGCTCGCGCGGACTTACCTCTTTTTTGCGCACGAGCCCGGCGAGGCCAACCGCGTCGTAACCATCGTAATCAAAAAAACCGCCCATCGTCTCTCCAATAGAGAAGCTCAATGCAGCTGGGTGAAAATCCCGCTCCCAGCTATGCCGTTAAACACCGATTGTACAGCAATTGCGGCAAGAAGAATGCCGAACACGCGCATAATAACGCGCTGCGCCGTGACCCCGATCCACTCGCGCAACTCCTGAGCTGCGAGCATGAGGAGGAGCGTGAACCCCATGACGGTGAAGAGCGCGGCGATCACGGAGAGCTGGCCGGCACTCCCCTTCGCGTTGGCCATGAGCAGCATCGCCCCCGACATGGCTCCTGGCCCCGCAAGGATTGGCGTCGCCAGCGGAAACACGGCAATATCGTCATCCTTCGCCTGCGCTTCGGCGTCTTCCGGCTGGGAGATCGTGCTGCCGCCGATTTTCGCCTCGAAGATCATGTCGAGCGCGATGATGCCAAGGATAATCCCGCCCGCGGTCTGAAGCGCGTGGAATGTCACCCCAAGCGCCGACAGGATAGCCGTGCCGAAAATAGCGAAGAACAGGATGATGCCCGTGGCTATGCCGACCGCCTTGAGGGAAACCGCGATCCGTTCGCCCCTGCTGAAGCGCGGGCAGAAGCTGGCAAACAGCACCGCCGCCTCCACCGGCCCGATGGTGGCGAAAAACGTGGCGAACGCCGTCAGCGCTGTTCCGAGCATGCTCTTTTGCACCAGCGCTCGCGCAGGTTGTCAACCTGCTGTTTGCGCGCGCAGGTTGTCCTTACCCAGCCAACGGTAATTTTGTGCGGCCAACCGGCCGCATTCACGAAGCGCTAGGGCGGGCCTTCTTGAAGGCGCTCTTGCCCGCGGCCTTGATGTCTTTGGCAGCCTGTTTCTCGGCGGCTTCTTCCGCTTCTTTGGCTATGCGCAGCTGCCTCAGCTTTGCGGTCTTCTCCAATCGAAGCCGCGTCGCAGTTTCAAGTTCCTGCTTTATACCGCGCTCACGCTTTTGGATCTCCGCGTAGCGCTCCTCGGCTTTCGATCGGGATGCGGTCATTGTTACAGAATTCCCTTTGTTGCACTTTGCCTAGACTCCAGCAAGACGTTGCGGGGCCTTCTGGCACCCGCGTTTGCTCGCTGCAGAAAAATTCCTGCGGAGTTAAAGTGCTGGAGCGGGCCAGAACAAAGATTACGGCGTATCGCCCGGCCCGGGTTCTAATGTTAGATGGGTAAACCAGACCGAATCCGCAAGACTTTGGGGTGTCAGACCGTGGGCGGGGAATGGCGCGCCGGAACCGGCCCGCCAAAAGCGCCGCGCAAAGACTGGTGCCAAAAAGCCTCAGTTTAATTCCGGGCGGCTCTCCCCATTTGTAAGTCCACCAAGCCGGCGAAGATGAGCGAGATTGCGCGCGCGGCAGGTCGTGATGCGGCTTCCCTGGCCTTGACGTTGCCGGGGAAGATTTGCCGCAGTAATCGCCACACGAAAACAATTCAGCACTTTTCAGCCGGCGCCCCCCGGCGAACTAATCTCTTCGATTAAAAAAAACACGGCCCGTAGGCGCGCCGCTAACAACTAAGGCTATACCATGCTTTCAACGACCCAAATCAACTTCGAAGGCGTCGGGCATTCCGAGCTTATCGAAGGCTACATTCGCAGCGAGCTGGAAAATCTTCGCGATGTCGATGCACAGGTCACGTCGTCGACGATCGTTGTGACCCAGCCCCGCGCTAAGCATTTCTCAGGCGATCCTTACCGGCTCCGCGTCCGGCTTACTGTCAATGGCGCCCCAGATATCCATGTCAATCACGATCCAGGTGCTGGCAAAAGGCACGATGCCATGCTAATCGCGGTTCGGGATACGTTCCGCATTGTGCGCAAGCGCTTGGAAGATTCGGCCCGCCGTAGCGGCGCCTTGCCGGCTTTTGCGAGCCATGCCCAGTGACAATTCGTGCGGGATGCATGAAAATGCCGGAAGACTGGCCGGGAGGGCGCTGATATGCGTATTCATGTTGGTTGCGAGCTGACATTCGACTTTCCGCAAACGACGCCGATGATCGCGGCGCTGAATGTGCATTTTTCCCGCTTTTCGGACCTTGAGCGTCCCGATCACCTAACGACAAACCCGGCGGTACCTGTCGAAGGCTATCGCGATAGTTTCGGTAATTGGTGCTACCGGCTCGTGGCCCCCGCCGGGCGCTTCACCCTCGGTACCGATACCGTCGTCCGCGATGCCGGCGCATCCGACCCTGTGGAATTGAAAGCCTTGCAGCATCAAGTTCAACACTTGCCTACTGAAACGCTTCAATTCCTGCTCGGCAGCCGTTATTGCGAGACCGACGTCTTGACCGAAGAAGCTTGGCGTCTGTTCAAGCACACGCCGCTGGGCTGGCCGCGGGTTCAAGCCGTTTGCGACTTTGTGCATAACCATCTAGCATTTGGCTACGAACACGCCAGGCCGACGCGCACGGCAGCGCAAGCTTACGCTGAGGGCCGTGGTGTATGCCGGGACTACGCACACCTTGCTATCGCGTTCTGCAGGTGCCTCAATATCCCTGCGCGCTATTGCACGGGCTATGTGAGCGACATCGGCCTTCCGCCTCCGTACGCGCCGATGGACTTTGCGGCTTGGATGGAGGTTTATCTCGGCGGGCGCTGGTACACCTTCGACCCGCGAAACAACGGCGTCCGGTTCGGGCGTATTCTCATCGCACAAGGAAGAGACGCGGCCGACGTGCCCCTAACTCAAATCTTCGGTCCGGGCACCTTGTCCACCTTCCGGGTTTGGACCGAAGAAGTTTAGTAAGATTGCTGCGCCTGCGCGGGTACGACGCTTCGCAGTTTTCACTGTCACAGCCTTGTTATCGGGCCAAGTCAGACTACATACGTTCATCGAATTTGGCCAGAATATGAGGCTGCTGGACCTTCGCGTAGCCGGGCCCGCTCTGAAATCTCTCCAAAAATCGACGAAGCGAGTTTTGGCAGCACCTCGTGCCGCCGTCACTCACAGGACCCTGATACGAAAAGGAAGCTCCATGACCACGGGCACAGTAAAATTCTACAACGGCCAAAAAGGCTATGGCTTTATCCAACCGGACGACGGCGGCAAAGACGTGTTTGTTCACGCAAGCGCGCTTGAGCGTGCAGGCATCCGTAATCTCATGGAGGGCCAGAAGGTTTCTTTCGAGACCGAGCAGGATCGCCGCACCGGCAAGACCTCGGCCTGCAACCTCCGCACCGAGTAATCGCGCTTATCGCGCGTAAGTCTGCAAAACTAGGGGCCGCTCCGATGAGCGGCCCTTTTGCGTTCCCGCAGCTCCAGAGGGTGCGGCTTTCTCTAGCGCCGGCGGAGCGCACGCGCCACCACTAAACGAGTTCCTACTTTTCTCCGGGCGCAGGCGTGTGCTCAACCTACTTAAGTGTTTCTATCCGGCCCAAGGACGGCTCAAGGCCGAGAGAACGAACCCGCTCCCGCGTGTCCTGTGGCAGCAGACTATCCGGCCACTTTTCTCATTCAGGCGCTTACGGCAATGGTTAACGAGGTGCGGACCGGAGCAGCGCAACGCAGCCTGGCGCGGATAGGGTCGCGCGCGCTTCCGGCCGGTTGCGCAGAGAAAACTCGAAGCCCCCCGCCGGCACACAAGCAAGAACCGGGAAGCGCGCCTCCTGTGTTTGTGCGATTAAAGAGCGTCGCTGTCGTTTTCGCCGGTCCTGATGCGCACCGAGCGCTCGATGGGCGTGACGAAGATCTTGCCGTCTCCGATTTCGCCGGTTCTCGCCGCTTCGGTAACGATCTCGACGATTCGTTCGGCGAGATCTTCCGGCACAGCCACCTCGATCTTGAGCTTCGGCACGAAGGAAATTTGATATTCCGCGCCGCGGTAGATCTCCTTGTGCCCCTTTTGGCGGCCGTATCCTTTGACCTCGCTGACGGTCATGCCGCCGGCGCCGGCCTCCATCAGCGCCTCGCGCACCTCGTCGAGTTTGAACGGTTTGATGATGGCTGTGATGAGCTTCATGGAACGATCCTGGCTAATGGCTTCTCGCGTACAAAATGCCTACGAAGCGAGCTGTTGCCCTAAGCATAAGCTATAACCGCGCATTTTGGTGCAAAGAATAGCGCCAACACGCCAGAAATTTAAGCGCGACGAAAGGTCAGAACCCGCTGCGCATAATTTCTGCGCAAATTCAGTGCGTTCGTTAGCGGTGTGCGCCCCTCAACGTGGCTGCGAACGGTGTAACTCAAATCGAGCGGGGATGCCCGCGCGGATAGCGCGAAATTTTCGAGTGCTTATCCAGAGTAGGGGGTGGACGCGGTCTCATAAAAATGCACTGTCATCCAATAAACCCTTATGTATGATGCGGCTCATGACGGCCGGCACGCTGGGCAAGTTGGGGAGCGAAGGCCATGAACGATGTAAGTGAGACCAAGCATTGCAGCGCATGCTCGAAAGACATTGACCCGCGGGCGGTTGCCTGCCGCTATTGCGGAGCGCCGCAAACATTCATCCTTCGCCATGTTCGAAGCCTCAATACTTATCTGATGATGGCAATCCTCGCAGTTTTGCTTTTCCAGTACGCCGGGGAGCGGCTATTCGCCGGCAAAGCGGCGAGCGATGCACTCGAGCGAAGGCTGGCCCAGCGCCTGCTGCGTGAAGCTATCGCCGCGGACGAAGTGAATGACTTGCGCGCCCGCGTGCAAAATGTACGGGAGCAGCCTTCGGAAGCCGCCCAGGCCGAATCCGCGCTCAAACAGGCCGAAAAGAAAAGCTCGGATTTGGGGTCCGAGGTAGAGCAGCTCTGGAAGAAAGCCGCTGAATAGCCGAGACCGGGGAAAATGGGAGAGCGTCTACCTATGGATAATGCAGAACAACCAGCCGCCAATGCAATAGAGAAGTCCGTGTGCTGGGCATGCCTCAGCGAAATCGAGCCCGGAAAACCTTGCCCTCACTGTAAGACCGAACTAACTGAGCCGCGGTACTACTTCAGACGCGCCCTTTTTTTGGGGCTGCTGATTTTGCTGGCGATAGCGAGCGTACAGGCCTTGCGGACGCTTAAAGAGTTTCAGGCAAGCCACGCCGCTGAAATAGGGCAAATTCTCCAGAAGAATGAAGCAAGCCTTGCGGGACTTAGGAAAACGGCCGCTAGTTTGCGCCAGCAACTAACATCCGCGGGGAGCCAAGTTGCATCGGGAACTCAAGACGCTGGCGAACTCGCCCGCATCCAGAGCGACTGGGCCGGCGTGGCCTCACAGCAACTTGCAGCCGAAGAAGACGTGCAAGTTTTATCCAAGCAGGCTGAGGAGTGGGATAGGCCGCTTCCTGTAGTCCTCTATAATTTCGCGGTAGCGCGCGTTCGAATTCTAACCGGCGAAGCGATAAACGGCCCCTCCACGCGAGTAGCCGGCTACGAGAACCTCGACCAAGCCCGGCGCACGATGAAGGAGAAAGCCGCCGCGGCGTTGAAACTCCCGGTGAAATCTAAGTAATTATATCAAGCGCCAAATGTTTTGGCCGGTCTGCCGCCGGCGGAGCCCTGTAAGCCCTTAGATTTAGGCCTTTGCTGTCATGGCCGGGCTTTGACCCGGCCATCCAGCTTCTCTTCGAACTTCTCGCGTACTCCCTGGATGGCCGCATCAAGTGCGGCCATGACGACAATGTGCATCTGCGAGTGCAGAATTTCGTCTTACGCCGAGGCGAGAGAATAACGCTCCACCGGCTATCGTCATCGGCCCGGCCCGTTCGGTGCAACCAGCGCGATGGCCTCCCGCAGCCGGCCGCCAGCGCGGCCGAGCGCATCCATTGCTTCGGCGAGGCCGCAGCCCCCGAGCAGCAGCACCGCGAGTTTTACGCTCCCGCCTGCGCGATCCAGAGCGTCGCGAACCTCGCCTTCGCTCTTGGCGGTAAGCTGCATGACCATCCTCTCCTGCCGGCGCGCGAGCTTGGCGTTCGAGGCCTGCACGTCAACCATCAAACCGGCATAAACCCGGCCGAGCCGGATCATCGCCAGCGAGGATAGCAGGTTGAGCGCGATCCTTTGCGCCGTGCCGGCGTTCATGCGGGTCGAACCGGCAATCGGCTCCGGCCCGGTTTCGAGCAGAACCGGGCATTCGGCCTCGGCGAGGAGCGGGGTACCTTCGTTGTTCGCGATGCCGATGGTAAGGGCGCCGAGGCGCTTGGCCTCGCGCAAACAGGCGAGCGTGAACGGCGTCGTGCCGCTCGCCGCCACCGCGATGAGCACATCGTGCGCCGCGATCCCATGGTGCCGCACAAGCGCGGCGGCTTGTTGGGTTTCATCTTCCGCGCCCTCCACCGCCCGGACCATCGCCTCATCTCCGCCCGCGATGAGGAGCAGCAAACGCTCACGCGGCCAGCTAAAGGTCGGCATCAGCTCCGCGCCGTCCTGCACCGCAAGGCGGCCCGAAGTGCCGGCGCCGGAATACACGAGGCGCCCGCCGGATCTGAGCCGCGCCTCCATCGCAAGCGCCGCCTTCAGCAGCGCGGGACGCGCCGCGCGCACTGCGGCAACGGCGGCAAATTGCCCTTCGATCATCGCATCGAGCGCATCGAGAGGCTCCCAGAGGTCGATATTCGCATAGCGCGGGCTTGGCCGTTCGGTATTCATTGAGTTAAAAACGCAGGCTCGCCGCCTGGATTCTCCTTTACTCGCCCTTAAATAAGCATCGGAACCGGAGCTTGTAGGTGCGTAACGAGTATCTTCTGGGGTTGGATGGCGGCGGCACACGGTGCCGGGCGCGGCTGTGTAGAATTTCCGGCGCAATCGTAAGCGAAGCCGAAGCGGGCCCCGCGAATATACGCTTTGGGATCGAGGAAAGCTACGCCGCAGTGCTTGAGGCAACAGAGCACTGCTTAGCCAAAGCAGGCCTCAGCCTGGGGGATTGTACCAGAATCTCCGCGTGCCTTGCCCTAGCCGGTGCCGGCGACCCGGCCACGCTTTCCGAGCTTGAGAGCCATAAGCAGCCATTCCACGGCACCATCTTCACGACCGATTCGCACGCGGCCTGCGTGGGCGCGCATCGCGGTAAGGATGGCGGTATCGTCATCGTCGGCACGGGCAGCATCGGCGAGGCCATCGTCGACGGGGGGCATCATCGCGTGGGCGGCTGGGGTTTTCCGGTCTCGGACGAGGGCAGCGGCGCATGGCTCGGCTGCGAGCTGGCCCGGCGCGTGCTGTGGGCTCACGACGGCCGGATTCCCTGGACGAAGCTTTTACGGCAAACCTTCGAGCATTTCGCATCGGACCCGCACGCCATCGTGCGCTGGATGGGCTCCGCGCGGCCCAAGGACTTCGCCGCTCTCGCCCCGGCCGCCGCGAGCCACGCAGCGGAGGACGATCTGGCCGGCTGCGAATTGATGGCTCTGGCGGCGGACCATATCGAAATCCTCACAAAGCGGCTGTTCGCGATGGGCGCGCCGCGCGTCGCGCTATGCGGCGGATTTGCTGCCAGCATCGAGCCATGGCTGAGCGAGAGGACGAGGCGCCGGCTCGTCCCCCCAGCGGCGGATGCGCTAACAGGCGCGGTGGATTTGGCCCGGGCCGCGGCGTTTACGGAGGCAACGCTATGACAGACGGGCACGCTCAAATGGCTCAAGAGATCCGGGAGTCGCCGGAGGCCTTGCGCAGGCAGAAGCAGAGTTTGGCGCAGCCCGCGGCGGAACTCGCTGCAAGGCTCAAGCGCCGGCCGCCGCTGCTCGCCGTCACCTGCGCGCGCGGAAGCTCGGCGCATGCGGCAACTTTCGGCAAACATCTCTTCGAGCGCTATCTCGGCATTCCGGTGGCCTCAGCGGCGCCGAACATCGCCAGCGTCTACCGCCGGGACCTGCACCTCAAGGATCAGCTGTTCCTGGCGATCTCGCAATCCGGGCGTAGCGACGATCTCATAGAAATGACGGCATCCGCCAAGCGGGCCGGCGCGCTGACCGCCGCGATCTTGAACGACATAGACAGCCCGCTTGCCGCGCATTGCGATCTCGTCCTGCCCATGAGCGCGGGGCCGGAGCTGAGTGTGGCGGCCACGAAGACCTTTGTGGCAACGCTCGGTGCGCTGTTGCGGCTCACCGCGGCGTGGACCGGCGATAGCGATCTTGGAGCCGCCCTCGAACGCTTGCCGGACCGGCTTTGCGCAGCCAGCGATTTGGATTGGAGCGGCGCCGTCCGGATGCTGGCCGGCGCGCCGAGCCTTATCGCCATCGGGCGCGGCCCGACGCTTGCGATAGCGCGCGAGGCAGCGCTTAAATTGAAGGAAACCTGCAACCTTCATGCGGAAGCGTTCAGTGGCGCCGAATTCATGCACGGGCCGGTGGCGCTCGTGTCGTCCCGTTATCCAATCCTCATGTTCATGCCAGCCGATGAGGCGGCGAAGGGCATGCAGCGTCTGGCGGCGGACCTGCGGGGCAAGGGCGCGGCGCTCTTCACGAGTGCACCGGAAGGGAACGGCGGAGGCAAGATTCTGCCTGCGCTTGCGCCGGATCAGCCGGATAGCGATGCGGTGTGTCTGATCCAAAGCTTCTATGCTATGGCAGTGCAGCTGGCGGATGAGTTGGGCGTCGATGCAGGCCAGCCCCGTCATTTGCATAAGATCACGCGCACGCGATGAATAAGCAGGACCGTTTCGCCGTGGTAGCCTCCAGTATCTTCGATGGCGGGCAATGCCGGCCCGACGCTGCGGTTCTGGTCCAGGGCGCAAAAATTACCGCCGTCGTGCCCCGGCACGAGCTGCCCGCAGATATTCCGGTGCACGTGCTCCCCGAGCGTGCCTGGCTCGCCCCCGGCTTCATCGATTGCCAAGTGAACGGCGGCGGCGATGTCCTTTTCAACGATGAGCCAACCGCGGCGGGCATAGCAGCCATCGCGCGCGCGCATCGCAGGTTCGGCACAACCTCGATCTTGCCCACGCTCATCACGGACACCCAAGACAAGATGCGCGCCGCGCTCGACGCGGCGCATGAAGCCGCTTGCGTCAACCCTAGCGTTGCGGGCGTTCACATCGAGGGGCCGTTCCTGTCGCCGGAGAAGCCGGGCGTGCACAGCCCCGCGCTAATCCGGCAGCCCACGCCACAAGATTTGGAGATACTGGCCGCGCCGCGAACCGGCGTCACCCTCGTTACGCTGGCCCCCGAACGCGTGCCGGCCGGGTTCATCGGCAAGCTGACGCAGGCCGGGGTGCGCGTTTCGCTCGGGCACTCGATGGCCACCTACCGGCAAACCAAGGCGGCTCTTGCCGAAGGGCTTACCGGTTTCACCCATCTTTTCAACGCGATGCGGCAGCTTACAGCCCGCGATCCAGGGCCGGTGGCGGCGGCGCTCGAGACGCCCGGCGCGTGGTTCGGCATGATCGTGGATGGCGAGCACGTCGACGCCGCAGTGCTTCGCCTGGCGCTGCGTGGCGCCGCGCATCCCATGCTCGTCACCGACGCCATGCCGCCGGTTGGCGGGAGCAAACCGGCCTTCGCACTCTATGGCGAGGAGATCGTAGTGCGCGACGGGCGCTGTTTGCGGGCCGATGGGACGCTCGCGGGCGCGGCCCTCGACATGGCGGCGGCGGTGCGAAATTGCGCCGGGCTTCTAGAGGTGCCGCTCACCCGCGCCCTCCAATTCGCTTCCACGGAACCTGCGCATTTTCTCGGCCTCGATGCTACACTCGGCCGGCTCGCGCCGGGATATCGCGCCGACATGGTTGCCTTCGACCCCGATAGGCTTCAAATCTACGAGACCTGGGTCGCAGGCCAAGCGGACAGTTCCCCTTTAAAAGGCCAGGCTCCGGCTACAAATATGCGCTTCGTATCCTAAACATTTCAGTGAAAGGATCACCGATGATCGATCTCTATTATTGGACAACCCCAAACGGCCACAAGATCACAATGTTTCTCGAAGAAGCGGGGTTGCCTTATAAGATCGTGCCCGTGAATATCGGCAAGGGCGAGCAATTTACGCCTGAATTTCTGGCGATATCGCCGAATAACCGTATGCCGGCCATTGTCGATCAAGAACCGAAGGATGGCGGCGATCCTATATCTGTGTTCGAATCCGGTGCCATTCTGCTTTATCTCGCCGAGAAAACCGGACAATTCATGCCTCACGATTTGCGCGGGCGCGTCCAAGTGCTGGAGTGGCTGATGTGGCAAATGGGCGGGCTCGGTCCGATGGCCGGCCAGAACCATCATTTCGCGATCTACGCGCCCGAGAAGCTGCCTTATGCCATCGACCGCTATGTGAAGGAGACGAACCGCCTTTACGGGGTGCTCAACAAGCGCTTGGCGAACCGGCCTTTCGTCGCCGGCGATTACTCCATCGCCGACATGGCGTGCTATCCTTGGATCGTGCCCTACGAGCGCCAGGGGCAGAATCTGGACGATTTCCCGCATCTGAAACGCTGGTTCGAGGAGATCAAAGGCCGCCCCGCAACCGTTAGGGCCTATGAGCGCGCGAAGGAGATCAACACTCAGCCGACGGTGAGCGAGGACGCCAAGAAGGTGCTCTTCGGGCAGACCGCGGCGGTGGTGAAGGACTGATACCGCCGAGCATAATGATTGACCTCCAAAGTCACCCTCACCCCAGCCTCCTCCCGGCAAGTTCGCCTTGGCGAGCTTGCCGCTCAAAGTGGCAGGGCCAGTAAATACCGCGTTAGCGCAAAGCCGGCCTGACGCCGCCGGCGGGGCTAGCCTCCGCCTCCTCCTCCCTTTTGGGAGCAGCCGTGGGCTGGCCTTTTCTCATGGGGTTGCGCGAGGGAAGATCGGCGAGGCCGATGGCCTCCGCGGCGCGCTGCATGAGCGCGGGATCCATCCCGGTGCCCGGCAGCGGCTCAGGCATCTGGCCCGCGTGAGCCTTGAGCATCAGCTCTTTCCAGATCTCGGCGGGCAAAGAGCCGCCAGTGACGCCGCGCATCGGGCTTGCGTTGTCGTTCCCCATCCAGACCCCGCCGGCCCATTGCGCCGTATAGCCGATGAACCACGCGTCCTTGAAGTTCTGGCTCGTACCGGTTTTGCCCGCGGCTGGATAGAAGTCGAGCGAGGCAGCACGCGCCGTTCCGCCGGCGACGACAGAGTTCATCATGTCGTTCATCGCACTCACCGCGCGCGCGCTTACAATGCGCCGGCCCCGGCGTTTCGACCGCTCGAACAGGACTTGCCCGCTAGCGTCCTTGATGCGTTCCACAATCTCCGGCACGACCGCGAACCCGCCATTGGCGAAAACCGAAAACGCCGAGGTCATTTCAAGCAGCGTCGTTTCCGACGTGCCCAACGCAAGCGTCGGCCCGACATTGCGGACCGACAGAACGCCAAGACGGTTTGCGGTTTCCACCACCCGGTCCGCACCTACGGCCTGCATGAGCCGCACCGCAGCCATGTTGCTCGAATGGGTGAGCGCGCTGCGCAAGCTAATCTCTCCGCGGTACTCCTTGCTGAAATTGGCTGGATGCCACCCGTCGATCGTGACAGGGCTATCCTCGATGAGGGTGTCCGGCGTGTAGCCGTTCTCAAGGGCGGCGAGATAGATGAAAGGCTTGAACGCCGAGCCGGGCTGGCGCATCGCCCGCACGGCGCGATTGAATTGGCTTTCGGCATGATTGCGCCCGCCGGTCATCGCCGTCACAGCGCCGTCGGGGCTTAGCAAGAGCACGGCGGCTTCCGAGGCCCGCGCCGTGCGGCCCTTGGTGCGCATCACATTTTCCACGGCATTGCGGGCGGCGAGTTGCAGGCTCGAGTCGATGGTCGTTTCGACGATAAGATTGCGGTTCGTCTCGCCAGTCAGCATCGGCGTGACCTCGGCGACCCAATCGGCGACAAAACCGAAGCCCGGCTTCGAGGGCGGCACTTTGAGCTGCGGCGGGCTCGTTGCCGCTTCGGCGTATTGATTGATGTCGATTTGATCCGTCCAGGCCAGGATCCGAAGGATCGCATTGGCGCGCGCCCTAGCGCGGTTCAAATTCGCGGTTGGAGAGTAATAGGACGGTGCCTTGATAAGGCCGGCCAGCAGCGCCGCCTCCGCCAGTGTGATATCGCGCGGCGCCTTGCCGAAATAGGAATATGCCGCCGCTCCGATCCCATAATTGCCGCCGCCGAAATAGACCCGGTTGAGATAAAGCTCCAGGATCTCGGGCTTCGTGAACCGGTGCTCCAGCCAGAGCGCAAGAATGAACTCCTCCGCCTTGCGAGCCAAGGTTCGCCTCGGCCGCAAAAACAGGTTTTTGGCGAGCTGCTGTGTGATGGTCGAACCGCCTTGCTGCACCTCGCCGGCTCTCCAGTTCGATCGCGCGGCCCTCGCAAGGCCGACGGGATCGAGACCGAAATGATAGAAGAAACGCCGGTCCTCGGTGGCAAGCACCGCTTTCACAAGATTGGGCGGAATGTCTTTGTAGGGAACGTACGCACGCCGCATGCCGCGCTCGGCGATAAACTCGCCACCCCGCGCTAAAATGGTGATGTTCGGCGGGAGATGCAGTTTCATGGCCTCGCGCGGATCGGGAACGATCGAGGCGTAATAGGCGGCTACGCTGACGAGCGTGATCACGATCCAGCCGATGGCGATGAGGAGCCATGGAATGAGAAGCAGCAGCGGGCGGTGTGCGCTCCGCCGCGGTTCGGCGAGCGGAGATTCGGTGACGATCCAAATGGCGGATCTCTTCAAAACGCGCCAGCTCAGGCACAGAAGACCGCGGATCAGGGAGCCCGGCAGCCGCCACAGGAACACCGCGAGGAAGCGCAGATGGGTGGCGGCTGCCGCCCAAAAACGGGAAACGATCTCTGCGCCCCTCCGGCCACGCGACAGTCCCACACAACGCCTCACAAACGCGGAGACCGTACTTGGGAACCGGCCTCGATTTTTCGAAAATTAGCGGCATCGGGTTAAGGCCGGGTTAAGAGGAACGGAGATTCTTCGGATGCCGGTTTTAACGCGGGCGGCTGGCGCGAAATCGGAACACGTCATTGCGACGGCGAGCGTAGCGAAGCCGAAAGCAATCCAGAGCCAAGAGCCGGGGCTTTCGATCTGGATCGGCACAGCGGCCATGACCGCCGCGCTATGACAGTAGGAAGCGCTCGCTCGCGCGTGAACCTTGACAATATGGATGCTCAGACGTAAGGGCTGCACTCTAGTTACAGAAAGGCTTGGCGAACCAGTTCATGAAAGCACAATTGCTAAAGGCGCTCGGCCTTCTAATACTTTTTATCGCACTGGTTCATCTATTCATTCTCTTTCGAACCGGTCATTTCGACCCATGCGAGGCAGCTTTCGCAAAGCTTGAATTGCAGAATATAAACTATTCCAAGTATAAACGGCGCGAGCTGGACGTCGATGAAGAGCAGCAGCCGCTCTATGACCAGATCAACCGGAGAGACATCTTACACTGCTATAAAATCGCAGTGTTTTGATTTTCACTTCGGGAAGCGGCAAATCCAGCCTCCGCCGCTTCACTTCTCACATTGGCGCGCCATCACGGGGGCAACGGCCCAATCGCCAGAAAATCCCCCTAGAGCCCATCCGCTTTTGATGGAATCAAAAGCGGGCTCCAAGTTTTTGCTTTTCCGTGCTTCTTATCGGAAAACCGCTTCACACTTTTCCGGAAGCACTCTAACCGATATCGAATGTCACGCCCTGGGCCAGTGGGAGCGCGGTGCCGTAGTTGATGGTGTTCGTCGCGCGGCGCATATAAAGCTTCCAGCAATCCGAGCCCGATTCCCGGCCGCCGCCGGTTTCCTTCTCGCCGCCGAAAGCGCCGCCGATCTCCGCGCCCGAGGGGCCGATATTGACATTCGCGATGCCGCAATCGGACCCACGCCCCGAAAGGAACAGTTCGGCCTCGCGCAGATCGTTCGTGAAAATCGAAGACGATAGCCCCTGCGGGACGGCGTTGTGGAGAGCGATGGCGTCGCCAAGATCCCGGTAGGCGATGACGTAGAGAATGGGCGCGAATGTCTCTTTTTCCACCGGCCCGGCTTGCCGCGGCATTTCTGCCAGAGCCGGACGCACATAGAAACCGCCGGACGGTACTCCGGCTCCGGCGCGCGTGCCCCCGGTTACCGTGCCGCCGGCAGCCTTTGCCTGTTCGAGCGCGCCTTGCATTGCTATGAACGCAGCCTCGCCGATGAGCGGCCCCACGAGCGTGTCCGGTTCCACGGGATTGCCAACCTTGACCGATGCGTAGGCCTGTTTGAGCCGGGGCACGAAGTTTTCGTAGACGCTGTCGTGCACAAAAAGCCGCCGCAGCGAGGTGCAGCGCTGGCCAGCCGTTCCCATGGCCGCGAACGCAACCCCGCGCAATGTCAGTTCGAGATCGGCGGAGGGGCAGACGATGGCGCCGTTATTACCGCCAAGCTCAAGGATCGCGCGGGCGAAACGCGCCGCCAGAACGGGCGCGATGGCCCGGCCCATCGCGGTCGAACCGGTCGCCGAGACCAGCGGTACACGCCGGTGCGCTGCCAGCGCTTCGCCGGCTTCCCGGCCGCCAAGGACGAGCGAGGATAGGTGCGCGGGCGACGCGCCGCCGCCAGCCTTGAACCGCTCCTGGGCCCGCTCGAAAAGCGCTTGGACCGCGAGCGCTGTGAGCGGGGTCTTCTCCGAAGGCTTCCACACGCAGGCGTTGCCGCAAACGAGCGCGAGCGCCGCGTTCCATGCCCAGACCGCGACCGGAAAATTGAACGCCGAAACGATGCCGGTCACGCCGAGCGGATGCCAGGTTTCCATCATCCGGTGGCTGGCCCGCTCGGTGGCAATCGTTAGGCCGTAGAGCTGACGCGATAGGCCTACAGCGAAGTCGCAGATGTCGATCATCTCTTGGACCTCGCCCAGGCCCTCGGAAAGTATTTTGCCGGTTTCGAGCGTGACGAGTTCGCCGAGCGCGCTCTTGTTTTTGCGCAGCACCTCGCCGAAAAGCCGCACAAGCTCGCCGCGCTTCGGCGCAGGCACGCCGCGCCATTCAAGAAACGCACCGTGCGCCGCCTCAACGCTGCCGTTCACCCCGGCTGCGCTTGCGGGCTGCACACGGCCCAGGAGTTCCCCGGAAATTGGCGTTGTAACATCGAGCGTTCCTTCGCGGTAAAGAGCGCCGGGAACTCCGAAACCGGCGAGGATCGCCGCAGCGCGGCTTTGCAGATCTTGCGCAGCTGTAACCTTTGGCATTTGCATTTCCTTAAGCAAGCGGGAACAGGCGCGGGCCACGTCAATTGATTCCCGTCAAAGCAATACCGTCATCTCCTGTGAGAATTTAGTATTGGCGGCAATTATAGGAAGCGCATTTGAGCGAATCGCCGGCAGCTTGCGAGTTTACGGGTGGCTTCGAGGCTGCGGAAATCGCCCGTTGGCAACTGCTACAGGACCGTTTCAGAGCGAGCTTTGCAGAAATATTTGGCAATCCTGGCGCTCCGCGCACCGTCGTCATCGTGCCGAGCATCAGCTTCGACCGCGAAGTGATGGCGAGAATAGCGGGCGTGAACTACTACGAAGAGCGCATGCTGTGCCTGCTCCTCCTGTTGCGCCTTCCACGGACCCGGGTCGTCTACCTCACCAGCACGCCCATCGCCGGGCCCATTATCGATTATTATCTGCATCTTTTGCCGGGCATTCCGGCACAGCACGCGCGCAAACGGCTCGTTCTGCTGTCCTGCTACGATAGCTCCGGCGACCCGCTAACCGCGAAAATTTTGGCACGGCCCCGGCTCATTCAGCGGATCCGTGAAGCGGTCCCAGATCCGCTATCCGCTCATTTAACCTTCTTCACGGTGACGCCACTGGAAAAGAAGCTCGCGCTCAAGCTCGACCTGCCCTTTTACGGCTGCGATCCCGCACTTTCATACTGGGGCTCGAAAAGCGGATCGCGCAAGATTTTCAAGGAGGCGGACATCCCGCTCCCAACAGGCTTCGAGGATTTAAGAGACGCGGGCGATATCGCCGATGCGCTGGCCGGGATGAAGCGGGGGAAGCCGAAAATGCGCCGCGCCGCCGTGAAATTGAATGAGGGCTTCTCCGGCGAAGGCAACGCGATCTTCAGCTTCGCGGGCGCTCCCAAAGGCAGCGGCTTGAAAGCTTGGATCCTGAATAAGCTGCCGGAGCTCTCCTTCGAAGCGCATGGCATGACCCTTGAAGCTTATCTCGAAAAATTTCAGGCCATGCAGGGCATCGCCGAGGAGTTTATCGAGGGCTTAACGAAACGCTCGCCGTCCGCCCAATTCCGTGTGGATCCAACCGGAAAACTGGAAGCAATCTCGACGCACGACCAGGTGCTTGGCGGCGCGAACGCCCAAATCTTCCTCGGCTGCCGCTTTCCGGCCGATGCAGCCTACCGGCTCGCCATCCAAGACCTGGGGTGCCGCGCAGGGAAGGCCCTCGCGGGCAAGGGCGTACTTGGCCGCTTCGGCGTCGATTTCATTTCCGTGCACGAGGCAGAGGGATGGCGCCACTACGCTATAGAAATCAACCTGAGGAAAGGCGGCACAACCCATCCTTTCTTGATGCTGCAATTTCTCACCGAAGGCCGCTACGATCCGGAAACCGGCTTGTTTTTTGCGCCCTCCGGCAAGGCCTGCTTCTACTACGCCTCGGATAATCTCAAGTCGGACCGTTACCGGGGTCTGACCCCGTCCGACCTCATCGATATCGCGGCCACGCACGGGCTTCATTTCAACGCCGCCACGCAGGAGGGTGTGGTGTTCCATCTCATCGGCGCGCTATCCGAATTCGGCAAACTCGGCATCCTTTCCATCGCCAATACAGAGGATAAAGCCTTCGCGTCCTACAAGCGGAGCGTGGAGATTCTCGACCGGGAGAGCGCAGCAGACAGCACGTGACGCAGCGGACTTGCCGCGTCCATCAGCGCGCAGAATTTCTCCGCTCTGACAAAAAGAAATAAACCATTGAAAGCGAAATAAGCCGGAACCAGGCAGGAACACGCCTTTGCTTGGGAACCGCTTTCTATGAACCGCGCTTTCTCACCTTAAGCTTCGAGCGAGAATAGAAAAGGAGATAGGCGTGAATTCCATCGACACCGGTTTGCGTGCCTTAACGGACGCTGAGATCGACGCCGTGGCCGGCGGAGTGTTCGTGTTCCAATCCGGGCCGGGGATGAAGTATAAGTCTGGCCCAAACGTAGTTGTTGGAGTCAACGTCACGAGCAGTCAGGGCGCGGCTATTGCCTATGCGAGTTCTACACCAAACAGCTCCAGCGCGTATGCCGCCGCATTTGTTTCAGGGAACGGCTCCGCTTCCGCCTACGCCGTGGCTACATCTTCATAATTTGCTCCTGGCAAGACCTGCGCCGCAGGACTCTGCGGACGCCATCGTCATGGATTGTTTTGTTAGCGCGCCGAATTCCGGCTAGCCGCCTAAGAACAAAATAAACCTTGGACTGCGAAAGGAAGCAGATAATTGGAAAAAATGCCTTAACCCCGGAACCAGCCGGCGTGTTGCGCAATGTTTCAGGTTGAATTCCGTGTGGGGATTCAAACAGAGGAGATCACTGATGAATACCATTATGACCGGCGAAGAGTTTCGGCCCCTGACCGCTTCCGAGATCGACTTCGTAGCCGGTGCCTGCCTCGAAAAGTGCTGCCCGCCCCCCTGTTACCACCCGGTGTGCGAGAAGGAAGAAAAGCCTTGCTATGAGCCTAAGAAGGAATGCGATTCGTATAAGAAGGTGTCGTACGAATGCGGTCCTAAGTACTGCGCATAGCGCGGCGCGAACAAAGTTCGCGGCCCCGTCCGGGGCCGCGGCTCCCTGCCTGGGGGCGGTGCACACCGCTCCCAGGCGCATGTAGTTGCGGCAAGCGTTGCGCTCCTAGCCAGCGTCACGTAAGGCTCCCAGGCCAAGATCATGAATAGTTTGTTCCGGCCCGAGGCTGTTGAGCATAATACGCGGCGTCTTGCCGGAGAGGTGCTGCTCGCGGCGCCGCTGCCGGCAAAGCTCATCGGCTTGTTGCTCGCGGCGTTGGTACTCGCGGCGGCGATCTTCGCCGGTTTTGCGACCTATGCCCGTACGGCCAGCTTGAGCGGCTGGCTCATCCCCGATCGCGGGCTGATCCGGGCTGCCGCACCGGCCACCGGGCTCATTCAAAAAGTACTTGTCACCGAGGGCGATGTCGTCCCCGAGGGCCAGCGCCTGGCCCAGATCGCGCTCGCCGCCGAGACCGAGGGAGGCAATGCCGGCGAAACGCATGCGCGCGGCCTGCTACAGGAAACGGCGGCGCTCAAAGCGCACAAGGCCGCCGCTATCGCCCGGCTTAAGGCCGAGGAAGAGCAAACCCGCGCGCGCATCGTCAATTTCGGCGGCGAACTGCAGCAGGCCGGGGCTCAGATCTCTTTTCAAGAGCGCCGGTTGAAGCTGGCTCAGAAACAGGCCGCCGCCGCCGAGCAGCTCACGGCGAGAGGGACCCTCTCCGCGCGCGACCTGGAGCAGCGCCAGTCGGCCATGCTGGCGATCGACTTGGAGCTTTCGGGTTTGCGCCGCCAAGCCTCGGCTATTCAACGCGAGATCGCCGACGGCAAGGCGAGGCTTGCGGCAATCCCCATCGAGATCGATGCCGCGCAGGCCGATTCTCTATCGGCCGAAGCCAGCCTGAAGGAACGGACCAGCGACGCGGAAAGCCGCCGTGCCGTGTTCGTGCTTGCGCCGATGGGTGGCCGGATCGCGGCTTTGCCGGTGGCCAGCGGCCAGCCGGTGATGGCCGGTGCTACGCTTGTTGTGATGACGCCGGCGGACGGCCGGCTTGAGGCGGAACTGCTCGCTCCCTCGCGCGCCATCGGCTTCATCCGCGAGGGGCAGGAAGTGCGCTTGCAGTTGCAGGCCTTTCCGTACCAGCGCTTCGGCACCTTGGCAGGCAAAGTGAAGACGGTATCGGGCACGGTCCTGGGGCCCTCGGAGATATCCATCCCCGGGCTTGCAATCCACGAGCCGGTTTTTCGCGTGCGCGTGAGTCTGGCGGCCGAGGAAATCGTGGCCTATGGCCAGCATCACTCCCTTCAGCCCGGCATGCTGTTAACGGCCGAAATCGTGCTCGACCGTCAAAACCTGCTGCGCTGGCTGTTCGATCCCCTCTATGCCGTGAGCCGCAAAACATGACAATCGCAGCGCTGAACATTAACGGGCGCCCGCGCCTGCCGGTCATCATCGCGGCCGAAGCCGCCGAATGCGGGCTCGCCTGCATAGCCATGATTGCGCGCTTTCATGGCCACGAGATCGATTTGAACGGCTTGCGGCAGCGATTTTCCCTGTCGTTGTCGGGCGCGACGCTGCGCAGCTTGATGGGCTTTGCAGACTCGCTGGATCTTTCCGCCCGGCCGCTGCGGGTCGAGCTTTCCGCGCTTCGCAAGGTGCAGTGTCCAGCGGTTTTACACTGGGACCTCAATCACTTTGTCGTTTTGGCCAAGGCCGGACGGCGCGGCATCTGGATTCACGATCCCGCTGGAGGCAAACGCTGGCTCTCCTATACGGAGGCGTCGAAACACTTCACCGGCGTCGTCCTCGAATTCTCGCCCACCACAAATTTTACCCCGATCGTGGCCCACGGCACCCTGCCCCTTTCGGTCCTGTGGTCGCGGATGAAAGGCGGACACTCAGCCCTCGTGCAGGTGCTGATCCTATCGCTGGCGCTCCAAATCGTAACCTTCGCCGCGCCTTTCCAGCTGCAGCTTGTCGTCGACCAGGCGCTGTTCCGCTCCGACACCGATCTCCTGACGGTGATCGCGCTCGCCTTCGGCGGTCTCGCGCTGGCGCAAGCCGGGCTTGAGGCCTTGCGGGGCTGGGCTTTGCGCATCTACGGCCAGCTCTTGACGTTCCAGGTCATGGGCAACCTCGTCCGGCATCTCTTGCGTCTGCCGGCGGACTTTTTCGAAAAGCGCCATCTAGGCGACATCCTCTCCCGCCTCGGCTCGGTCCAGCCGATCCAGGATGCGATCACGCGCGGGCTCGTGGCAGCCATGATCGACGGGCTGATGGCGCTGGTCGCGGCCATTGTGCTGTTCTTTTATTCCAGCCTGCTGGCCGGGATCGTGCTGGCGAGCGTGGCCCTCCAGCTCCTCATCGCGCTTGCGTATTATAACGCGACGCGGGTGCGCATGGAGCAGGAGATCGTGGCCACGGCCAAGGAAAACTCCTTCCTGATGGAATCGGTCCGCGCCGCCGTCACCATCAAGCTGCTCGGACGCGAGGCCGAACGCGAGGCCGGCTGGCGGGACGCGTACGCCGCCGTCATCAACGCAGGCTTCCGCACAGGCCAGCTGCAGATTTCGCAAGGCTTTCTGCAAAGCGCGGTCACCGGATTACAGACGGTGCTCGTTACTTTCCTTGCCGCGCGCATGATTCTCTCCGGAGAGGGCTTCTCCGCCGGGATGCTTTTTGCATTCATCATGTACCGGCAGACTTTTACAGACCGCGCGGTTGGCCTCATCAATCAGGGGCTTCAGTTCCGCTTGCTTCGCCTCCATCTCGACCGGGTGGCCGATATCGTGGTCACTCCTCCGGAGGCGGCCGGTCCAACCCCGCCCATCGAGGTGAAGGGCGCGATCCAGGTCGAGGGGGTCTCCTTCCGGTATGGCGCCAGCGATCCGCTTATCCTCGAAGAGCTGAGCTTCGCCATCCAGCCCGGCGACTTCGTCGCGATAACGGGGATGTCGGGCTGCGGGAAGAGCACGCTCGTCAAGCTGTTGATGGGACTTTACCAGCCCTCTGGAGGCAAGATCGAACTCGACGGGCACCGCGCCGATCCCGGGCGCTGGCGGGCGTGGCGAAAACATATCGGCTTTGTCGCACAGGACGATAGGCTGCTGTCGGGTACGCTCGCCGAGAACATCGCGGCCTTCGATCCCGACATCGACATGGCCCGGGTCGAAGCCGCCGCGGAAGCCGCTCAGGTGAGCGACGATATCGCAAGGCTGCCGATGCGGTATCTGTCGCTTGTGGGAGACATGGGCTCGACGCTCTCCGGCGGTCAGCGCCAGCGAGTGCTGCTTGCCCGCGCGCTCTACCGCCAGCCGAAGGTCCTGTTCCTCGACGAGGGCACGGCCAATCTCGACGAGGCGACCGAGGAGAAGCTCGCGGACCTTATGGAGAGGATGACCATAACGCGCATTGTCGTTGCGCACCGTCCGGCGCTCGTCCGCCGCGCTGGAAAAGTGTTTGTTTTGCAAGACAGGAAATTGAAGCCGTTATTTGCTGCGTCCGGGAAAATTGGCGGGAATGTACCCCAGCTTCTGGCCGCCGGCGCTTGAGGACGGCCATCGTCATCGCGAGGCGGCATTTGCCGCTGTGGCGATTCAGAGCCGCGTCTGTGACTTAAGCTCGAATTGCTTCGCTCGCAGAAATCCAAACAGGCAAGAGCGGGGCTGCTACAAACGTTCTCATTCACGCCCGTCGCCAAGGACTGGCCCCCGGCGACCCGTGAACAAACCGAATCCCGTCAGAGATCGAGGACAACGTCGCCCTGAGGCCGGGAGCAGCAAATCAGCACGTTGCCATCCGCTGGTGGTTCGATTGGGTCGGGCAGGTAGGCGGCCGATCCGGCCACAAGCCCGGTCTCGCAACTATGGCAGACCCCCGTGCGGCACGACCACCGCACAGGGACCTCGCAAGCTTCGGCAAGCTCAAGCAGGCTTTGAAATTCAGCCCCCCAGCGGACATTCAAACCGCTGCGGGCGAAGGAAACCAGCGGTCCTGTACCGGGCGCCCCGGCCGGGGGATGCGGCGGCCGGCGAGGCGTGGCGGCAATGCCCGGCGTCTGTGGCGGAGCTGAGCCAAAATTCTCGGTGTGGATGCGGCTTGCAGCAACGCCCCAGCTTTCGAGCCCTGCGGTTAGATCGCTCATAAACGCGGACGGTCCGCATAGGTAGAAGTCCGCGTTAAGCGGAACCCGCAGGTCCTGGAGCACGCGCACGTCTAGGCGTCCTCGTGCATCGAAATCCGGACCGGCCCGATCCTCGGGGCGGGGTGAACTGTAGCAAATGTGGCTGTGAGAATGCACGAGCGCTTTAAGGAGGGCGCGTGTCTCTTCCGCAAAAGGATGCTCATGGCCGTCGCGAGCCCCATACAGCCACCAGACTTCCCTGAGGGATGCGTCAGCCCCCAATTTGTGGAGCATCGACAACACGGGTGTCGCCCCGATACCGGCACTCAGGAAAACGACGGGGCCGCTGCCTGGCCGAAGCGTGAAGATGCCCCGTGCCGCGCTCGCGTCCACCACGTCGCCAGCCTGCAGCTTCCCGTCGATGTATTCACCGGCGGCGCCATGGGGTTCACGCTTTATGCTGACACGATAGCGCTCTGTGCTTGGTTCGCCAGACAGCGAATAGCTCCGCATCAGCGCGGGTGCGCCGGGTGCAGGCTTTATGCGCAACACGATAAATTGGCCGGGCACCGCTGCAGCCAGGGGGCGCCCATCGACAGACTCAAGGACCAGCGAGGTCACGTTGCTGCTTTCGCGAATCTTGCGCGACACCCGCAGCGGACGAAACCCTGACCAAGCGGGAGGCGCGCCGGAGGTTGCGGCAAGTCCTGCGTTGCCTGTTGCCGTTTCCTGTTGGTCGAGGAGCGCGCGGAATGAATCGCGCCAACCCTTGCTCAGCGCCGGGATGCGCAAGGCGCGCTCGATTTGGCTGCGAGAGTGACCGGGCAGATACAGGAGCGCATCGATCTCCGACACACTCATATGCTCCGGCCCGGCTGCAACCTGCACGATCTCCTCGCCAGCCTCGACCTCGCCTTCCTCTAGAACGCGGAAATAGAAGCCGGGCCTGCCGTGCGCTACCAGCAGCGCGGCCATCTTCGGCTCGTTCATGCGGATGCCCACGCGATAACAGGTGACACGCGGCTGCGTGACCTCGAACAAGGCTTGGCCTATCCGGTAGCGGTCGCCGATGCACACCTCTTGGTCGGACAAGCCCTCGACGGTGAAATTTTCCCCGAACTGCCCGTAGGTGAAGCCGTCGCGGCCGAGGTGGCGCTGCCAGTAATGATAGGAGTCGATTTGATAGACGAAGACAGCCCGGTTCTCGCCGCCATGTCCAGCCAAGTCGCCTTGGCCGTCGCCATCGATGTTGAGGCGGCGTACCAGGCGCGGGCCCTGAACCGGTGCTTTCCAAATGCCGGTGTGAACGGTATCTCCCCGCCACGCAATATCGCGCGGCAGGCCCACATTGACCGAAAGCAAGCGAGCCGTCACTTTTCCTCCCACGATCCCCGCCGGCACTTTCGCTCAGCCAACAACTAATCCGGGCATGACTTGTTCCTTCCCCTTTTTAATGAACGATTGCCCGCCGGCTTGGGGAGGAGCTTGAGGGCAGCAACGAGGCCGCTCCTCCTCCGGTAGCCGAGGGAAATCGTTGCAACTGCGAGAAATGGTCGAACGGGCGAATAGAGGAGCTTTCGGGCGGAAGAAGCTGCGCTAATCGCTGCTTCTCGGGTTGTCCGGCGCAACGCCAAAGACGGCAGCAGGAACAATCACTAGAGCCCATCCGTTTGCTGACAAAATCTCCGCCTCTGACCCGCTTCGGACGTTGAAGCGATGAAAAATCGCGTCACCGGCTTTATCGCTCAGAACGCGTTGTGCAAAATCAGGCCGCGCTGGTCGCTGGCGGTGGAGCCGGAACCGCAACCGGATAAAGCTCGTTCATGGGGATGGAACGGCCATTGGCCTGCACGATGCGGCAATGATAGCGCTTCAGCGCGCGGGGATGGGGCACGCCGCAGGAATGCGCGATTGTGCCCACCTCGGCGCGCATCTTCTCCACGAAATTTTTCACGCGCACCGATTTTTCTTCCGGGTTCAAACCGCGCTGCAAATGCCGGTCGTGCGTGGTAATGCCGGTGGGGCAGGTGTTCTTATTGCACTTCAGCGACTGGATGCAGCCAAGCGCGAACATAAAGCCGCGCGCGGAGTTCACGGTGTCGGTGCCGGCGCAGTAGGCCCAGGCCACCTCGGCGGGCGTGACGAGCTTGCCCGACGCGATCACCTTGATCCGCTCGCGCAAATCGTAGCGGCTTAGAATGTCGATCACCATCGGGAGGGCTTCCTTGATGGGCAGTCCGACATTGTCCATGAGCGGCAAGGGAGCGGCGCCGGTGCCGCCATCGCCAGAGTCGACGGTGATGAAATCGGGTGCGCTCTCGATTCCACGCCTATGGATTTCCTTGCACATGGTCTCAAGCCAGCCATAGGCGCCAATCACAGCCTTGAAGCCGGTGGGCTTGCCCGCCACGCTCCGGATTCGAGCGATTTGATCGAGGAGTTCGGGGACGCTGTCGATTTCTGGGTGCCGGTTCGGAGAAATGGAATCCACGTGGACCGGAATCCCCCGGATTTTCGCGATCTCAGGCGTGACCTTGATCGCGGGCAGGATGCCGCCTTTGCCTGGTTTTGCGCCCTGACTGAGCTTCAGCTCGAACATTTTCACCTGCGGTAGCCGCGCAATCTCGCGAAGGCAGCCTTCATCGAGCTGCCCGCCGGGCGTGCGGACACCATATTTTGCCGTGCCGATCTGAAAGACCACGTCGCAGCCGCCTTCCAGATGATAGGGCGCCAATCCGCCTTCACCGGTATTGAGCCAGCACCCGGCCATCGCCGCACCCTTCGAAAGCGCACGCACGGCTGGCACGGAGAGCGCACCGAAGCTCATGGCAGAAACATTGATGATCGACGAACAGCGGTAGGGCGTTTCCGTGTATGGCCCGAACGTAATCGCGGGCACCTCGGTCCCGTGCTCTTCGAGCGTCGGGAACGGACAGTTAACGAAAATGACGGTGCCAACGGGGATCAAGCTGCGGGTTGAGCCAAACGCGACCGTGTTGTCGGCTCCAATCGAGGAGCGATAGACCCAATCGCGCTCGGCGCGGTTGAACGGCAGTTCTTCCCGGTCGAGAGCGAAGAAATACTGCCGGAAGAACTCGCCGAGGCGCGTGAACAAATAGCGAAACCGGCCAATAACGGGATAATTACGCCGGATGGCATCCTTCGTTTGGCTGACGTCAGCTATGAGGAGAAAGAGAACGAGCAATACAAAAATTCCGGCGGCGAAAACGAATAGGGTTGCAAGAAAGCTCAAGCCTTCCATCGCGATGTGACCGAAAACGCCCATGGTCCGCCCTTTCCCTGCTTTTAGCCGGACGAGGCTAGCAGACTGGATGTGCGTGGCCGATCACAACTGCGCCGTGCGGGATCACAACTGAATGACTGGGCCGAAAGGACACGGCGCGCGCAACTCAGCGACAGCGCCGTCGACTGGGGGGATTTCGATAATTCGGGGGTTGCGACGGCTCTCGCTATTGCGCGCGCCATCAAAGCCTCTGATCGAAGACTTTTGCCCTTTATGGTGCAGGTCTCGAGCGATCCTGATTGGCTGGAGGCCTCAAACGGCCGCTCCATGCAGGCAATGTTCCCGGCGTCTCCGTCCAATCCCCGATACCGATAATTTCCGGCCCTTGGGCTCCCTATCGGATCCCCTCACGGTAATGCCGTCGTGGATCTCGCGGGGGTTCGGGACGATTTTGGGATTTATTAGCGCTTCCACAGGCAACAAGATGGGACGTAGCCGCAAAATTTCCTTCGGCTAGATGGGGATGAGCGGAATCGTTGAAATCGCGCGAAAAATCGACATTCCTGACCCTTGCTGACGCGCTGCTGATGGATCACTCTCGCTGTCTTGAGCTGTTGTTGCTTGACACGCGCTTGCTGCTGGCTTGAGTGATTATGGGATACGAGATCGACCATATCTTCGTGTTGACCGATACGGACGCACCTTGCGCCGGGGCATTACTACGGCTCGGGCTTACGGAAGGACCACCGAACCGGCACGCAGGTCAGGGCACTGCAAATCGGCGTTTCTTCTTCGACAACGCAATGCTGGAATTGCTATGGGTTGAAAGCGTTGATGAGGCGAGCAATCCAGCCGTGTGGCCTCTACGGCTTGCGGAT
>JBKQIH010000307.1:0-24612 GCA_052148445.1 Rhodomicrobium sp.
AACCCGGCCAGGGACGGCACAGTTCTTCCGATCCTGCACCTAAACGGGTACAAAATCGCCAATCCCACAGTCCTCGCGCGGATCAGTCATGAGGAGGTCGATCAGCTTTTCCGGGGATACGGCTACATCCCGCATCTCGTCGAAGGACGCGAACCGGAAAAGATGCACGAGCTAATGGCCGCGACGCTCGAGAAGGTCATTGCCGAAATTGACCGCATTAAGATGGATGCCCGGAACGGCATTCGCGAACGTCCCCGCTGGCCTATGATTGTGCTGCGCAGCCCAAAGGGCTGGACCTGCCCAAAAGAAATCGACGGCCTGCGCGTTGAGGATTACTGGCGCTCGCATCAGGTGCCTGTGGCGGAGATGCAGACGAAACCGGAGCACGTTCGCATCCTCGAAGACTGGATGAAGAGTTACGGGCCGGAGGAATTGTTCGACAGCGACGGACGGCTCCGGCCGGACTTGGCCGAGCTTCCCCCTCGTGGCGAACGACGCATGAGCGCGAACCCGCATGCCAATGGCGGACTGCTGCTTCGCGACCTTTGCCTCCCCGATTTTCAGGACTATGCCGTGGAAGTCCCTGCCCCCGGCGCAGCCTCAGCGGAGGCTACTCGCGTTATGGGACGGTTCCTTCGCGACGTGATGAAGCTGAATATGGACGCGCGCAATTTCCGCCTATTCAGTCCCGATGAGAACAATTCGAACCGCTGGCAGGATGTGCTTGAGGTCACCAACCGCGCCTGGGTCGCAGATACCTATCCATGGGACGACCACCTCGCTCCTGATGGCCGGCTCATGGAGATGCTTAGCGAGCATCAGTGCCAGGGCTGGCTTGAGGGCTATTTGCTGACCGGCCGCCACGGCTTCTTCTCATGCTACGAGGCTTTCATTCACATCGTCGATTCCATGTTCAATCAGCACGCCAAATGGTTGAAGGTGTGTAATCATATTGGTTGGAGGCGACCGCTCGCCTCGCTCAATTATTTGCTGTCCAGCCACGTTTGGCGCCAGGATCACAACGGATTTAGTCACCAGGATCCTGGGTTTATCGACCATGTCGTCAACAAGAAGGCAGAAGTCGTTCGCGTTTATCTGCCGCCCGATGCCAATTGTTTGCTCTCGGTGACCGACCATTGCCTGCGCAGCCGCAATCACGTCAACGTCATCGTTGCCGGAAAGCAACCGGCGCCGCAATGGCTGACCATGGACGAGGCGATCAAGCACTGCGATGCCGGCCTCGGGATTTGGGAATGGGCCAGCAACGACCGGGGGCACGAGCCCGATGTCGTAATGGCCTGTTGCGGCGACGTGCCGACACTGGAGACGCTTGCCGCCGCCGATCTGCTGCGCCGTTATGCTCCTCAGCTTAAAGTGCGCGTGGTCAACGTCGTAAACCTAATGAAGCTGCAACCGGAGAGCGAGCACCCGAACGGGCTCCCCGACAAGGATTTCGATGCCCTCTTCACCACAGACAAGCCGATCATCTTTGCCTTCCACGGCTATCCCTGGCTCGTTCACCGGCTGACCTATCGCCGGAAAGGCCACGAAAATATTCATGTACGCGGGTACAAGGAGGAGGGTACGACCACCACGCCGTTCGACATGTGCGTGCAGAACGATCTCGACCGCTTCCACTTGGTGGGCGACGTGATCGACCGGGTGCCTAAGCTTGCCGCAAGCGCAGGCTACGCCAAGCAGGCCATTCACGACAAACTTGTCGAGCATAAGGAATATATTTGCCGCTACGGCGATGACATGCCTGAAATCTCTGGCTGGACTTGGGGCCGGGAAGCAGCGTCCGCAGGAATCCGTTCAACAGAGGCGGATAACCTCTGAGTGACGCAAGCAAGGACGTATTCGGCACCAGGGCGCATGCCCGCGGCAAACGATGCCCCTCTTTCTTCCGGAGAGCAGTCAATGCGACAGCCCCAGTGTAAGTATGCTATCACTCGCGACCAATACGACGCCGTCCTGCTCGACCTGGATGGAGTAATCACGAACACCGCCAGCATCCATGCTGCGTGCTGGAAGGAGATGTTCGACGAATATCTTCAGAAGCGTGCAAAACAGACAGACGGCGAATTTCGTCCTTTCGATCTGACAACGGATTACCGGCTCTACGTGGATGGCAAGCCTCGCTTGGATGGTATTCGCGACTTTTTCAGGTCACGCCATATCCACCTGCCAGAGGGCAGTCCCGATGACCCTCCAGGTGCCGAAACCGTCGCTGGACTAGGGAACCGCAAAAACGTCCTGTTCGACAATATCATTGAAGTTGAAGGCGTGCAGCCTTTCCCCGGAAGCGTTAAGCTTATTGGCCAGCTCCACGGTCGCGGGTTCAAAATTGCAGTCGTCACCTCAAGCCACAACTGCACGGCTGTTCTGAGAGCTGCTAACCTGGATACATTTTTCGATGCGCGGGTTGACGGCAATACTATCGACATTGAGCACTTAGCTGGGAAACCAGCTCCCGATAGCTATCTAATGGCGGCGAAGCTGCTCGGTGTTCAGCCGCGAAGAGCGGCCGTTATCGAGGACGCCATCGCAGGGGTCGAGGCGGGGCAGAACGGTCACTTCGGGCTTGTCATCGGCGTCGCCCGGCACGGGAATTCCGATGACCTTTTGCGCCATGGTGCCAACCTAGCCGTGAAGGATCTTGAGGAGCTGACTGACTGACGGATGCCTAATGCTGTCTTCGCAGGAATTGCCACATGCTCCACCACAAACGCGTCAAGCCGCCACCCCGTGATTATCCCGCCGACGAATGGAATGTCATAGAAAATGGATTCCATCCGGAATATCTGGCCCAGTTGGAAACGGTGCTAGCGCTCAGCAACGGATATATCGGCATCCGCGGTTGCCCCGAGGAAGGAGGTCCCAAAGCTGAAAACGCCACTCTTATCAATGGGTTTTATGAAACCTGGCCGATCGTATACCCGGAAGAGGCCTACGGGTTTGCGAAGACTGGCCAGACCATCGTCAATGCGACCGACAGCAAGATCATTAAGCTCTTCGTCGATGACGAGCCGTTTCGGCTACCAAAGGCAAACCTCTTGAGCTTTGACCGGCGGCTTAACATGAAGTCTGGGACGCTCGACCGTCAAATCTTGTGGGAGACTCCCGCGGGGAAGCAAGTGCTGATCAAGTCGAGCCGCCTGGTCTCCCTCGCCAATAGACACGTGGCGGCGATCTCGTACACAGTGACGTTGCTTAACTCTACGGCTCAGCTTGTGATCTGTTCAGAAATGGCGGTGAATGAACAAGCCCCGCGCGGCAATGGAAATGATCCAAGGCAAACTAGAGTTTTTGCTGACAGGACGCTTCTCCACCGGGCAGGCTATGCGAAAGACCGGCGGATCATGCTTTGTCATGCAACCAGGAAGAGCCGCCTGAGCCTAGTATGCGCTATCGATCATGAGCTGGAGGCTCAGTGCACGCATTCTCATAAGCTTTCCCACACTGAGAACTTTGGCCAGGTTGTCTTTACAATCGCGGCCGAACCCAATTGTCCAATAAACCTCTCGAAATACATGGTCTACCATACGTCAGACATGGCTTCCGCTGAAGAACTTTGCGGGCGGGCCGAGTGGACAATGGATCGCGTTATGGGCCAAGGATTCCAGGAACTGCTTGCGTCTCAGGAACAGTATATGGACGATTTCTGGCGCCGCAGCGATGTCCGGATTAGAGATATCAAGCAAGACCGTGTGAAGCGCAGCACGGTGGAGATCCAGCAAGCGATCCGGTTCAACCTCTTTCACATCCTGCAGGCCTCAGCCCGTACGGACGATTCAGGCGTGCCCGCGAAAGGCCTCACGGGAGAAGCGTATGAGGGACACTACTTCTGGGACACCGAGATCTACTTGATGCCATTTCTGATATACACTTCGCCCCGGATCGCCAAAAACCTTCTGATCTTCCGCTACAGAATGCTCGATAAGGCTCGAGAACGCGCCAAGCTCCTCGGTCATCGGGGAGCCATGTTTCCATGGCGCACCATCAACGGTGAGGAAGCATCCGCCTACTACGCCGCCGGAACCGCACAGTATCACATCAACGCGGACATCATGTACGCCTTGCGCAAATATGTTCAGGCGACCGGCGACGAGCCGTTCCTGCGGGATTGCGGCGCTGAAATGCTAGTGGAAACGGCACGCCTATGGCTGGACCTAGGCTTTTACTCGAATGCCAAACATGGGAAATTCTGCATCAATTCTGTTACAGGACCCGATGAATACAAGACCGTTGTAAATAACAATGCATACACCAACCTGATGGCGCGCGAGAATCTTCGTTACGCGGCCCAGACCGTCGAGTCCTTGCGGGCAAAGGAACCCGATGCGTACGCCGCACTCGTCCACAAAACCGCGCTCGATCCTGAGGAGGTTGAAGCATGGATAAGGGCGGCAGAGAGAATGTACGTCCCGTATGACGAGAAGCTAAAGATTATTCCGCAGGATGACAGTTTTTTAGATAGAGAACCATGGGACTTCGAAAACACGCCGCCGGACCGCTACCCGCTGCTCCTCTTTTATCATCCGCTCGACATTTACCGGAAACAAGTAATCAAGCAGGCGGATGTCGTGCTGGCCCTGTTCTTGCTCGGCGATACGTTCTCTCTAGAAGCAAAGAAGCGCAACTTTGAATTCTACGACCCTTTGACGACCGGCGACTCATCTTTGTCGTCATGCGTCGAGGCGATCATCGCCGGACAAACTGGCGACGTCGATAAAGCAATCTGCTACGGAATGGCGGCCTTGCTAATGGATCTGGCTGACGTGGGCGGCAATGTGAAAGACGGCTGCCACATTGCCTCGATGGGCGGCGCCTGGATGATGCTCACCTACGGGCTTGGCGGCATGCGAGACGACAACGGGACCTTGTCGTTCTGGCCTCGCCGGGCGCCTGAGGAGAACGCTATTCTCCGGTTTCAAATTACTTACCGCGGCCAGAGGCTGGAGGTCGAGATCAGTTTAGAGCAAGTACAATACGCGCTCCGTGAGGGCGAATGGCTGGAGGTCCACCACGAAACGGAAAAAGTTCTGTTGACGAAAGAACACCCGCTAGCGGTCCGACCGGTCAGCCGCTGGTGAGCGCAGTGCAGCGTAGACCTCGACGCCGAAATACGCAAATACGCCCCGTTGCCGCAAGGGCGGATTGGGCTCTGCCAAACGGCATCAGCTAAGAAGTCCGGCTGGTTCGAAGGATCGCTGCGACCGAGTTCGTCGAGAAACACCTTGCGCTTGGCCGCCGCGGCCTCGACGGTTGGCATGGACACGCCGGGGCGCTCATCGAGATCGCTGGCTGAAAGAGGTCCGCCGCAAGGGGCGAGGCGACCAGTGCGAGCGTCCAGCCGGTAGTTGGCCGTCACGACGATCGCATTTGCGGTTTGGGCGAGCCGTTCTCCATTGAAAGCGTTTCCCGACCCGTTCACGAAGCCGCCGCCATGCGGACCGAGGCGATGTCCAGCAGGATGCTGACCGTGGCCGGCATCGGCAGGGCTGTCACTATGCCGTCCCGGGAGAGCCGGGCCTGAAGGCTTTGCAGTCGCGGACGAACATCGTTGTCCAAGGGAGTGGGTCGGTCGACATGGTTCTGGGCTCCTTGCGTGCTTCGCGTTTTGATCTGCTTGGTGTGCGCGGACCTTGCTGACTACGGCCCTGCGGCCGCCGCCTTCGTTCGATGGGCGCCGGAAAGACACCTGTCCCAGAAACGGCGGCGGATGAAAGGGCACTGGGGAATCCCGCGGTCATCGGCAAAGTCTCAACGGCCAAGCTGGCCTCTCGGCGAACCTAATTCCGGACGCTTGGGGATCGCTCTATGCAGCGTGAAACATTTCACCATGCTGAACAAGGCAGGCCTTGATTCAGATCAATTTCGTGGCGAGCGCTTGGATGAGCCGAGATTTCTCGGCGCGTTTTGTGCCCTACATGAGTCTCCTCATGGCCCGTTTGACCATTTCTCGCAGTTGCAACAATCTCTTCGGCTGCCGAAGGATGAGCGGACGCATTGATTTCGCTCATAAAATAACAGCCGTTGACCCCGAGCGGGTACGGACAGGCGGCGAAAAGGACGAGGCGCGGTGGAACGAAAGTGGCGGCCCAGTCAAAGGAGGCGCCGCACGCGTAACGAAATAATCCGGTAGCGAACTGGATGACGCTTGATCGCCGCAGCATGCTCATAACCGCGCGCAATATTCGACGGCGATTAACAAACCCCGGGAAATCTGCCGAACACTATCTCTCAAACCTTGGGGCAGCCCAACCCGGGCGAGCTGCGAAGGATAATTTCCCTGCCGAAATCCTGATGGGCTCTAGTATTGTGGGCTTCGTGTCTACCTAAGGCTGATATTCCAGCTGAAGGTGCTGGCGTCTGGAGGATCGTTCTCGCGTGTTGCTCCAAGGTGTCAGTTCGCCGCATAAAAAATACAGGTGTTCAGGTTCACGATCAAGTTGCGTGTTGGCAGCTTGCATTTGCATTGATAAAGATCAATGACCGCAGCATCCAATTGGGGGCGGGATGGCTCGCATGACCAGTTCATATCACGACGCCTATCATCGCTGGCGGCGCGATCCGGAGGGATTTTGGGCGGAAGCGGCCCAAGATATAGACTGGTTTCGCCCGGCCACGAAAGTGTTCGATCCCGCCGCCGGTGTCCGTGGGCGCTGGTTCGCCGGCGCGACTTGTAACACCTGTTTTAATGCCCTTGACCGCCATGTCATTGCCGGCCGCGGGTCGCAGCCCGCGATCATCTACGATTCACCTCTCGCAGGAATCAAGCGCACCTTCAGCTACGCTGAACTACTCGATGAGGTGAGCACGTTCGCGTCCGTGCTTCAGGATTTTTGCGTTGGCCATGGCGATCGCGTTATTATTTACATGCCGGCGGTTCCCGAGGCGGCGATCGCAATGCTCGCATGCGCGCGGATTGGCGCTATCCATTCGGTCGTGTTCGGAGGTTTCGCGGCCAAGGAGCTTGCATCTCGCATCGACGATACGAAGCCGAGGATCGTGCTTTCGGCCTCGTGCGGCATAGAGCCAGGCCGCATTGTGACCTACAAGAATCTACTCGATGAAGCCATCTCGCTATCCAAAGCCAAGCCCGAAGCTTGCATCATCCTGCAGCGGCCGCACGCCGAGGCCGCGATGATCGCGGAGCGGGACCACGATTGGGCAGCGCTACGCGCGGCAGCCATGAGGGCCGGAAAACGCGCCAATTGCGTCGCCCTGGCGGCCACCGACCCACTCTATATCCTTTATACGTCGGGCACGGCCGGTCAGCCGAAAGGCATCGTGCGCGACAATGGCGGCCATATGGTCGCGCTGAAATGGTCGATGAGGAATTTCTACGGGGTTGAGCCTGGAGAGGTCTATTGGGCCGCCTCCGACATCGGATGGGTGGTTGGTCACAGTTATGCCGTCTATGCGCCACTCCTACATGGAGCAACGACCATTCTCTATGAGGGAACGCCCGTATCTACGCCGGATGCCGGGGCGTTCTGGCGAGTGATCGCGGAGCATGGTTGCGTCGCCATGCAGACAGCGTCAACTGAGTTTCATGCGATTAAGAAAGAGGACCCCGAGGGCAAGCATCTTCACAAGCACGATCTCTCGAAGTTTCGCGCGCTGTTTCTCGTTGGTGAACGGGCCTATCCCGACACTGTGATGTGGGCCGAGCGCTTACTCAAAGTCCCGGTAATCGACCACTGGTGGCAGACTGAAACCGGCTGGCCGATTGCCGGCAACCCGCTGGGGCTGGGTATGCTACCGGTCAAGCACGGCTCGCTGGCGGTCGCGATGCCGGGGTATCGGGTCGACATCGTCGACGAGGCGGCCAAGCCACTACCGCCTAACGTAATGGGATCGATTGTTCTCAAGCTGCCGCTGCCGCCAGGATGTGTGACGACGTTGTGGCAGCAGGACGAGCGCTTTTGCGAGGACTATCTCACCGAGTTTCCCGGTTATTACAACACCCGGGACACAGGGTTTAAGGATGACGGCGGGCACCTTAATATCATGGGCCGCACCGATGACATCATTGATGTAGCAGGCCACCGGCTATCGGCAAGCGGGATTGAGGAGGTGCTGGCCTCGCACCCGGATGTGGCGGAATGCGCGGCCGTCGGAGCCAATGACAAGATCAAAGGCGAGGTCCCTTATGGGTTCGTCGTACTGAAAGCGGGTGTAAACAGGCCGCCCTCCATAATCGAGAAGGAGATCGACGCCCTGGCGCGGGAAAAAGCCGGCCCCGCCGCGTCCTTTAGCATCGCCATTGCCGTGAACCGGTTGCCGAAAACGCGCTCTGGCAAGATCCTGCGCGGCACCCTGAAAAAGATCGCCGATGGCGGCGCACGCACCATACCCGGGATGATCGGCGATCCAGCAATATTGGACGAAATCGCCTGCGCATTGAAAGCCCGCGAGCTTGAGGAAGCACTGCGCGCCAGCAATGAGTTTTCGTCAACCGTACTTGCATCGAGCGCCGATTGCATCAAGGTTTTGGACTGCAGCGGCCGGGTCGAATTCATCAACGAGCAGGGTCTACGGCTCTTGGAAACCGACGACCCCACTTTCATGACTGGCAAGCTGTGGCCGGATATGTGGCCGGATAAAGAAAGACCCATGGTCCGGGCGGCAATCGAGAAGGCCAAGGCCGGAGAAACCGGACACATCTCAGCGTTATATCCAACGGCGAAGGGAACGGCAAAATGGTGGGATATTCTCATCACACCCATGCGTGACAGTCAGGGCCGTATCCACAAGCTCGTTGCGACCACTCGCGATATTACTGTGGCGAAACAGGCCGAGGAACAAATCAAGCTACTGCTTTGCGAGGTCAATCATCGCGCCAAGAACATGCTCTCGGTTGTGCAGGCGATTGCCCGGCAAACGGCTGCGGCAAATCCCGATGATTTCATCGAGCGCTTCGCCGAGCGTGTCCAGGCGCTGGCTGCAAGCCAGGACCTGCTCGTCAAAAACGACTGGAGAGGCGTCGACCTCCACAAGCTGGCCCTGTCTCAGCTAGGGCACCTCAAGGACCTTGTCGACAAGCGCATCGAACTGCGCGGACGGCCCCTTCTTGTCTCGGCATCGGCCGCGCAGGCCCTCGGCATGGCTCTGCACGAACTTGCGACGAACGCAGGCAAGTACGGGGCGCTTTCCGATTGTAGCGGCCGCGTCGAGGTGTGCTGGAGCCTTGAGCCCAGCAACGGCGGCGGGGAAACTTTCGTCATCAGCTGGCGCGAGCGTGGCGGACCCTCCGTTAGGGTGCCGGCCAGCACCGGCTTCGGCTCGACCGTCCTTTGCCGGGTGGCGAAGGAAAGTCTCAATGCGCAAGTCGAGCTTGATTATGCATCCACCGGGCTGGTCTGGCACCTTCAATGTCCGGCCGCAGAGGTCATGGAGCGGCCGGCCGATTTAGCTAGGGCCGCAAAGCACCAAGCTGACAGGGCTGGAAGCGCTAGCTAATGCTCAGGAAGGCAGCTTTGGTGCCGGCTAAGAAGAACGAAGCGCCACATTTTTTAAGCGCGCGGAATTTCCGGAAGTGGCCCGTTTGACCATTTCTCGCAGATGCAATTATTTCTTCGGCTACCGGAGGAGGAGCGGCCTCGCGGAAATTTTTTGCTATTCGCCCGAGGATGACCCTAAACGGTCATCGCAATTTGCAAGCAAAAGGCCGCGCCGGATTACTACAAAGATGCCGACTTCTTGTGATCAAGTGCCTATGTTTGTTTTCAACATTCAGCGGACTGATAGATAGTATTCTGAACAGGAAAGACGCTAGACTCCACGCGAGATATACTTCTTAATGCAATGTACAGCCGCACTCCTGATGACAAGGGGTAGAAGTCGCCCAAGCTTTTTTCCCAGAGCTCTTTCATGTATTGCTCCAGGACAGCTCAGCCCACGGAGGTTCCCAATGAACGCTAATCAGAATGAAATCATGCGCACCGGAAAGGGCTTCATCGCGGCCCTTGATCAAAGCGGCGGCAGCACGCCGAAGGCCCTCAAGCTCTATGGCATCGACGAGAGCAAGTACAAGGGCGAAGACCAGATGTTCGACATGATCCATCAGGCGCGCACCCGGATCATAACCAGCCCGTCGTTCACCAGCGACCGGGTCCTCGCAGCGATCCTATTCGAGCAGACTATCGACCGCGAGATCGGCGGCAAGCCCACCGCCACTTATTTGTGGGAAAACAAAGGAATTGTTCCGATCCTCAAGATCGACAAGGGCCTCGTTGCTGAAGCGGACGGCGTGCAGCTAATGAAGCCTGTCCCGGATCTTGACAAGCTCCTCGAGCGCGCCGTCAAGAACGGCATCTACGGGACGAAGGAGCGCTCGGTTATCAAGGAAGCCAACCCAGCCGGCATCAAGGCGATCGCAGCCCAGCAGTTCGAGTGGGGCAAGCAGGTTCTCGCACACGGCCTTGTGCCGATCCTCGAGCCCGAGGTGGACATCAAGTCCCCCAACAAGGCCGGCTGCGAAAAGCTCCTGAAGAAGGAACTGCTCGCCGGCCTGGACACCCTTAAAGATGGCCAGCAGGTCATTTTCAAGTTGACCATCCCGGACCAGGACGATTTTTACGCCGATCTCATTAAACACCCAAAGACGGTGCGGGTCGTCGCTCTGTCAGGCGGGTACAGCCGGGACGACGCCTGTGATAAGCTCGCTAAGAACCACGGCCTGATCGCCTCCTTCAGCCGCGCGCTTGCCGAGAACCTGACTGCCCAGCAGAGCGACGAAGAGTTCAACAAGACACTGAAGACCACGGTCGACAAGATCTACCAAGCCTCCATCACCTAGAGCATTTTCTGGCGAGGTAGCCGCGGGGCGGCGGCTTTTGCGTTCAAGGCGTTCGAGTCCGGATCGGAATGGGAAGAACCGCCGCTCATCCTTCAGCTGAAAACGTCTCAATTTGGCCCTCTTTGCCCGTTCTCGCGGCTGCGGCAATTCCTTCGGCTGCCTAGTGATAAGCGGAATCATTGATTTCATTCAGAAAACCGCCGTTCGTGACCCGACTCGGACATCGCGAGGATGAGGTCCGTCACCATATGACACCCGCGTGATCAGAGATTGCGGACATACGGGCTCTCGTCGATCAGCCTTCGCAATTCGTTTATCACAGGGCGGCACTGCCCTAGACGGCGGACATTGTTATTCGACGCGATCGACCATGGCCATGCATAATTAGAATAAATCCGTGCGACTTTCGGTAGCCGAAGGGAATTGCTGCAGCCGCGGCTTTGGTCCGTGTTCATCCCCATGCTCCCGAAGCGTGGACTGGCCCCTTATTATATTTATCCGCCAGCTTTCAGATCCTTGTGCGGCTAGTGCGAAAATAGCTCAAAAAACCCGCAGTTCGCCCATTTTAGTCACTACCGCTTTATTTTGAGGCGGCCAATTCAGGCGGGCATACTATATGGCCTGGCACACTGGAGAGCAGGTCAGGCTCATGAAAAAATATAGAAAGGTTTTGATCTGGGCCAGTTGTCTCTTTGTGCTCGCACTGGCTGCGTATGCTGCGCTGCATTTGCGCCATCGGCCTGAACCTGCGGCAGCGGAGCCGGTGCTCATGCCGGAAGCGCCGCAGCCAGCTCCTTTCCAAAGCGGCTCTTATGAGGCGGTGCAGGAGCTTTTCAATGCGCGCTGCATCGTCTGCCATAGCTGCAATAATGCCCCCTGCCAGCTGAAATTGATTTCTTTCGAGGGCCTTCAGCGAGGAGCGAGCAAGATCGAAGCTATACATCCCACGCGGCCAAGAAGCATTCCGCCCACGAGGCTTGGCATCGACGCGCGCTCGGAGGATGAATGGCGTCAGAAGGGATTTTTCCCCGTTGCCGGCGATAACACCGATCTAATTGTTCCGATGCTCAACCAGGGGCCGACCAGCACGCCTGTCGATGCGGTTGCCGACTCGCGTAGCTGCCCCGCGAATATAAAGGAAGTGGAATCACTCAATTCGTCCCGTCCCGAAAAGCTGATGCCTTATGGCCTGCCTGCTTTGACCAAACCAGAACGCAAGACCTTGGTGAGCTGGGTTGACGGCGGCCGTAAGCCTCCGGTGACAAAAGCTGACGGGAACCTGTCTTCTAACCTCGTGCTGGTAATAAGTAAGTGGGAGGAGTTTTTAAACCGGCCGGATCTCGAGCACAGATTGGTGGCCCGATACCTTTACGAGCATCTGTTCTTGGCGAGCCTGCATTTCAACGCGGATTCAAGGCAGTTTTTCCGCATCGTACGAAGTCGCACCCCGTGCGGCGAGACGCCGGACGAAATCGTAACCCGGCGTCCATCGGACGATCCGAAAGAACATTTCCAATATTGTTTTAAGCCGTCTCAGGAAACCATCGTCGAGAAAACGCTTCTGCCTTATCTGCTGGATCGGTCCAAACTCCAAAAGATCGAGGGGCTCTTTTTCGATGAACATGAGCCTTGGAAAGTCTCCCGTTGGCCGGACTACCAGTCCATGGAAGCGACAAATCCCTTCGTCCTTTATCGAGACATACCCGTAAGAGCCCGCTATCGATTTTTATTGGAAGACGCTGAGTATCATGTTGCCACTTTTATCAAGGGCCCCGTCTGCTATGGCCGCGGTGCCGTGAGCGCGATCGACGAGCACTTCTTCGTCTTTTTCATCAGTCCAGACTCCGAACTCATGGTTGCCGATCCCGCTTTTGCCAAGACAAGCGGAGACCTCCTGGTTTTGCCGTACCTTGAGGGGAGCGACACGCCCTTATTTGAAAGCCGTTCTTTGGAAGAAATCTGGAATTCCGCGATACACCGGGAAGGGTTTACCGATAAATATATAGCCGCTCGCAATGCTTACGTCGCTCTGAAGGATAAACATCGTTCCGCGGCTTTTAAGGATGGCTACCGTCTTTCCGATCTCTGGGACGGTGACGGCGCTAATCCCAACGCCGTTTTGACAGTATTCCGTCATTTCGATCATTCCTATGTTTTGAAGGGATTACGCGGCGGCGAGGCTAGCAGCTCCTTCGTTTTGGATTACGGTTTGCTCGAGCGCCTCGTGTACAATCTGGTTGTTGGATACGACGTCTTTGGCAATTTGAGCCATCAGCTCCACACCCGTCTCTACATGGAAATGCTGCGAAGGGAAGCCGAAGATAATTTTCTGCTGTTTCTGCCTCCGCGAGAGCGGGTTCGCTTGAGGGGGCAATGGTATCAAAAAGAACTGGCGAAATTGGAACAGAAACCGTTCCTCGATCCCGACGATATGCAGTTTCCAACGCAGGTTAACTACAAGAGCTCATCTCAGAGCGACAAAGAACTCGTTGCCAAGATAGGCGGTGAATATTTGAGCGCGGCTGCGCGGGGCGCCTTTGATGGCACGCCCCATTCGGAATACCCGCCGCTAGAACCGATGGCGGGAAAGCCGGCCCGCTCGGCTGCCTTTGTGAACTTGTTTCCAGATTCCTCGCTGGTCTTGATCCTGTCCGGCGGCCGGGTGAAAAAAGTGGTCACCGTAATCCGCGACCGCGCGCACAGCGCGCTCGGAAGGTTCGTTCTGGAGTCGTCCGCCCGCGTGCCGGAACAAGACCGTCTGGCCATCGTGGATGGCCTTGCAACGAGCTATCCCAATCTCTTTTTCGCGGTTCCAGAGGAACGGCTGCCCGATTTTCTGCAGCAATTGAATGCGGCCGATAGCCGGCATGCAGCGCAAGCCTTTATAAGGAACTGGGCGATTTTGAAAACAAATCCAAACTTCTGGACGGTTTCGGACCGGCTGCACGCCTATTTATTCCAAAACGATCCCGCTCATTATGGGGTGCTGGATTACACGCGCTACGGAATCTGGACCGAATCCGGCGATTGGCATGAGTGAGCGTCTTTCATGACTGTGCTTCCTCTATTCCAGCCTGTAATGCGCGAAGAACCAGCGTTTGGCGCCGTAAACACAGGCAAGATAGACAGCCGTAATCGACAGCAGCGCTCCCATCAGCGAAATAGGCAAGGGAACAAACCCAAGCCAGTGCGCAAAGGGCAAATAAGGTAGCGCCACGGCGGCCGTGAAGGCTGAAAGCGTGCTTGCGATAAGCGCTGGCGCTGGACGGTCCTGGAGGGGGTGAACGGTGCGGATGATAAAGATGACCAGGATTTGCGTGGACAGAGACTCGACAAACCAGCTGGTTTGAAACAGCTTCTCATCCGCGTGGAACACCCAAAGCAGCAAGCCGAAAGTCACTAAGTCGAAGACCGAGCTTACCGGACCGAAGACGAACATGAACTTGCGGACGATATCGATGTCCCAGCGGCGCGGACGCGCGAGCATGGCGTCGTCCACGCGGTCGAGCGGAATGGTAGTCTCCGAAGCATCGTACAGCAAATTGTTCAAAAGGATTTGGGTGGGTAGCATCGGCAGGAACGGCAGAAACAGAGTTCCGCCGGCCATTGAAAACATGTTACCGAAATTCGAGCTTGTCCCCATCATCATGTATTTCATGATGTTGACGAAGGTCCGGCGCCCCTCGCGCACGCCCTCGGCAAGCACGCCGAGATCCTTGCGCAAAAGAATGATGGCGGCGGCCTCTTTGGCAACATCGACAGCGGTATCGACCGAGAAGCCAATATCCGCGGCGTGAAGCGGCGGTGCATCGTTTATCCCGTCGCCAAGATAGCCCACGGTATGGCCCTTGCGCCGCAAGGCCGCGATGATGCGCGATTTCTGCGGCGGCGTAACCCTGCAAAACAGGGTTGTATCCTCAAGTCTCGCTGCGAGCGCCTCGTCGGTCAGCTTTTCAACTTCCGCACCGGTCAATGTCCCCGTTACCTTCAAGCCTAGTTCGGCGCACACATGCTGAGTAACGAGTTCATTATCGCCCGTTACGATTTTTACGGCGATGCCGAGCCCGGCAAGTTCGGCCAGAGCATTTCGCGCACCTTCTTTCGGCGGGTCGAGGAAGGCCAAGAGCCCGGCAAACGTCAGCCCGGTCTCATCGGCTACGTCCGCGCCATTATGGCCCGCATCGGCCTCCCGCCAGGCAACGCCCAGAACCCGGAATCCCTCGGCGCCAAGCGCATTGAATGCCGCTCCGGCCGTCTCGCGCGCAGCATCGTCGAACGGGCGCGGCGGCGATCCGTCCTGCACGTAAGAGGCGGAGAGCTTTAGCACGTCTTCCGGAGCGCCCTTGACGATGAGGAGGCGGTGGCCCTCGCCTTCCACGAGAATGGAAACGCGGCGGTGCTGAAAATCGAAGGGCACTTCATCGATCTTTCGCCAGCTCGAAAGATCGATCTTGCCGGCCGCCAAGATAGCCTCGTCCAGAGGGCTCTTGAGCCCGGTCTCGAAGGCGGCGTTGAGCTGCACCATCTTCATGACTTCGCTGCTGTCCTGCCCGTAAATGTCGACCTGGCGGATCAGCTTGATCCGGGCTTCGGTCAACGTTCCGGTCTTGTCGCTGCAAAACACGTCCATGCTGCCCAGATCGTCGATCGCGGACTGCCGCTTCACGATCACGTATTTACGCGCCATGCGCATCGAACCGTGCGCAAGCGTGACCGACACGATCATCGGCAAAAGTTCAGGTGTTAATCCGACAGCGAGTGCCAGGGCGAACAGGAAGGACTCGATCAGCGGGCGATGGAATAGGAGATTGACCAGGACCACGAACAACACGAGAAACACCGTCGCCCGCACGATCATCATGCCAAAATGCTGGAGGCCCATCGCGAAGGCAGTCGGCGGCGGCGGCTTTTGCAGCGTGCTGGCGATGGAGCCGAGCTGGGTCTTACGCCCCGTCGCAATGACCAGCGCCTTTGCGGTCCCGCTCACAATCGAAGTCCCCGTGAATATAAGGTTAGGCGGGAACGTGTCCTCTGGCGCGGCCTCGGGGGGTAGCTCCGCCTTCTTTTCAGCCGGATACGCTTCGCCTGTGAGAAGGGCTTCATCGGCGTAAAGGTCGCGCGATTCGATAAGGCGCGCATCGGCGGGCACGAGATCGCCGGCCGCGAGAAGAACGATGTCGCCAGGGACGATGTCTGCCGCGGGGATGTCAGCCGCTTTGCCGTCGCGCAGCACTCTCGCGGAGAGGGCGACTTGCTCGCGGAGTTTTTCGGCGGCATTTTGTGCTTGGCGCTCCTGGGTCACGTCGAGGACCACCGACATAAGCACAATGATTGAAATGATGACGAAACTAGCAACGTCGCCCGTTAGCGCCGACGCGGCCGCGGCGAAGAGGAGGATCAAAACGAGGGGATTGCTGAACCGCTCGGCAAAAGCGATCAGCAAGGTTTTCGCCTTGGATGCTTCGATCTGGTTCGGTCCAACCGATGCAAGGATGCTCCGCGCCTTCGAAGAGGCAAGCCCTTCGCCAGTTGCCCCCAGAGACTCCATGAGCTCCGTCAGCGGCAAGGCGGCGAGCGCTATCCCTGGCCCCTGCGCAGGAGGGCCGCCGGCGGCGCGTTTCCCCGACTGCGCCGCATTGCCGTTTTGCGCGAAAAAAAGCGGTATCTTCATTCCGGCCGCTCCTAACCGTCAGTGGTTTCAAGGCCTGCGGCCGCGGAGGGGGTTGAGCGGCAAAAACTCAATGGACGGCTGTTCCCTGACCGGCTGCGGATAAAGGCGCATCAGATCGAGGATGGAAGCCGGGATGCCCTTCTTGACATTCAGTCCGAGTTCCGCTGCTTCTTTCGCCGTCAGCGCATAGTCATGCGTCCATTGGCCGCCCGCAAGCTTTTCGACGAGAGTTGCGGCTTGCTCCGCAGGCAGCCTGTCTCCGATCAACTCAAGCGCGCCGGCTTTTACTTGCTTGAGCGCCTTCTCACTCTTATCTTGCAAATATGAGTGAGAAGGCTAACGTGATCGACCGGTTTCTCCTTTTTCGCCTCGATCACGCTGACAGCCGGGATGCCCGCGATTTGCGGATCGATTGGCCCCAAGACCGAGAAGCCGTCCATGAGGATCTCTTCTGCGGCTAAGGCAATCAATGTTCCGCCGGACATCGCATAGACCGGGATATGAAAGGTAACTTTCCCATGCGCCCTGACCGCGCGTGCAATCTGCATCGCAGCCAGGACCATGCCGCCCGGCGTGTGCAGGATGAGGTCGATAGGCGTATCCGGTGGCGTCTCCGCAATAGCCGGGATGATTGTTTGCGCATCCTCCAGATCGATCATCCGGCTGAACGGGATACTAAAAAACGTTCGCGTCTCCTGGCGAAGCCTTTATAGCACGCGGCAATTCATCGTAGTCCGGACTGAGAGAGGTCATGATATTTATCCGATAACTGAACTACCTGCTAAACGTTTGCTGCTACCGGCCGCTCGTTTACCCTCCACGGCGGCCGGGCGCGCTCAATTATGCCTTCTGAGAAGTGGTGCGCTTGATTGCTTCCCATGCCGCCCGATTTGCGTGGTCGAATGCCTTCCGGGATTCGGCCAATGCGGCACTCAACGCCGTCCAGGACTCCTCTCCCGCCTCTTTGAGCTTTAGCAATCGTGCTTCGGCCTCGGAGGCATCCGCCTTCATCTGTTTGATTGCGGCATCGATGTCACCGCGCCGCTCAGCACCGAACTTTGTTGCCGAGTCATGGAATTTGCCGGCTGCTTCTCGCCAAGCCTTCGCTTGGGCGGCAGCGACATCCTGAAATGTGGCCTTCTGCTGTTCGATCTGCTTGCCGGTCGTGCCGATGTAGGTTTGGACTTGCGCCTCGAAGCCGTTCCATTTCGATTCCAACTCTGTCTTGCTGCGCTCCAAGGCGGCCTCGCCCACTTCCGCCTGCTTTTTGACAGTGGCCTGAAACTCGTCGCGCTGCTTTTTCAAGCCGGCGATAAGCTCTGAAGCCTTCGCTCTTGAGCCGGCCTGCACTTGGTCCGCTTTGGCTTCAAACGACGCCAGCGCGGCATCCATCTCGTCGATCCGCTCCTTCGCCCAATTCAGGTAGAAGTGCATACTGCTCTGATCTGGCATGATTATCTCCATTACGAGAGTTTACAATGCAAGACTATGAACTTATCTCTTAGCTGTTGTTGATAAGTATCAAATCTTGGTATTTATTTTGAGCCAATCTACCTCGGCATCGTTTTGCTTTGGAACCCGGGGCGGTGTACTCTTGCGGTGATTGCATTCACGTTGCAGCCGCTGGTGAATCCTAGCGATCACCTCTGGATTCCCTCAAGATAACGCTTCGGCTCTAACACAGCCCTGCGGGAGAAGGCCGGGCTGCATTCACCATTGAACACAGTGCCCCATAAAGGCATGATCCGGTCCTGTTCGTGACCGGCAATAGGGCCGCCTCCCCGGATGATTTCGGCAACCTCTGCTGCCGGAAAATATCCGTTATTGCTTTTTGCAATACGGGGCTGCTCTTGTACTGCAACCCAGGCTACACCGGTCCGAAACGCCAGGGCCGCGGCCTGCGATCTCCTGCATAAGCGGCGCCAGAGTTTCGGCGGCCCGCTCACGCGCGTTCTTCGCGACGCTGCTCCCGAGCTCGGGAAAGTTGCGAGCCTCGGCGAAAGCCAAGCGGATCAAGCCGATATTTTCGCCGGACAAGGTTTCGTTTAGGAGCGCTGCACCGATACTTGCCAGACGTTCCTCGATTGTTGTGCTGGTTGGGGCGTAGCTTTGCAGCCGCGCGTTTTTATTAATGACATGGCGTATGAAGGCGCCCGCGAAAAGCGCTTGTTTGTTGGGGAAGCCGGCGTAAATCGTTGGCTTGCCCGCACGCGCGGTCTCAGCAATTTCCTCAATGCTCGCGCCCTCGAACCCTCGATTGAGAAAGATCCGTCGCGCGGCATTCAGGATGCGCTCATCAACCTCGCCTTCGAGTTCGCGAGGCGGCCGGCCGCGGCGTACAGCGGCGGGCTTTGCCCGAGTTTTTTGGCTTGCCGCCATAGTTTTTATCCTACATATCTTTTAGCAACCTAGCAAATTCGCTTCCCAAGGCCCTCGTCGTGAGGCGTCAATGCCGGCAGCGCCCTCTAGTAGGCCGGCAGAGCCTAATTCCGACTTTGCGTGCAGGATTTGGGATTATCGGGGTCAAGACGAACGCAAGGCGCTACGTCGCCAGCGCCTTTCGGCGCGGTGTCAGTTTCAGCAGCTTGATATGCGTGGCGATAACGAAACGCTTTATTCGCGAGCCAGAGGTGAGAGAACATCCAGCAAAAATTGCGGCACCGGTTCAAAAAGAATTTCTGCGCCGATTTGTTTTAACGCTTGCTCGGTGCGCCTTATTGCATTCAGTGCCCGGCGGCAACTGGCATCCTTGGACGGAAGCGCTTCGAACGCCGCGAGCTCCCTACCCTTCAGTTCGCCGTCTAGACTAGCTCGAAGATAGGTGGCCCGATGTCCGGCTGCGTGCAGAATCGTGCCGTGCTTGCGCACTTCGCTGCCGTTGCGAAGGCCATGGCCAACGAGCACCGCCTGAAGTTGCTTGTCGATATCGCGTGCGGCGAGCACTCGATGAGGGCGCTTGCAGAGCGCTCCGGGCTTTCAATGGCTCAGGTGTCGCGGCATCTTCAGGTGCTCAAGCTTGCGGGGCTAATCGCTGTGGAGCGCGACGGCCAGCCCGCCGTGCACCGCTTAGCCGATAGCAGGGCGCTGACCGAGTTCGCCGAGCGAGATTTCGAGGAGATCGAGCATTTGCTCGTCAGCTATTTGCGCAGGCGCAAAAACCGAGATCACGCTTCGCCGCACCCGGCGCCCGAAACTGACGACTTGACCGAAGCGATTTAAATTTTATATAGCGAGTCGGGAATAACTCCTTTTCCTAACTCCTCCTAGCCCCCGGCACCCCACATGCCGGGGGCTTCCTTTTCGGGCGGCCCGAGAAGCTCCGTTCAATACTCACGCGATCGCCTTCAATCTGCCCACGGTCACCAGCCAGACATCAAAACATTTCCTTCTTCGATGCTGCTTAGCGGCATGCAATCTCAGCCAATCTTGGAACTCCGTGATTTGAGCCTCCCCGGCGGGGGGCTTCGCCGGCGCAAGCGGCGGCGCCACCGCCGAACAGAACGATGGTATCGCGCGGATGCTCCGGCGTGAAACGATAGCCCGGCAAAGAATACCTGCCATAGAGGACCTGAACGATCTGCCCGGCCGTGATGCCGAACGCTTCTAGCATAAGTTCAATGAAGCGTTTTCTGACCGGCCGGACGGCGGGGATCGGAGGGCAGCATGAAGAACTCAGCGCAACGGGTGTGATAGGCAGCATCGATCTGACGCCCCTCCGCCAGGGCATGCCCGGCAAGCTCGAGGAAGGCCTCGATCCACGCCGCAATCGAGGTAAGATGCGGGGCCACGCGCTGCATATCGGGCAGCAGCGTGGCGCTATAGACCGCCCAGCGGTTAAGCTGGAAATTCAGACTGATATCGGGATGAAGCTGATACTATCCGGCAGTTTTGGTGTTGGCATGGATACTCTCCAGCTTTTTTGAGGATCGAGTCAACAGCTGCGGCTCGCGCTGCTTCGCGGCGCCGATCGATGGACCGGCCATCTGAGGAGTGGTGATTTGCTCATGGACGCCGCGTGGCATCGATTGCAGCAGGCCGGTTTCCTCACCTATTGTAGAAACCAAAGGGAACCTCCACGCGGTGGGCGGAAATCGCATGCATAAATTCATGATTTTCTCCATCGCCGTTCTTAGCAGTCTCTCAATCGTTTCCGCTCCGGCGAAAGCACAAACGAAGGGTTTGCCCGAACGGGTCATGTTTCCGAGCGCGGACGGCCGCACCACGCTTGTAGGGTATTTGTACCGGCCTTTGAGATCCGCTGCTCCAGCTCCGGCGATCGTGATGATGCATGGCCGCTCTGGTGCTTATTCGTCCAAGGCTGACGGGATTTACGATGCGTCCACGCTCTCGAAGCGCCATAAAGCGTGGGAGGATTTGATCGGCCGGGAACCGGAACTGCCGGAACACTTGAAGCCGGAGGCCGCGGACGCTGTGGGGCATGGGCGCTGCACAATGATTGCGCTGCTACCAGACCGTGAGGGCGCGCAGTCATGATGGCAGAGGGCCGGATCGCAATCGCTCTCTTTCCCGGCGGGCACGAACCTGCTGTCAAGATCGCTTCGAGTCGGCCGCTTGCGATTACGCGCCAGTTTTCAGGCCGCCGTCCCAAGGACGTCTTGCGCGGCGCCAGAGGGCGCTTCTACGCCGTGGTCGATATCGTCGACCGGCTCGATAGCGAGGCGAGGGCAAGCCGGCGAAGGCGGATGGCCGATTACCTGTCCCGCCTCGACTTCGTGATCCTTGATGAGCTTGGTTATCTGCCCGTTGCGCAGGCGGGCGGGCAGTTACTCTTCCATCTAGTGAGCCGCCTCTACGAGCGGACCTCGATCATCGTCACCACCAACTTCGCCTTCGCCGAATGGCTGAGCGTCTTCGGCGACGCCAAAATGACCTCCGCGCTTCTCGACCGGCTGACCCACCACTGCGAGATCATCGGGACCGGAAACGAAAGCTGGCGATTTAAACATCGTGCCTGACGCCCCAGGGCTCTCCCCCCAGCGCTTCCATCATGCCGCCGTGCTCACGGCCCTCAAGAACAAGCCCTAAGGGCGGCCGCCTTAAAAGCGCCCGTTCTTGACCGCCGCTCCCCGCGACGGCTCAGCGCAAGCATGGGCCGGGACGGAACGATGGCACCGTTAAACCGAACAAAAGGATGTCCCCATAGGGTTCCTTTTGCGCGCCAATCCGGGGTTCCGTTTGTAAGCCGATTGACACACACACCGCCTATTTCCTGCTCGATGGCACGCATCGGCCACTCCTCCTTCGTGACGTGCAACGCTTCCCCCTACAACGAACGTTTGCGCCTTTCTAACCGGTCTCTGGTCCATCTCGAACCGGTCTCCCGGCGCACCGACAACGGAAATTGGAAAATGGCGAGCAGAGACAGCCACTCTAAAGCCGGCGGCTGCCGGGCTAAAATTTGAAGATTGCCGATTCAGCGACTCCCGCTAAAAAGCCTAACACACGGAAATACCGGAGCTTTCCACAAACCGGGAAACCGGGCCACAGAGACCAGACTGGCTGGCTGGGGTGCCAGGGATCGCACTGTTTTTGGAACAATGCTTTGAAGCCATTGCGATAGTTGACATTTTGTAGTGCCGTGTCCTACGAACGTGTACCACCAGCGTGTACTACCGGCAGGGAAATGGCAGACACTCGTTATCTGAAGAAGCGGCGGCAGACTTGGTATTTCTGTTTGAAGTTGCCCGCCGATGTGCAGCACCTTATGAACGGAAAAGCGGAAATCGTTCAGTCCCTGAAGACGAGAGACCTCACCCAGGCACAAAAGGCTCGATGGCCCCTGGTTGCAGAGTGGACCGCGACATTCGAGGTTCTGCGCGGGAAACGGGAATGGATCCCTGAAGAAATCGAGGGTAAGGCGCATCAGGAGTTTAACGACACCCTGCGCGTTCTTCATGAGCATGGGCAAGACGAGGACGCGAACTCGGTACTCATTGATGAGGAGCGCGATAAAATCGAAGGAAGCGAACTAAACGACCTCGAATACGCGCTTTCGTGGGCGCGGATTGCCGCCGCCAACGGTAGAAATGCAGCCCTTGCAGGCAGGGCGTTCGAGGTGCCTAATACCTTCGGGCGTCGCGCCATCGATCCGCTAACACTGCAACCTGTAAACGCTAACAAGAAGGGCCGTGGGATCACCTTCGCGGAGGCTGCCCGCCGATACATCGCCGAAACACAACGCGACCCGGCCGCCAAGATTAAAGAGCAAACACGCGGCCAGTATGAGGCATCATACCGATTGTTCGATCAATGGGCCAACGAACCCACACTAAGCAGCGTCACGCGGGAGCAAGCCTCCGGCTTCTTGGACATCGTCTCGACCTTGAACCCGAACTGGGGCAGAAGCCCGGAGACGAAGAGGCGGCCCTTCTCCGAGATTTTCGAGCTTTATGGCGACCATGAAACAGGCCTGGGGAACAGGACCCTCAATCGCTACGCTATCGGCCTCTCCCACGTGTGGCAGTGGGCTGAGAAGCGCGGACACTCTAAAAGCGAAAATCCTTGGAGCCGTCAACTTCGCAAAACTGGCGAAGAGCGGAAGACGCGGAGGCTGCCCTTTACAGACAAGGAGATCGCCATTTTGCTCGGCGATAAACCGTCATCTTTCGCTCACCCGCACTCACATGCTTGCACACTGGCATGGGTAAGCCTGATCGCAGCTTACAGTGGAATGAGGCTAAACGAGATTTGCGAGCGGAAGTGCGACGACATTAGGCAGGAAGATGGGATCTGGTACTTCGACATCCAGGACGCGAAGACTGAAGCGGGCGACCGCAAAGTTCCTCTTCACTCAAGGCTTATTGGGGCCGGCCTCCTGGATTTGCGAGATGAACGAGATGGCGGCTACCTCTTCCCCGCTCTTAAGCCTGGTGGCCCGGACAGCAAGAGATCTTGGTACCTTTCCAAGAAATTCACCGAGCATCGTCGGCGTCTCGGCGTGACGCGGTTGGAGCCTGAAACCGGGACAGAGCGCGTTAATTTTCACTCCTTCCGTCGTGCTGTCATCAAAATCCTCGAGAACGAGCGGCTGCCCCAGTCGGAGGTGGCGCAGGTAGTAGGGCATGAGCGCGAAGGCATCACCTTCCGTATCTATAACCCGGACGGATTGAACATAAGGGCGCTGGAAGAAGTCGTCGAAGCGATCCGCTATCGAGGCATTGATTACTTTGACGCGGCCTGAACGCCCGGTGTTTCCCCGGAACCACCATCGCTGCCGTCGTTGGGCATAAGCGGCAGGGCGAAACCTTTGGCACTTGCTCGGTGGGAGCGTCGAGGGAGCAGTTCATGGCATTTGTGGAGGCTCTGAAGTTGCCTGTAGTGTAGCTGGTCGGCTGCGGGCAAGGAAACGGCCGCTCCCGGCGCGACACCTCAGCCTGGCGCGTGGCTATCCTTGGCGTTCCGTTAGAGGTGGGTAAGGATTATGGATTTAATGTCCTAGAGACCCGGAAACCGACAACGGGGTCACGGTAGTCTGGGACGTAGACGTAGCGGTAGGCCGAGCGGAGGTTCTGTGGATTGAGGAGCCACGAACCGCCGCGAAGGACACGGGTGCTACATGGTTTGGTTGTCCATGCGGACCCATCATCCGGCGCGCCATTATAACTATCGTGGTAGCAGTCCTCTACCCAGTCGTAGATGTTACCGTGGACTTGATACAGTCCCCAAGGATTTGGCTGGAAAGACTTAACCGGAACCGTCTTCTGCCGGTACTCGCCCTTGCTCCCCCCGCCCTTGTATGTTTGGGTGCCATCGTAGTTTGCGTGCTCCGGCGTGATCGAAGAACCCCACCAAAACGGCGTCGTGGACCCTGCCCGTGCAGCATATTCCCGTTCTGCCTCGGAGAGGAGGCGATAGCTCCGGTCTGTCTTCTTCGATAACCAGGCCGTAAAGCCCTTCGCGTCATTCCAGCTCACATTGATGACAGGCCGGTTGCCACGCCCCCAGCCCCGGTCTTCTGGCTTGTAGCCGCCACAGCCGCCATCCGCAACGCACGCATCCCACTCTGTGAAAGTTAGGGCAAACGTCCCGACCGCAAAGGGCTTGGGGATCGCTACGCGATGCTGCGGCCCTTCATCGGCTGAGCGCTGTGCCTCGCTTTCCGGCGATCCCA
>JBKQIH010000308.1:0-4323 GCA_052148445.1 Rhodomicrobium sp.
CGCGCGAAGCGGTCCGGGCCGAATTGCATTGCGAGCTTGAGCGATTCTGCCTGCGCCGCGCGAAGCCGGTCCGCGCCAAAATCGGCAGCCTCCGCTAGCGCATGCATCGAGCTTTCGGTATCTCCAGCCCGGAAGCGGACGCCGTTCAACGGGGTGCACAGATCGTCGGCGCTGCCGATCCGGTCGCTGAGCACAAGCCCGCAGCCGCTCAGCGCAGCCTCGTGAACCACGAGCCCCCAGGCCTCCATAAGCGATGGAAGCACAAAGAAGCGCGCGGCCCGGAACCGTTCGGCGAGCGCCTCGGGCTGCACAAAATCCTCGACGTGAATACGGGGATGGCGCGGGATGAGATCGAGCTGCGCGCCGCCTCCCACAAGATGCAGATGCCATTCCGGATGGTGCTCCGCAAAGCCCAGGAAAGCCTGCGCGAGGCCTAGCACGTCCTTCCGCGCGACGAACTGGCCGGCATATAAAAAGGCTGGCGGCCGGGAGCTGAGGTCCGGGCCGGGTCTGAAGATCGCGGGGTCGGCGCCGTACATGCCGCAGCGGATACGATCTGGAGGCAGGCCGAACCAGCCCATCAGGCGTTCGCCTTGCCGGCCGGGGACGAGCATGGCGTCGAATTGGCGGCGATATTTGAGGCGGAAGGCCGCGGCGCCAAGCACGAGCTGACGGAAGTCGCCCCGCCAATTGGTGTCGCTCATGCCGATGACCTGGCCTCCCTGCCGCTTCACCTCGGCGCCGAGCGCCGAGAATGCAGGGTAGGCCCACCCCGACTGGAAGTAGAGGCGCGGCACTTCGAGGCCAAGCGCTCGCCAGCTCACCGGCTTTTCAGCATCCACCCAACGGATCGGATGTCCAAGCGCCTCTTCCATGCCTTCAACCGGAACCAAAGGCTTCGAGCCAATGACGGCGCAATCCTCGTCAAGCCGCTCGATCGCGGCACGCAAGAGCCGCGCCGCGTATTGTGGCAGGCCGTTCCAGGAGAAGGCAATGGTCATGATCTTCTATGCCCCCAAAGACCGGTTTTGCTCAAGGCCGGCTTGCGGCGTACCCCATTCGAGTTCTCGCTCAGCTTTGCCATCGCAGAAGAAACGGCTCATGCTCTTTAGTTTGAGACAGAGGATACGCAAAAGCGGCTCTTGCACCTTGCACCTATTCATGAGCTCAACAGTTTTTCGAAATGACCTATTGTTTTCTTCAGTCCGTCTTCGAGCGCGACCTTCGGGGTCCAATCGAGTGTGGACTTCGCTAGCGAGATATCCGGACAGCGCTGCTGCGGATCGTCCTGCGGCAGGGGGCGGAAAACGAGCTCGGACTTGGAGCCGGTCATGCTGAGGACCTTCTCGGCGAGTTCGCGGATCGTAAACTCGCTGGGGTTGCCAAGGTTAACGGGGCCCGTCACGTCCCGTGGCGTTGCCATGAGCCGGACGAACCCTTCGATCAGATCGTCCACATAGCAAAAAGAGCGGGTTTGCATCCCCTCGCCGTAGATCGTGATTGGTTCGCCCTTCAGAGCTTGCACGATGAAATTCGACACCACGCGGCCATCGTTGGGGTGCATCCGCGGCCCGTAGGTGTTGAAGATGCGCGCGACCTTGATCTCAAGCCCATTTTGCCGGTTGTAATCGAAGAACAGCGTCTCGGCGCAGCGTTTTCCCTCATCGTAGCAGGAGCGCGGCCCGATGGGGTTGACGTGGCCCCAATAGTCCTCGCGCTGCGGGTGGACGGCCGGGTCGCCATAAACTTCCGAGGTCGAGGCTTGGAAGATTTTTACTTTAAGCCGCTTGGCGAGGCCTAACATGTTGATCGCGCCGTGCACGGACGTCTTCGTTGTCTGAACCGGATCGTGCTGGTAGTGGATCGGAGAGGCCGGGCACGCCAGATTGTAAATCTCGTCAACCTCGATATAGAGCGGAAAGGTCACATCGTGACGGATAAGCTCGAAGCGGGGCCGGTTGATCAGATGATCGATATTGTGTTTCGTCCCGGTGAAGAAGTTGTCGGCGCAGATCACGTCGTGGCCATCCGCGAGTAGCCTGTCGCATAGATGGGAGCCGAGAAATCCGGCGCCGCCGGTCACGAGAATGGATTTTCTTTCATGCATGCGATTCAAAGCTCCTACATTTCCAATAGTTTTGTTGCGAGCCGTATACCGCTTGTGCGGAATCAGGCCGGTAATGCGGTTCCGTTCGCGCCGCTGGCTCCGGTAAGGCCGCGGGCAGCCTCCGTGACAGGATCCCCGCCGGTTTCCACCGGCTCGCCGGCGCGCAGGCTTTCCGTGATCGCCAAGGTTGCTTCGGAAACCGCCGCCAGCTCCGCGAGCGAAATGGGCGGCGGGGCCTTGCCGCGCGTGGCCTCCAGAAAGGCCTTGACCATCGCGCGTTGCCCCTTGTCCTGCGCGCTTTTGCTTTGTGTACTCTTGCCGCCGCGGGCCGTGTCGAGACGGCAGAAATCGTCGAGCCGTATCGCCCGGCCCTCCGCGAAGGCTTCGATATACTCTTTCGGCACGGAAGGATCGCCGAGCGAGCTATAAACGATCGTGCCGGTGGACCCGTCGGCAAAGCGCAGGAGGACCGATACCGCATCCTCCCGGCCGCGGGCGGTTATGGCATTGACTTCCACCGGCAGGCTGCCGCTCAGATACGTCAAGGCATCGACGAAGTGGCAAACTTCGCCCACGATGCGTCCGCCGCCTTCGCCGCGTTGCACCCAGTTGTCGCCGGGGACGGCGCCGGCATTGACGCGATAGAGCATGACGAGCGGCCCCGAGCGCGGCTCCAGCGCGGCTTTGGCCTTCACCAGCAGCGGCGCGAAACGCCGGTTGAAGCCCACCGTCAAGATGCCCGCTGCGCCCTCCGCCGCGGCGAGCACGTCGTCGAGCTCTGCCTCATCGAGCGCGAGCGGCTTCTCGCAGAAAACATGCTTGCCCGCCCGGAGCGCTTGCGCGGTGAGGCTGGCGTGGGTGTCGTGGCGGGTTGCGATAATTGCGATATCGGTCGACGGATCTGCAAACGCCGCATCGGCTTCGGTTGCAATCGCCGCAAAGCCGTGCTTCTCGCCGGCATGTCCAGCACTAATCCCCGTTGAGGTCACGACGGTTGTCAGCGTGACGCCGCCCTCGCTGCGGAAGGCTGGCAGCAGCACACCCTTTGCATAATTCCCGAAGCCGATGAAGGCCACGCCGCTTCCCCCGGTCTTGCGCGTTGCCGGCTTCAGCTGAATATGGCGTTGCATGGCGCGCGCTGCGGCATCCTCTGGATAGGTGAGCAGGATGGCTAGATGCGGCTCCCCCCGCTCCATGAGCGCATAGGCCCCCTCTGCATCCTCGATGGTGAAGCGATGCGTCACGAGCCGCTTCGGCGTGACCTTGCCTTCGGCTATGAGGCTAAGGAACGCCTCCATGTTCCGCTGCTCGGTCCAGCGCACGTAGGGCAGGGGATAGTCGTGGCCGGACAATTCGTAATCCGGGTCGTGACGCCCAGGCCCATAGGACAACGAGAGTTTGAGCGAGATTTCCCGCTTGTAGAAGGGTTCGCGGTCGATGCTCATGCCGACCATGCCTACAAGCACGATGCGGCCCTTCAGTCGGCTGATCTCGGCGGCCTGATTGATCGGCTCGTTCGACTTTGAGGAGGCTGTGACGATGACGGCGTCGGCGCCATGGCCGGCGGTGAAGCCTAGTACAGCCTCGGCAAGTCCATCGCTTATGCCAACGTCTGCGCCGAGCTCGCGGGCGAGCGCCGCCCGGCCCGGATTTGGGTCGAAGCCGAGAACCCGGCAGCCATTCGCCTTCAACAGCTGCACCGTCAAGAGGCCGATCAGGCCGAGCCCCATGACCACGACCCGCTCGCCCAAAGTGGGATCCGCCTGGCGCACGCCTTGCAGCGCGATGGCGCCGAGAGTTACGAAGCTCGCATCCTCGTCATCGACACCGGCCGGGATGGGCACGGTAAGGTTCTTCGGCACCGCGTTAATTTCGGCGTGGTTGGCAAAGGTTGCGCCCGCGCAAGCGACGCGGCCGCCAACGGAATAGTAGGGCACGCCCCGCCCAACCTCCAAAACCTCGCCGGTGATGCTGTAGCCCAGCGGAATCGGTGTATCGAGCTTGACGAGCACCTTCTCGACGGTCGGCTTCAGTCCGTCGCGCTTCACATTGCGCAAGACGCGCCGCACAAGGTCCGGGCGCGCAAGGGCCTTGCCTGCGAGCGAGGCTTTGGCAAGGTCCATAAGCTGCTTTTCCGTGCCCGAGCTGATCAGGGACACTCGGGTGGCGACGAGCAGGCTGCCGGAGCCCGCCCTAGGCGCTGGAACCTCCGCGAC
>JBKQIH010000309.1:0-10246 GCA_052148445.1 Rhodomicrobium sp.
CACCGTGCCCGGCGCGGAAGCCGCGAAATTGCCGGTATCGGCCAATATCACCTTCATCGTGCGCGATTTGGGCGATGGAACCGAAACCACACGCAGCACAAACTTCAGAGGACCAGGACATTGAGCGTAGCTGTCATGGAGACCCGCCTAAAAGGGAAGCACGTACTATTTATCCTTTTGAGTTTCTTCGGCGTCGTTTTCGCGGTGAATGGCTATTTCGCCTTCTCCGCGATACATACGCTTCCCGGTGAGGAGCGCGGAGCAACCTACGAGGCTGGGCTCCGCTATAATACCACGATTGCCGAGGGCCGCGCGCAAAGGGCCCTCCGTTGGTCGCAAAATACGCAGTTTCTTTCGAATTCGCGCTTGGCGCTCACTTTTGCACAAGCGGATGGCTCGCCCGTAAGCGGCCTCAGCATCGAGGGCTGGCTGGGGCGGCCCGCATCGAACCGCTCGGATCGCAAGCTGACCTTCGCCGAGATAGCCCCGGGTCGTTATGAAGCGGCATTTGAGGCGATCGCACGCGGTGCTTGGGACTTAGACTTCACCGCGAAAAAGCACCGCCCAGGCGCCGATCCCGCGATCTACAGCGTAAAAGAACAGCGTTTATGGAAGCGGATATGGATCGGCCCGGCCCGCTGAGCAGCTCAGAGCCGGTAGCCCCGGCCTGCCTTGCCGATGATATAACCTTCGAACAGCCTGCCTCGTGCCATGCGCCGGGGCTTGGCAGCGAAGGGGGAGGCGGGCTGGCAGAGCCGGCCGGAGTACGCCGCGCGGTGCCAGCCGCTTCGCAAACTGTAACGCTCGCCGTCGAGAACATGGTTTGCGGCGGCTGCATGCGGAAAGTTGAGACGGCACTGCACGCTGTGCCTGGCGTCATTTCAGCGAGGGCGAATCTGTCGGCGCGGCGGGCGAGCGTGGTCTTTGACGATCCGCAGCGGGCCAGCGCCGCCGTTTTCATCGACGCGCTCGATGCGGCGGGGTTCCGCGCCGCCGAGCTTGCGCCCGAGGCGATGGACACCGCTCAAGACAATGGGCGCCGCCTCCTAAGCCGGCTCGCGGTCGCCGGATTCGCCGCAATGAATATCATGCTGTTTTCGGTGTCGGTCTGGGCCGGAACCGAAGCCGGCGATCCCATTCACGAACTTTTTCATTGGCTTTCCGCGATCATCGCCTTGCCAGCCGTCGCCTATGCCGGTCAGCCTTTCTATAGCTCCGCATGGCAGGCACTCAAACGCCGCCGCCTAAACATGGACGTGCCGATCTCTCTCGCGGTGCTTCTGTCCGTGGGGATGAGCCTATTCCAGACAATGAAGGGCGGCAGCGCGGTCTTTTTCGATGCAGGCGTCACGCTTCTATTCTTTCTGCTCATCGGCCGCTACCTCGATCAGCGCGTCAGAACGCGCGCCCGGGGCGCCGCCGAGAATCTACTCAGCCTGAAAGCCCAATGGGCTTATGTTATCGCAAAGGACGGCTCGGTCGAGCGCTTGCCTGCAAGGTTCGTCGAGCCTGGGATGCGCATTGCCGTCGCGGCGGGCGAGCGATTTCCGGCCGACGGGGCGATTGTGAGCGGCACCACCTCGATCGACGAAAGTCTGATCACGGGCGAGACGATGCCGCGCGAAGCCGGAAAGGACGCCACGGTTTATGCGGGATCGGTCAATCTTGGCGGACCCGTCGAGATGGAAGCGCGCGCCGCGGAAGCCGACACGCTGCTTTCGCAAATCGCCCGGCTGATGGAGACGGCGGAACAGGCTCGGGGGCGTTATGTCCGCCTTGCCGACCGCGCCGCCCAAATTTACGCGCCGGCGGTTCACACCCTCGCTGCGCTTGCGTTCACCGGATGGATGTTCGCGGGCGCCGGGTGGGAGTACTCGCTCACCATTGCCATCGCGGTTCTCATCATCACCTGCCCTTGCGCGCTGGCGCTAGCGGTGCCGGCCGTGCAGGTGGCCGCCTCGGCGCGGCTATTCGACCGCGGCATTCTGTTGAAGGCGGCAGACGGCCTCGAACGGCTTGCAGAAGCCGATACCGCGGTATTCGATAAGACAGGCACCCTGACCGCGGGCGTTCCCTCGCTCGCCAATTCGGCTGCGATCGCGGACGCGGGGCTTAGTGCCGCCGCGGCGCTCGCCTCATCGAGCCGCCATCCTTATGCGCAAGCCGTCACCGCAGCCGCCAAGGAGCGCTTTGGGAGCGTTCAGGCAGCTTCCGGCGCGGAAGAGGTGCCTGGCGCTGGACTGCGGCGTGTTTCGGAAGCCGGCGAAGAGCGGCTCGGCTCGGCATCCTGGTGCGGCATTCCGGCGGACCGGTCCGGCACCGCATCCCTGTGGTACGTGCGGACCGGCGCGGAGCCCATCGCCTTTCAGTTCGAGGACAAAATCCGGGAGGATGCCGCGCAAACGGTCGCCACACTGCGGCAGGCCGGTTATCGCATCCTTCTCCTCTCCGGAGACCGCGAAGAGTCCGTAGCCCCAGTAGCCGCCACCGCTTGTATCGAGGACTGGCAGGCCGCTCTCAAGCCGCATGAGAAAATCGAAAAGATCGAAGCGCTCAAGGCGCAGGGTCACCGCGTTCTTATGATCGGCGACGGTTTGAACGACGCCCCGGCGCTGGCCACGGCACACGCTTCGGTGTCGCCATCGACTGCGGCGGATGTGAGCCAAACGGCTTCCGACGCGGTGTTTCAAGGTGCGAAACTCATGGCAGTGGCCGAGTTGCTGGCAACGGCGCGCAAGGCCCGCAGCATGGCGCTCCAAAACTTCGTAATTGCCTTCGGCTACAATGCGGTTTTTGTGCCGCTCGCGCTGGCGGGCATGGTGACGCCGCTCATCGCGGCCATCGCGATGTCGACCTCATCGATTGTCGTTACAGTGAATGCGCTGCGCCTGCGGACGGCGAAACTGGAGTTAGGATCATGACTTCACTGGCTTGGCTCATTCCGGTGGCTCTCTTTCTCGGAGGCCTGGGTCTTGCGGCGTTCCTCTGGGCGCTCAAATCGGGGCAATACGAGGATCTGGAGGGAGCCGCCTACCGCGCGCTTGAGGATGAGCCCCCGGTGCCGCGCAAACCGCGATAGGCCCTTTTAGAAAGGGTGCGCCCTCGGCCGTGCGCGCGGGGGTGTGCGGTTATTCCGGAAAAGGAGGGCTGGAGCGGGATTGTTGAGCACGTTCAGTGTCTCGCCGATCGCTGAGTATGCTCGAGTCGTTGGGCTACTAGAGTGCATCCGGAAAGAATGAAGCGGTATTCCGGAACGAAACGCGTAAGCCCAAAAACCTGGGGTCCGTCCCCCAATCAATCGAAGGCGGACGGATCGTAGGGCGGGCGATCCATCGCGGCATCGCCCCCTTGCCGGCGCAGACTGCGAGGCTCGCCCGGAAAAGGGGCGGGGGGACTGGCCCGCCGGTCACGGGCCAAATCTCAAGCGTAGACGGCGTAGGGCATGTTGTCATTCATGGCTCCGTTCGGCATCTGGCTATTCTCGAAAGGAAATGACGCGAGCACACCCATAAGCGGAACCGCGGCTGACGCGGGCTGGCGGGCTTGGGCGAAGCCTTTTGCTGTTTCGCTGGACATTAAGTGCATGTGAGGGTTTGCCTTTGCCGCGCCAGGCGTACGTATCGATGCGAAGGCTTCCCTCATGCAGAGCGATGCGATCAACTCAAGGATCACCGCCCAAAAGATCGGCAAGCTCCGGCGAACCTTGGCTTCGTCGGCTCCGAGGACCCACGCCAGGGTTTCCGCTCCGGCGTCCTTCGAGGCAGGCCTGCCATGACCGAGGGTTGCCTCGGCACTCTGGATCTGCGCTTGCGCGTTGCGTACTTGCTCGCAATACAGCTTAGACTTCGGTGCTGTAATGTTCGAACACCCGCTTGTCGCATCCCACCGGGGATTGGTTCTAAGCCCGTTATACTCCGCCGTGGCCAGCGCTTCCAATTGCCGGGCGCGTTCGTATGCCTCGATCTTCAGGCCCTTGCTCTCAGTCATTTCCGCCCGGTAGTGCACGGTGTAAACGATGGAGTTCGCAAGCACGAATCCGAGCGCCATGATCCAGCTCGCGCGCCAAAGCCAAGCGTCGCGGTACGAGCCCTCCTCGGCGCGCTTGTCGGCCCACGGCAGCATGAGCCAGCTGATGATGACAACCGAGGCAAAGGCGAGGCCGAACATGAGCCCCGCGGCCCCATCGGTGATCAACTTGCCATTCGAAAATGCCGCATAGGCGCTATAGGCACCGGCGACGCACCCCCCTGCCGCGATGAGCAGACTGAGCGCAGGACGCTTATTGCTCTTCAACATTCTAATCACTCATTGCCACGGCGTTTCAACAACTTGGCTTGCTGGGTGGCTGCAGCGGCCATAATCGAAAATGCGCAAACATACTAAAAATTCCGCTAACGGATTAACCTTATGGAGCTTTTTCTGAAGCTCCTGCCGCCAACCGCTGCGAATGGCTATGTCTTTGCAGTCACACTTCTTTTTTTTCTCGTTAAGCGCATACCGTGCTAGCATGGCCCCGCAACTCACGTTTGAAGCGGGGGAACGCTATTTGAGAGCGATGGTCTTGAAAACGCCCGGCCAGCCGCTGACGCTGGAGGACCGGGAGATGCCGCGGCCCCAGGCCGGCCAGCTGCTCTTGAGGGTGAAAGCGTGCGCGGTCTGCCGAACGGACCTCCATGTAGCCGATGGCGATCTGCAGCCTTGTTGCGAGCACATCGTGCCGGGGCACGAAATCGTGGGTCAAATCGAGGCGATCGGTGCGGGCATCGAGGGTTTCACGGAAGGGCAGCGCGTGGGCGTTGGCTGGCTCGGCTTTACATGCGGCGAATGCGAGTTCTGCAAGCGGGGCGAGGAAAATCTCTGCGATCTCGCGAAATTCACCGGCTATCATTACGATGGAGGCTTCGCGGATTATGCCGTTGCGGACGCGCGCTTCTGCTTCCCGATTCCGGAGGGTTATAGCGACGCGGAGGCGGCTCCGCTGCTTTGCGCAGGGCTTATCGGATACCGTTCGCTGAAAATGGCCGGTCATGGCAGGGCGCTTGGCATTTACGGGTTCGGCGCGGCCGCCCACATCGTCACGCAGGTTGCACTCCATGAAGGGCGCAATGTATATGCCTTCACCCGTCCGGGAGACGAGCGCGCGCAGCAATTCGCTCGCTCGCTCGGGTGCCGCTGGGCTGGCGGATCCGATGAAAGACCGGGCACCTTGCTGGATGCCGCAATTATCTTTGCGCCCGCCGGGGAACTCGTGCCTTTGGCGCTCAGAGCCGTCAGAAAAGGCGGCATCGTTGTTTGCGGGGGCATCCATATGTCGGACATCCCGAGTTTCCCATACAATATTCTATGGGGTGAACGGACGCTGCGCTCGGTCGCCAATCTGACGCGGCGCGATGCGATCGAGTTTCTCGCGCTCGCGCCCAAAGTGCCGGTCAAGACAACGGTGCAGCTCTTCAGCCTAAGCGAAGCGAATGAGGCGCTGTCGTGCCTGCGGCGTGGTGAACTGACCGGCGCGGCGGTTCTCGTTCCCTGACCTGAGCAGAGTGCGCAAAAGAGGTTCTGCTGGATGGAACGAAAAGGGAGGGCGCGCGCGCATTCTGGAGCACGCGCGCGATTTGCTATTTAGCTGGAAAAACGGAAAATGAGTGGACAGTGTAATCCACGGGCGTAGCGGAGCCCTTCGTATATTCAGCGATAGGGCCGAACTTTAATTCTCCGCCCGGAATGGCAGCGCGCACGCTCTTGATCGTTTGTCCATTCACGATAACTGTAATGGTGTTGCCCTTGACTATGGCTCGCACGGAATTTTTACTGGCCGGGTCTGTCTTGACAGCGCCATTTCCATCCACTTCCCAAACAGTGGTCCATTTCCTGTTGATGCGCTTGTAAAGCCCTACCTTGCCGTCGGCTATCGCTTCCACAATCCAGTTATTCTCATAGTCCGGCCCGAGCATAACGACTCCCATGGCTCCATTTAGTGCCACTGCGTTTTCGGGAAACGACATTTCAGCACAGTAATCGCCCTCGCTTGCGGTGAAGGTTTGGTTTTGAACGCTGCGAGATTGGCTTCCTTCGGCCGCAGGAACGCTAAGAGTCGCGCCGGGGTTTTTCAGGACAAAGCCGTCGCCGGCGCCAAAGGTCCACCCGCCCATGTCGTCGGTGAACTTGTCCTCGAAAATAACTTTACCGGATTGACCTTCGCAGGCAGAAGCCGCGGATGCCGCAAGGCTAAGGGCGGCGGCTGCAAAGAGAATGCGCGGAACGAGCATTTCATCCTCCTATGGTGCAGGCAAATTTGCTTAGATGGTGTAGCACGAAAAAGCGCTTAGTCCTAGCCTGCACTGGGCGGGAGGACCACAATGCCGCAGATCGATGAATAGCTACTCCGCGGCCCGCTGTGTCCGGGGAGCAAGAAGAGCGGCTTCGAGCTCGGCATAGCGCGCCTCGGCCTTTCTCATATTCGCCGCCTTGATGGGACCGAAGCCGCGGATCGTGTCCGGCACCGCGGCATACTGCACTGCAAGCGCGAGGTTGGCCGGCGTCAGCTGCGCCAAGAGCCTTTCGATGCGCGCTTCATAGCTGGCCACAGCTGCGCGCTCGGCCCGGCGTTCCTCCGTCCGGCCGAAAATGTCGAAGCGTGTACCGCGCAAGCGCTTGCCCTTCGCCAGCACCTTCATCGCCTTGAGGATCCACGGCCCGAAGCTGCGCTTTTCCGGCAGGCCCGTGTTGGGATTGCGCCGCGCGAGGAAGGGGGGCGCGAGATGCACCCTAAGCTTCACCTTACCTTCGAATTGCTCCGCGATCTGCGCTGCGAAGCGGCCATCGGCATAAAGGCGGGCCACCTCGTATTCGTCCTTGATTGCCATGAGCTTGTGCAGGTTGCGCGCCACGGTCTCGGTTAAGGCTTGACTGGCCGGCGCGATCGTTTGCTCGCGGTTCCAAACTTTTTCGACGAAAACGCGATAGCGCGCGGCATAGGTTTCATTCTGGTACGCCGTCAAATCGCGCACCCGGATATCGATGATATCGCCGAACGTGCGCGCGAGTGCCGGCCGGGGCTTGGCCTTCGCCTGCAATCGACCGAGATCGATTGCCGCCTCGCGTCCGAGCGTGAAGGCACGTTTATTGGCCTCAACGCTGGCGCCGTTCAGCTCGATGGCCCGGAAAATCGCACCGCGATCGAGCGGGATTAACCCCTTTTGCCAGGCGAAGCCCGTCAGAACCATGTTGGCGTAGATTGAATCGCCGAGAAATTCCGTGGCAATTTCCGTGGCCGGGCATTCGCCAAAGCTGCGCGCGCTGCGGCTGAGGCGCGACGCCATGCCGGCTGCGTCATAGGCCACCGCATTATTTGCGACGAATTCGGCGGTCGGGATCAACATTCCATCGAACACAACATCGGTCCGCTCCGGGCTCACGAACGGGAGCCCGTTTTTGCCATGGGCCACGACGATGTCGGCTGCAAGAAGGAGATCCGCCTGCCCGGTGCCGATGCGCGGGCTGTAAAGCTCCTCGCCTTGCCCCGCGATGCGCAGGTGGGAATAGACGCCGCCGCCCTTTTGCGCGAGCCCGATCTGATCCATGACGCGGACCTGACGGTTCTGAAGGTGGGCCGCCATGCCGAGGATTGCGGCAAGCGAGGTGACGCCGAGGCCGCCGATGCCGGTTATGAGGGTATTGTAGCCATCGGGGCCGATTGCCGGCAGCTGCGGCTCCCGCAGATCGCCGGGCTCATGGACATTCGGTTCGCGGCGTTTGAGCGTTCCGCCATAGACGGACACAAAGCTCGGGCAGAACCCCTCAACGCAGGAGAAGTCTTGGTTGCATGTCGATTGATTGATCTTGCGTTTCTGCCCGAATTCGGTCTCGAACGGCTCGACCGAAAGGCAATTGGAGGCGCGGGAACAATCGCCGCAACCTTCACAAACACTTGCATTGATAACGGCGCGGCTCTGCGATTGTTCCATCAGGCCCCGCTTGCGGCGGCGCCGTTTTTCCGTCGCGCAAACTTGATCGTAGATGATGACGCTGACGCCCGGCTCGCCGCGAAGTTCGCGCTGAACGGCATCGAGCCGCGAGCGGCGATCGAAGCTTGTGCCTTCAGGAATATCGGGATGCCCTCGATGCCGGTCCGGCTCGTCGCTGACGATGGCGATGCGGCTCACTCCCTCGGCGCGCATCTGCGCGGCGATCCGCGGTACCGAAAGCTGGCCGTCCACGGGCTGACCGCCGGTCATGGCGACCGCGTCGTTATAGAGGATTTTGTAAGTCATGCTGTGGCCGGCGGCGATGGCTTGCCGCACGGCTAGACTGCCGGAATGAAAATATGTGCCGTCGCCGAGATTGGCGAAAATGTGCGGCTCGCTCGTGAAGGGAGCTTGCCCGGCCCATAGCACGCCCTCGCCACCCATTTGGGTGTAGCTGTCCGTATTGCGGCTCATATAGGTCGCAAGGAAATGGCAGCCGATGCCGGCCACGGCGCGGCTTCCTTCGGGTACGCGGGTCGACGTGCTGTGCGGGCAGCCGGAGCAAAAATAGGGCGAGCGCACGTGCAAGGGCACAGAGGCCGCGGCCGTTTTCGCGGCGTCCGCGAGACGGGTTTCAATCTCACGCATCCGCGGCGTTTTCCAGACCTCGGGGATGGTCGAGAGGATCGCACGCGCCACATGGGCGGTGTCGATGTCCATGAGATCGCTTATAAGCGGAGTCCCGGCGGCATCGCGTTTGCCGAGGATATTCGGGCGCCGTCCATCGGCGAGGCCATAAGCCGCCGCGCGGAGCTGGTGCTCGATGACGTCGCGCCGCTCTTCAACCACCAGCACGGTTTCGAGCCCATCGGCGAAGGCCCGCGCGCCCTGCTCGTCGAGCGGCCAGACAAGCCCGATCTTATACACCCGTATGCCGAGAGCGGCTGCCTGAGCGCCGCCGATTTCAAGGTCCCGCAGCGCTTGGCGCACATGAAGGTAAGCCTTGCCGGACGCCGCGATCCCGTAGCGCGGCTTTGGGCTGTCCATGGCAATCCGGTCGAACCCGTTCGCCCTCGCAAATGCCAGCGCCGCGGGCAAGCGGAAATGCCGGTGCACCTCCTCCTGTTGCGGCGGCGTTAGATGCAGCCGGCCGTTCCGCCCGCCAGCGGGCGCGGCAACCCCGCCGGGCGCGGAGGTCCGGTAGCGGTTGAGGTCGATGGCTACCGTGGCGCTGGCATCCAGGGTATCGGCAATCGTCTTCATGCCCACCCAGAGGCCGGCGAAGCGCGAAAGGTCGAAGCCCTTCATGCCGAATTCGAGAAGCTCGGCAATATCGGCCGGGTTAAGGACGGGGATCTCTGCGTCGATAAAGGCAAAATCGCTTTGATTGGGCAGCGTGGACGATTTACAGGCGTGGTCGTCGCCGGCAAAGGCGAGCACGCCGCCATGGCGCGCGGTGCCGAAGAAATTTGCATGCTTGAACGCATCGCCCGAGCGGTCTACGCCCGGTCCCTTGCCGTACCAGATGCCGAAAACGCCATCGTACCGGGCGCCCGGGAACAGCCCAACCTGCTGGCTTCCCCAAACTGCGGTTGCCGCCAGCTCCTCATTGACGCCAGAGCGGAAGACGATGTGAGACGCGGCGAGGCGCTCGCGCTCATGCCAAAGCTGCTTATCGTAGATTCCAAGCGGAGAGCCGCGATAGCCGGAGATAAAACCGGCCGTGTTCAAGCCGTGATTGGCGTCGATCTGCCGGCGCAGAAGCGGCAGCTTAACGAGAGCTTGTACGCCTGTAATAAACACCTCCCCAGCCTCGGCCAGATACTTCTCGTCGAGGTTAACGGAGGGTGCATATACGAGCGTATCCATGGACATCTCCCCGGTGTTCTTATGGGCTCGCGGCAGCCTTTTTTATGACTATCACATGGGAAATCTGAAAATATTTTGCAAAGGGCCACGCTAGGCTAGGCTCATCCCCTGCGCGCTGCGGCGTGTAACGGCCACGGATAACGCCTTCGGCATTTCCGGGATGACGGGGAAAGGCACGAAGGGCGCCGATTCGGCAAACGACAACGGACGTCACATCGCTTCACGTCTCACCGCGCATGGGGAGACGAGCCGCACGGCAAGAGGCCCGCGATTTGCCAATCGCGAGCCCTTTTTCTACATCCGGGCGGCGCCCTTACGCCACCTGCCGCCGGAACCCAATGCGATCACCCGCGCGGCGCGCCTGGCGCCCCTACAGCGGTTTCCTTGGTGCAGCGGTCGTAGAAGTGCACGGT
>JBKQIH010000310.1:0-47026 GCA_052148445.1 Rhodomicrobium sp.
TCGAGAACCGCTTGCAAATCTTCATCGGTCGCCGCACCCAGCGGCCCCACCGGCACGATGCCGGCGTTATTCACAAGGAGGTCGAGACCGCCCCATTGCGCCTGAACCTCGGCCATCAGTGCCTTGCGGTCCGACGGCGTCGTTACGTCGGCTGCGATAATGAGATGCCCGCTACCCGCCAGCTGGGGCAACGTCTCTTCGAGAGCCTGCCGCCGGCGGCCCGACAGGGCCAACCTCACGCCCCTGCTTGCCGCTTCGATGGCTAGCGAGCGGCCGATCCCAGAACCTGCCCCCGTGATGAGCGCTTTTTTTCCATCAAGCTGCATGGGCCATGCTCCCAAATCGTGCCCCCAAATCTTCGAAAATCGCGCCATAGAGGCGGTACATTACCTGCGCCGCCTCGATGATGATGTCCTGCGTCTCACGGTCCTCGAAGCCGTTGACCAGGTTTCTAAAGAGCGCGGTGTGTTCGACATCGAGGGCGCCGTGCGTGCGCAAATAGGAGAATCCGGCCGCGTCCCCGGCTCCAAGCGCGCGCTGCACAGCCCCGGCAACCTTTTCCGCGAGCATGACCGATAGGCCTTCGAGCACGTGAACCATGCCGAGAAAGGCGTAGGGACTAATCCATTCAATCGAATAGTAGGCGTAACCCACCATGACCTGGCAGGCCATGCCCGGCTTGCCCCGCTCGACGGCTTCGGCATCGCCGCCCATGGCGCGGATATCGTCGAGGATCCACTTCTCGTGGCCGCGCTCTTCGTTCATGTATTGGGCGAGGGCCGCCTGATAGCGCTCATCGCGGCTATGCGCGGCTGCCAGCGCCAGAAGCGGAAAGGTGTGTCTGACGTGATGGTACGCTTCGATGAGGAACGCGGTGTAGAGTTCGCGTGACGCACCGGCCGCTAAGGCGTGTTTCACAAGCGGGATCGACAGAAAACGCCCGCGGGCTTCCGCTGTCTCCCCGCAAAGCCGGTCGAATGGGGTCATCCTTGCACCTCAAAAGTTTGGACTCTTTCATGCAGAAATTTTTGTACTTCGTCGCGCCGGGGGCGGCCGTTGGCTGTGAACAGGGCCCGTGCGGAGGCCTCCTCGCGGGAAGCCGCCGCCGCTCTTTGGGGACGCGCGTAATCCGGGGCGGCCTGGCATGCCCTTCCCACGAGCGCGCCGATCTCCTCTTGCTGGGCAGCCCTAAACCAACCCTCACCTAGGCGGGAAGGTATGAGAAGAACAGTTAGCTGAGCAGGGCTTCCAACTTGACACAAGACGCAAGCGCCGATCCTCGGATCGCCGAGCAGCATGCTTTCGATCCATTCTGGGCTGAGGTTCCGGCCATAGGGCGTGACGATCAAATTGTCCCGGCGGCCGTAGACGGTGAGAAAGCCGCCGGCATCGAGGCTGCCGGTGTCGCCCGTCCGCCAGCGGCGCGGCGCTGCTTCGCCGTGCAGGTAACCGTCCATGACGGACGGTCCTTCGACGATAATTTCCCCGTCCTCGATTGCGACGTGAAGACCGGGAAGCGGCTGGCCGGTAGTCCCCTCACGAAGGGCGCCAGGCCGGTTTACTGCGACAACGGAACAGCATTCCGAAAGTCCATATCCCTCGAAAACAGGAATTCCGAGGTCCCTCGCGGCTCGCGCAACGGCTGGAGGAACAGCAGCGCCGCCGACGGCGACAAAGCGCAACTCCGCAGGAGGACGCGCGTTTGCGGCAGCCAATTGCCCCGCGTATAGCGCGAGGAGCTGCGGGACAAGCACACTCGTTGTGGGCCTTGCCCGCTCGAAAGCTTCCGCAATGTTGCACAACGCACCAACGCCAACGCTTTGGGCGATACCGCTATCGTAATGGACGGAGCCGCCCACAAGCGTAGGGATGATGATGCCGCAAATCAGCTCAAGAAGCGCCGGCAAAGGCAGCACAGACAGATATTTATCTTCAGCTCTAGCGCCGATGGCTTTCGCCAATGTCTCTGCGGACCATAAGGCTTGACCGCTCATGAGGCGGACGCCTTTAGGATTTCCGGTGCTGCCCGAGGTATAAATGATGAGGCCGCCGTCGCGGGCCTGCGGCGGAAGCCCCCGTCCAGGCAGTTCCCTCAGACGGTACGAGGGCACGGATGGGGGCAAGCTCTCCGCGCTTGGCGAATCGGTCAGCATCACGCGCGCGATCCGCGCGTCGCGAATCAAATGGCCGCGCTGGCCTTCACTGAAAAACACAGGGATCGGAACAATCGTCTTTCCGGCCACGCTCGCGCCGAGGAAGGCGACGGCCCATTCTACGCTGTTGTTGCCGAAAATGCCGACGGTCTCTTGTGCGGGCCCAAGGTCGTGCGCGACGGCCGCGACCCAATCCGCGAGCTGCGAGCGCGTCACCGAACGGCGGCCGTCGCTCATCGCGACTTGCTCTCCAGCCGAGGATGCGTGACGGGCTAACGCTTCGGCAAGCTTAGCCATGGGCGCGCACCTCGTAAGCTCCAGACGGCGCGGCCTTCTTAACCAGGAAGGGCATCAGCTGCTCGCGTGCGAACGCTAGAACCCGAGGGTCTGTGTCGTAATAGGAGCCCCAGATTTCGGGGGTTGGGACCCGGTTCGCGCTGGCAGCGCCTAAGCCAATAAGCGGCAGGCGCATCCGCCGCAGAAGCTTCTCCAGACGGCTCGTCGCGGTGAAAAACGCCCAATCGAAGCCAAGACGTTCTCCGTGGAGCACGAGTTCTCGCAGGAATTGCATCGAGACCGCCGGCGTCCGGCTTGCGAGGCATGAAACCTCCACGATTTTGTGCCGGTCCACCGGCTTTCGCGCGGCCGCGCCAATAATCGTCTCCACAGGCGCGTCAAGGTAATACTCAGAGAAATACGCTTCCGAGGAATCTCTAAACCCCGCCGCTGCGTGCATTTTATCATACTCATCGACTAAAGCGAATACAGTCTTTGGAATGTTCAAAACATAAGCGTCGTAATTCAAGGAATAGACAGCACGAATAAGTCTATTTGCGGTAGGACGCATAGGATGTCCAGAATGTAATTCTATAAGCCTCATGTTATCTGCGCTTTGTTCACGGTTGAATGCCTATTCCACTCAGCGAGCAACGTTGGCTGCGTTACATTGACGCTATAAATAGCTAAAGCTTGGCAGAATTAAGACCGGCAAAAATTGGAATAAAACTTAGCGTTGCTTTATCAAAACACCAAAATCGCGACGCTCTTGCTTGAAGAACGCGCGCATTACTAGACATGACTTAAAACTTTGTGGAGCGCCGAACCGGCCACAGCCTTGCCGACGCGTGAACCATAGCGGTTTCAAGCTTACCGATCGCTTACGGAGCTTGATCTTTTGTGGAAAAAGCTAGTTGTGTCCCCTGCCGAGGCGGCGATGGGGCTGGGACGTGCGGCGCGGTTCGCCGCCGCCTCTATTTCGCGGCGTTTTTCGAGTGGCGCGGGGAAGGAAGCGCCGGAGGCCGCTGTGGGCCCGGCGCAGGTGCGATACGAAGCGCCGGAGAGCGCTTTGCACCGAAGGGCGGAAATGAGACCTTGAACAGGGCGCCCCCGCCGCGGCGATCCGCTATCTCGATCTTGCCTCCATGAGCCGCAACGGTTCGCGAGATGATCGCCATTCCAAGCCCAGCGCCGCCTCCGCGGTCTCGCCGGCCTTGCCAGAAGCGCTCAAAGATGGCTTCGCGTTCGGCCTTCGGAATGCCTGGTCCGCAATCGGCGACTATCAGAATTGCGGGGTTCATCACACCGATGTAGACAGAAGTGCCGGGCGGCGTGTGCTCGACGCCGTTCTCCACAAGGTTGCGAAGTGCCCGGAACAGGAAGTCGTGGGCGCCATTGACGAATGCGGGCCTCTCGGCCTTGTAGACTTCAATAGTCTTCCCGCGCGCGATCGCACAGGGAGCGAGGTATGACGCGACTTCTGTGGCGAGGGTGTTGAGGTCGACTTTGTCGGCCGGCTCGAACCTCAGCGCGTCGATGCGGGCGTTATCCAGCAATTGGGTGACAAGCCGCTTCAGCGATCCGAGTTCTTCCTTAAGCGCGGTTTTTCCGCCGAAGTTTGGCAGCAAGTCCATGTGCGTGGTCATGATCGCAACGGGGGTGCGTAACTCATGAGCGGCATCCGCGATAAAAGCTTGTTGCTCCTTATACCCGTATTCGAGCCGGTCGAGCGCCCGGTTAATCGCTCTGACGAAACTTAGGACTTCATTGGGCATGCCGGTCTCGGACAAGCGTCGCGACACCGCCGACGGTCCAATAGCGGAAGCCTGCGCCGATGCCCGGGCCAAGGGCCGCAAGCTAATCCTTATGACAATCAGATTGATAACCAGGAGGATGCCGACAAAGGGCAACCATATCCAACCGATATCCTGCATGAACTCTTCGAGCACCGAATCGAAGATGACTTCATTGTCCTTGAAAGCAACTTGGACCCAGGCCGGAGGTGACGATCCCTTAATCCTCAGCGAAATACCGTAAAACGCAGGCTTTCCCTCAGGTTGGGGGTAAGCGAAAAACTCCCTGCTCACTTCCGGATTGACAGGATGAAATCCATGAGTCACCCCTACCGACGCAGCAACCAGAGTTCCGTCTCTCCAAACAACTGCGAATGCACCCAATCCGTCGCGATAATAGGCTGCGTAGGAACTGGGAGGTTTGACTTGATGCTGAGGTGACGATTCGTAAAGTTCCGCAACGAGCCTTGCTTGCCCCTGAAGCGTTTGCTCACGGGCCTCCATATTTACATTCTTGAACCGGATATAAAGAAATAGGCTGGCCGCCAGCACCGCGGCGAGCGAGCCGAGAATAAGTCCAAAAATGAGCCGGAACCACAGAGACTGAAAATATCGCCTCATGCGCCTTTGCGAGCCTCGGCTGCGAGCATGTATCCAACACCCCTTATGGTATGGATCACTGCATCCGCACCCGAGTCAAGCAGTCGTTTGCGCAAGCGATGGACCAAAACTTCCACTGCGTTGGAGGCGATTTCCTCGCCGAAAGAATAGAGCACATCTTCCATGGATTTCTTGGACACGACGCTACCCGAGCGCCGCATGAGAAGCTCCAGCCCGTAAAACTCGCGGCGGGGAATTTCCACAATCTTGTCATCGACGCGAACCTCCCTCTCAGCGGTGTCGAGGCGGACATTGCCTTCCGTGATGATGACGCTTTTTCTCAGTCCCGGACGGCGGAGCAGCGCCCGGACGCGCGCTACGAGTTCGTCGATCTCGAACGGCTTGCATAGATAATCGTCGGCGCCGCCATTCAGCCCGTTGACGAGCATTTCGGTGCTGTCGCGCGCCGTGAGGATGAGAACCGGCCTCATATCTTGGTTTTGGCGCATCTTCTTCAGCACGGTCATGCCGTCGGCGTCGGGAAGCCCAAGATCTAGAATAAGGGCGACATAATCGACGCCGAACAGGGCCGCTTCCGCATCGCCCGCCGTTTCAACGAGATCTGCGGTGAAACCCCGCTGGCTGAGCGCGTCGCGAATGTAGCTGCCAAGCCGGACATTGTCCTCGGCGATCAGAAGTCTCATGCGCTGCTCATCTCTTACGTCCGCCTGTAAGTTGTAACAGAATGTCGCAGGTCTTCAGATGCGCTATCCGCGGCAAAAGTGGCAAAAATTGGAAACTTCGGCCGGTTTTCATCGATTGCACCAAATAGGCAAGCTTACGCTTGTTTTCTGACGGGCCGCTGCCACGCCAGCAGCCGCAGCGCGCCTTCGGCCATGCCCAGCGATAATGCGGAAGGCGGACGCTTTCCTACGTGAAAGGCCAGCAAGGCGTTGAAGACCGGCGGCGCTGCCGCCAGTGTTCGAAATGCCGCCCGGCGCAAGCGGTCGTTGCCGTCGAGGAGGAGCAGCAGGCTGGCCACGAATTGCGGCATCCGCTGCATCCGGCGGTGAGCGGTGCCATAGCCGCTAAGATCGCCGCTTGCGATAGCCTCCGCCAGAACGCTCGCCTGACGGAACGCCAGGTGCAGACCTTCACCCGTCACCGCGTCGACTGTTCCAGACGCATCTCCCAACAGAGAGATCCGCCCTTTTGTGACCGCTGACAACCTCGACGACATGGTGATCGCACCGCGCGGTGCGCCCAATGGTTGTGCGTCAGCGAGGCGTGCAGCGAGTTTTGGAAAGAGTGCAGGAAAATCCTCAACGCGAACTTCTTTAGTAGTCCCGATGATTGCGATGCAGATTTCGTCCGGGCCTATGGGCGTAACGTACGCTTGAGCATTGCGGGTCCAATAGACCTCGACGAAATCGGACCATGGCTCGATCCGGAAATACTGCCTCAATCCGATGCGGCGCACGCTGCTCCACGATTGCCGCAGTCCGGCCCATTGGCGCACCCGTGAATGAAAACCATCTGCCCCCGCGATCCACCCGCAGCGCACCGTCCGGCCGCCAACCCTGACACCTCCCTGTTCAACGCCCTCCACCGGGGTATGCCAGCATAGGACAGCGCCGGCACGCTCCGCTGCGTCCGCGAGGATTTCATGAAGGCGCATCCGGCGAATGCCAAAGCCGCATCCGGCGTTTGGAAAGCAGGCCTCGGCCTCGCACCCGTTGTCGAGGAAGCGGATACCCCGAAACTGCGCCCCGTCAGCCGCGGTGAGTTCCACGCCGATCTGGCGGAGCGCTGCTACCCCGTCCGGCATGAGGCCTTCGCCACAAGCCTTGTCGATGGGCGGCCGCGCCCTGTCCGCGACGATCACTTGCAGGCCAGCCTTGCGCGCGGCAATGGCGGCAGCCAGCCCAGCCGGCCCGCCACCAATAATGAAAACGTCCGTTTCCGCGGGCAGTGCGGTTCGCGTCACCACTGGAGCAGGATCATCTCTGCGCAGAAGCCGGGGCCCATAGCCAACAGCACGCCATAAGTGCCGGGCTCGGGAGTCCTGTTTGTTAGAACCTCCTCCAGCACGAGAAGAACCGAGGCAGAGGAAAGATTTCCGAACCGCTTCAGGCAGTCCCACGAACTGTCCACGGCTGCATCCGGCAAGCCGAGCGTGTCCCTGATCGCTGTCAGAACTTTTGGTCCGCCCGGGTGCATGACCCACGTGCCGATATCGCGGCGCGTCAGCTTGTATCTGGCGAGGAAGGTATCGACGTCGCCACCCAGGTTCTTCTTGATAAGATCCGGCAAGCCTGGCGAAAGCACGATCTTCAGGCCCTTCTCCGAAATATCCCAGCCCATGATATCTTCGGAATTCGGATAGAAGACCGAGCCCGTGCCCAATATTCTTGGCCCGGAACCGGCCGCGTTTGCCGGGCGCCGCGTCTTGGAACCGCTGACTATAGCTGCCGCGGCGCCATCGGCGAACAGGCCAACCGAAATCAAGTTCGCGGGCGATAGATCGTCCGCTTGGATCGTGAGGGAGCAAAGCTCCACGGCAAGCAATGCGGCATTGTGATCGGGATAGGCCAGCACGTAATCGGCAGCACGCGTCAACCCCATCGCACCTCCGGCGCAGCCGATACCGAAAATCGGTGTGCGTTTGATGTCGGGGCGCAGGCCCATGCGGTTGATGAGCCGGGCATCGAGCGAAGGGCTCGCGATGCCTGTCACCGAAACGAAGTAAAGTGCGTGCAACTCCTGCCGGGAGAGTCCCGCACGTTCGAGAGCCGCATCGATGGCCTTGGCGCCAAGCTCTTCAGCAACCTCAAACCACGCATCGTTCGTTTCGCCCCAGGAGGTGAACTGCGGATAGCGCTCCATCGGGAAGGCAAAGTGCCGGGATTCTACGCCAACGCGGGAATGAAACTGATCGAGCCGCTCGGGAGTCCGGAGCTTCTCGCCCCAATAGGCCTTGAAGGCGGCCGTTATCTCCGGCTGCCTATAACGATGCTCCGGCATCGCGCCTGCTACGCTTGCTATTCTCACAGCCGGCCCTCGCTTCGCCGTTGCCTCGTGTGACGCTTCATAGGTTTCTTCCTCTGTGGCATAGCCAACGGTGTCCTGCTAGAATGAAGCGCTTTTCGAGAATGCACGTGCGCGGAGAAAGGCATACAGGACGGCTGCGGTCATATGGACTTGAGCGCGCGCTGCGCTAGCCCGGTTGCTTCCGTCCAGAACCCGCCGAAAGTGTGCATGAGATCGGTAATCTGCGCGATTGCGGATACGAACCTATCGAGCTGTGCGTCTTCCACAATGAGCGGCGGCGAGACTTTCAGCACCATGAAGTTATTGCCGCAAACCTGGTTCAGCATCCCGTGATCGCGGAATAGGCGCATGACGAGGATCTGGCCGAACACCGCCGGATGGATCATGGCCAAGGTCTCGAACGCGACGCGCAATTTCAAGGAGCGCGGCGCTTTGAATTCAATCGCGTTGAGCAAGCCCAGACCGCGGACCTCGCCGAACATTTCGTAGCCCGAAAGCCGCTCCCTCAACGCGCTGCGAAGGCGCTCGCCCAGCGCAGCCGTGCGCTTTCCAAGCCCTTCGTCCTCAAGCACATCGAGCGTTGCCAAGCCGGCGCGCATCGCAAGCGCGTTCTCGCTGAAGGTCGAGGTGTGTACCAGCGCGCGCTTGAAGGAGCTATAGACGGACTTGTAAATTGCATCGGTCATCAGCACGGCGCCGCACGGAACGAGGCCGCCGCTGATCGCTTTGGCCAGGATGACGATATCGGGGTCTACGCCGAAGTGATGGCCCGCCAGGAAGCGGCCGGTGCGGAAAAATCCGGTTTGCACTTCGTCCAAAACGAAAAGCGTCCCGTATCGCCGGCAAAGCGCTTGAGCGCTAGCCAAATAGTCCGCCGCCGGCACAAGAACGCCGCCCTCCGCCTGGATTGGCTCGACGATAAACGCGGCGAAGGACTTGGTGCAGAGCTTTTTATCCAGCTCGTCGATGCCGCCATAAGGAACGAATTCGGTAGCGGGCAGCATCGCCCCAAAGCCGTCCTTCCAGAAGTTATTCGACATCAAGGAGAGCGCGCCGCATGTGAGGCCGTGAAAGCCGCCGGATGCACCGAGAATGCCGGGGCGTTTGGTATGCGCGCGCGCGAATTTGATGGCGGCTTCGACGCCTTCGCTGCCTGAGCTTCCGAAAAACACCTTGTTGAGGCGGCCGCCCGCAAGGCCGCATAGCCGCGCGGCCAGCTCTCCAGCCAGTCCGGGAACGTGAGCCTGCAGCATGGCCGGCCCGCATTTGCCGAGTTCGTCTTTCAGAGCGGCGATAATGCGCGGATGATTGTGCCCAACATTGTGCACGCAATAGCCGGAATTGAAGTCGGAAATGATCCGGCCATCCGCGGTATGGAGCTGCGATCCAACACAGCGCTCGTAGGTGACGTTCATTCCCAGAATGTCGAGCAATCTCACCCACTGCGGATTGACGTGATGCTCGTAGAGATCTGCGCCGGTGTCTTGGAGGCGTTCGGCTTGAAGCATGGAAATCGCCTCAACGGCTGCGATATTGGTTCGGCGCCAGGAAGGAATAAATATTCTTGGAAGAAATATCGTTGTGAAGCTGCGAAATAACTTTCATTCGTTTCTTTCGTTTTGCTGAACGTCGAGTCTGCTCCCTGCGCACCGGCGCCCTCAGGTAGACACGCATGAGGTGCGAGCTGCCTTTCTTGAGACTGCCCTCCGCGGAAGCGGCGATTCCTGAATACGAAGCTTCGCGTACTCTTGCTTACCGAATGCTTACGAGAGGCAGTTCCGGTCCGCCTTTGTGTGGCCGGCGCTGGAACCCGGCTGCTTTACCGTTTCTCGATCAGTTCTGCTTCGATCAGAATATCGATTTCATCGCGCACCAGGAAACTGAGCTCGGTCATGTTGAAAGCGCTGCGTTTGAAATGAGCGGTCGCCGTAACATGGGGACCATTCTTTAGAACAGCCTGTAAGGTTACCGGCTGGGTGACCCCGTTCATCGTAAGATCTCCGATGAAATCGGCGGTGTTACCTCCCGTTGGCCTGACAGAACGGCTCTTGAACCGGATCTCGCGGAAAACGGCCACATTGAAGAACATGCGTCCCCTCAGTTCGCTTTCCCACGCAGGCGCGCTAAGGCTTGCAGTCTTGATCACCGCGTCGATGGAGCTGCGCTCGGGAGCATGCGGATCGAACTGGAAAAGACCGGCCATTTCCGTGAAGCGTCCCGACTGCGACAGGAACCCTACGTGGTACGTGAAATTCACATCGGCATGTTTGCTGTCGAAAGCATAAGTTGCGGCATGAGCAACTGTCGCGTCCGTTGCCGCGGCGAGCAACAGAAAGGCCGCTGCGATTGCGGTCTTAACCGATGTGAACACGATATCTCTCCTCCGAAGGCCGCTGGGCCTTAGGCCGGAGGCAGACAACGAAAATTAGGCGGCAATCGGGCCGGGATTGGGTTGAGGCCGGACTCTCAGGCCCGCCGGATAAATCGTTAGGACGAAAGAAGGAAGCGGTTTGCAGGACAAACCGCCGGGAGAGCCTCGATTCGCGAGACCGGCCCAAGGTGCCGGTCGAGGACAAAGCGGTGTGTCTGGCCATCCTTTCCGGGTCAGGTGCGGTTCGAAGTTAGGGGCTCTGGTATTGACGGGACTGCGCGGACCGCGGTGGGTTCCCCATGCCCAATGGCGCTTCAGACATGGTGCCCGCATCGCTCATTTTGCCGGAAACTGGGAAGTCGTAGCCGATAATGGCCTTAAGCACCCAGCCGTCCGAGCCAGGGGTGAAGCCACGACCCACGCCGAGTTCGACATCGACTTTGCCCACCTTAAAATCCGTAACGGCATATAATTGGTGGCTCTGTTCCCGCAGGGGCAGAAAATCGCCGATCCTGCCGAAGTCCGCGTAATATTCGAGGCCGATATACCGGTCGTCGCCGAGCTTGCGGGCCAGCCTGAAGGCCGGGGCGAAATCTGCTTCCCCAGCCTCGCCAAAGCTCACATCTATGATTGGATTGGTGATGAACTCCCACTCAGAGTTGCGAATTCCGATGATGGGCCTAATCTCAAGCCCCCAACGTGTTTGCGAAAACGGCGGCAGCTCATAGCCGAGCTCGAAATTTACACCGTAGAAAAAGTTACGTTTGGCGGCGTCTGGGACGACGAACAGGCTGCGGATCTTTGCTCCATCGGAAAGAAAATCGCCGTCCGCGTTGACGGCGAATGGGAGATAAAAGCCGGTCTCCCACCAAGGTGTCAGCCCATAGGCAAATTCGGGAGTGCCTTGAAGGCTATGATTCGATGTAAATCCCCCGGCAAATTCCGGTTTCGTCTGCCCCAATAAGGCATAGTTAAGATGTTGCTCATAGACCCATTGCCCGACCTCCGCGATATCTGCGTTGTAGACTTGGATCTCGTCATGCACTTGGTCGGCGGCTGACGCGAAGCGGGGCATAACCATTAAGAACGCAACGATGGCGGCGGCGCGTAGGCGCAGGTCTTCGCCGTCAGTTCTGCAAGCTACTAAACTACGCCTGGACATATCAAGCCCTCCTGTCGACTCGGCGGAATGATACACTTACCAGCTTGCGGAGCGAAGTCGGGCGACTTGGGATTTTTGCGCGAGACTATCCTGGGACTTACGTTAGTTTACCCCTGACCAGGCCGAACGGTCCGCTAAGGGTCAACAGGGTGCCTCGCATCTACCTAATTGACCCAACAACCCCTGCCTTTCTCGGCGAACTTTGTGCTCTTGTTGATGCGTCCGGTATTGTAGGTTTAGCCGCCGGCATATGCGCAGGCCGAGACTTTCGAGTTTCGACCCTCCTTCTCCGTGTGGCCCGTGGCAAGGCCGGGGGCGGCTTAGAGTCATGCTCACCGTCGCCCTTTCGCGCATGGCGGCAAGGGCCAAGAGCCGAGCGCGCGCCTTACAGGTCACGTAGGCGATCCGTACCGCTGAGGCGATTTTCGTAGCACCGGGACTCGGTTAAGGCGGGCATGGTAAACGCGAGTGGATTTTAATATCTATCCGCCGCAAAGAGCGCAATTTTTCGCGTTTTCACCCGCAAATGTGCGATTCAAAAAGTCCGTTAAACATAGATAATTACGCGCGTTAACCGTATATTGCAACCGGCGATTGTACATGCGCCGCTTTGCATCCAAGCGGCGGCGGGCCGGGCGATGAAATTTCTGCCGCATAATCCGTGCGTTAGCCAGATTAACGCTTTCGCAAGGCGCTTTCTTTCACAATCCGGCCTTCGGATGGAAGGGCGGAGCGATCATGGTTTTTTCCCGCAATTGTAAACATCGTCAGGCCTCACCGGCGGGTTTCGTCCGGGCGGCGCTCCGGCGTTATGCGCGCAACGATCACCTCGCCCCGCCGGAGCACACGCAGCTGTGCCTCGCGGCCGATGGAGTTGCGGTCGAGAATGCGATGGATGGCATCTACGGATGGCGCGTCCTTGCCACCGGCCGAGAGGATCACATCGCCCGCGCGCAAGCCGGCCTTATCCGCCGGGCCGCCTGGAACGATCTGCACGATTTGAATGCCGGCGGGCACGGAAATGCCATAACGCGCAGCCGCCGCTTTTGGGAACGGCACGGTCTGCCCGGCGAGCCCCAGATAGCCGCGTATCACGCGCCCCTCGCGCATGAGATCGGGAATGACGCGTTTCGCCGTGTTGATGGGCACCGCAAAGCCCGTCGCGTTGGCGCCCGCGATGATGGCGGTGTTGACGCCGATGACACGGCCTCTGCTATCCAACAGGGCGCCGCCCGAATTACCGGGGTTCAGCGCGGCATCGGTTTGAATAATGTCCTCGATGAGCCGGCCGGTCGTTGCGCGCAAGGTCCGGCGCAGCGCGCTCACCACCCCGGCGGTTACCGTCGCTTGCAGGCCGAACGGATTGCCCATGGCCACGACGAGCTGCCCCACGCGCAAGTTATCGGAATCGCCAAGCTCCGCCGCGGTGAGCCGGCCCGCATGAACCCGCACCAGCGCTGTGTCGGTGTCGGCATCGCCGCCCACCAGGTCCGCGGGCGCGGTGCTGCCATCCGCCAGCAAAACTTCGATCGCGCCTGCGCCGGCAACGACATGATTATTGGTCAGCACGTAACCGTCCGGCGCTATGACGATGCCGGAGCCGGCGCCGCCCTGCAGCCGGGCATCGCCCTGCGGCGTGCCTGGGCGCGCTTTGCGTTGAATGCCGACCATCGCCGCGGCCACGCTTTCAACGACGCCGGTCACAATGCTTGAATAGGCGTCGAGCGCTTCCTGCTCGCGCCGGACCGCACTTGCGGAGCCCGCTCCGTCGCCGTTCAAGGTAAAACCGATGGGAGTGATGTTCATAGTCCGTTCCGGAGTGCGGCAAGCTGCCGCTCTTTGGTACGGCCTTAAATGGTTAATGGCCGGAGACTTTCAATTGTCTTGCGCGATATTGGATTAAGCCGGGCATCATCCCGCAAAAGGCAATGCGTTTATCCGGGATGCTTTACGGACACTGGGCCATTGCGCCCCGAAGGGTCCCAGATAGAGCGCGAAGGCCGCCCTGCCGGGACGGCGAGGTTGAAGCCGCGCGCTTCCCGGTCAACCGTGGTTGATGCAGCGATTCAGCTCGGCAATGAGCAGTTCGGGCTGAAGCGGCTTTCCGATGAAGGGAGCTTCGCTGAAGACGGGCGGCAGCCGGCTCTGGGAATACCCCGAGAGGGTTATGAACGGCATGCCAAGGCTCTTTAGTTCATGTGCAATATGCTCGGCGGTCTCGTTGCGAAGTCTCACATCGAGGACTGCGGCCTGGCAGCCGGCGCGGCCCGCCAGTTCGAGCGCTTGGTCCACGCTCCGCGCTGGCCCTATAACGGTGAAGCCTGCTTCAGACAGAACCTTTGCGATTTCGAGCGCCAGAAGCGCCTCGTCCTCGACAACGAGGATGCGGGGCCGCTCGCTCAGGTGTGCGATGCCGTAGCCCTGCCTCGCATCATTGTTAGCTGCAGGAGTCAAACAACCAGCCTCCCAAATATGTTGCGCCCATTCGAGGCAACTCTGGTCCGCCGATCTGTTAATGTCAACCGGAGACGGAGCGATTGACCAGCTTCAAGGCTGTCCGCCGGCCTTGGGCTTTGCGTTGGCAAGAACACCTATGCAATTCGCGCGTATTTAGCGCGCCAGCAGCGCATGAAGCTTTGGTGACGGTTGTCTTTCCAGCCTCACACAAACAAGGTTTATTATGATCGTGCCCGCGAGTGCTGCCTATTGCGGGTCTTTCCATGAAGCTGAGGTTATATTTCTTGCCGGCGATCTGTGCTCTGATGCTGAATTCTTGCGTTTCCGATAAGGAGCGCGAGGCGATGCTTGCTTCGGCGGACGACGCCCGGTGCAAGTCGTATGGCCTCCAATTCGGAACGCCCCAATATGCGGATTGCCGGATGAAAATGGACAGCGAGCGCGTGACCCTGCGCGCCGCCGCCATAGCCGCACACCCAAGGCAAACGAACTGCGAAACGTCCGGCGATGAGATCAACTGCCAGTCTTATTGATCCGGCAGGGCCCTCTCACCACTGCGCCGGCTCGCCCCTGTAGAAGAAGCCGCCGCTCGGGCCGGTTGCGGCGATGGACACAAGGTCTGCGATTTCCCGCGCGGCCTCCTCCGGCTCACGGTCCGCGTCCGAACCGCCCATATCGGTCCGCACCCAGCCGGGGTTAAGGCTATTGACCTTGACATTGCTTCCCTGTCCAAGCTCAGCGGAGAGCACGCGGGTCAGGCCGTTGAGCGCAAGCTTCGTCATGCGATAGGACGAATAACCGCCACCCATCCCGCCGATTGCACCCAGGCCGGACGAAATGTTGACGATGCGTCCGTACCCGCGCTTTAGCATGCCCGGGATCACGAGTTGGCAGAGCCGGAAGGGGCCGATCAGATTCACGTCGATGACGCGCCGCAGATCGGCCTCCGCAAGGTCAAGAATGGGCGTGGCGTTATCCAGCAGGATGGCAGCGTTATTGATAAGTCCGTCGATGCCGCCCCGGTCTTTTTCCGCGCGCTCGACATAGGCACGGCAGCTTGCCGCATCGGCCGTATCGAGTTCAAGCACCGTCACGCCTTCGATCGCGGGCATCCGCTTGGGATCGCGCACACCGGCCACGACAATCGCGCCGCGCTTTTGCAGCTCGCGGACCGTGGCAAGGCCGATTCCGCGATTGGCGCCGGTAAGCAGAATAACTTTGCCCGCGGCGGACTCAATGGGCTGGGACATGGCGAACCTTCCTTTTTATGAACGAGAGCCTGAACCTTGAGCGAGTGGCCAGGATCGCGCTTTTCTTAATTGGTATTGGCACCGGAAAAATGCGCATCGGTTTGAAGCGCTTCACCGCTCGGCGGCCGGTATCATTCACAAATTCAGCGCTTTGCACAGAAAGCGCACAGGGTCTGCGGCCTCTACACAATCCAACTATAGCTTATGTATAATTTCGCTTGGTGTCAAAAATGATAACAATGAATGTTAACATTTTTGATAATTGGTTACGCAATGCAATCGTAGTATACTTACTTCGTCTAGCTAGATACTGTCACGATAACGCTCAGGTAAGGAGGCACTCCATGAGTGCACACAATAAACTAGCTGTTGTTATCGCCTGTTGTGCGATGCTTGGGACGCCGGTGGCTGCGAGCGCCGACGGGTACATGACCTATCATCGCCCGTATCATTGCTCCGTGCACCGGACTGCTGCAGGAAGTCTGGTAGACTGCCACGGCTGGCGGCTCAGATCGACCGCGGCCGGGTGGGATAATTCTTGCTTCAAGCTCGATTATCTTCGTTCCGCCGAGGCATGCTCAGCCGGCGGCGAGTAGCTATTGTCTTAGGCAAGAATCTCGAGAAAACCGGCCAGCCCCCCAGGTAAAGGGGGCTGCCGTAGTGACGCAGGAATTCCTAACCCGCGTTTGAATAGCGGGCGCCGCAACATACTGGTGGAGAGCGCCAGCAAGTGCGGCTTACTGCGGAGTGAGTCAAACGGAGACACTACCGCTTGTGAAGGGCGCGCCCTTCTTCTATTTTTCGGGAATGACAATTCTTCTCGAAAATCGCGCGGCTCAGGCGCCGTTTGAAGGTGTGCCTTCGAAGCCGTCGCTTGCGGGCATGACGAAGGCCGAACTCATGGCCGCGCTCGCTTCCGCAGGCGTCGGCCCGGGCCAAACCAAGATGCGTGCGGCGCAGCTTTGGAACTGGATCTATGCGCGCGGCGCGCAGGACTTGCGGGAGCTTACCAACATTGCGAAAGGCCTGCGCGCGGATCTCGATGCCCGCTTCACGCTGGCGCGCCCCGAAATCTCCGCTGAGCAAATTTCGGAGGATGGAACGCGAAAGTGGCTGCTACGGCTTGAGCCGCAGCGTCCGGGCGAGCGCGCCCCGGAAATCGAGGCGGTGTATATTCCCGAACCGGACCGTGGCACGTTGTGCATTTCGAGCCAAGTCGGCTGCACGCTCACTTGCACCTTCTGCCATACCGGAACGCAGAAGCTCGTGCGCAACCTGACAGCCGCCGAGATCATCGGCCAAATCCTGGTCGCCCGCGACCGCATTGGCGATTGGCCCGGTGCTGCCGGGCCTTCGGACCGCCACGGCATTCCGGACGCCGAGCGCAAAATCACGAACGTCGTGCTGATGGGCATGGGCGAGCCGCTCTATAATTTCGACAACGTCAAGGCCGCCATGGCGGTCGCCGCAGACCCGGACGCGCTCTCCTTCTCGAAGCGCCGTATCACGCTTTCGACCTCCGGCGTGGTGCCGATGATCGAACGCGCCGGCGCGGAAATCGGCGTGATGCTCGCGATCTCGCTCCACGCCGTGCGCGACGATCTTCGCGACGAACTTGTACCGATCAACCGGAAATATCCGATTGCCGAGCTTCTCGACGCCTGCCGCGCCTATCCCGGCCTTTCCAACGCGCGCCGGATCACCTTCGAGTATGTCATGCTCAAGGGCGTGAACGATTCCATTGGCGAGGCCAAAGAGCTCGTCCGCCTGCTCGCGCGGATTCCCGCCAAAATCAATTTAATCCCCTTCAATCCTTGGCCCGGCACACGCTATGAATGCTCCGATTGGGGGCAAATCGAGAAGTTTGCGGACGTCGTCAACCGCGCGGGCTATGCAAGCCCAATCCGCACACCGCGCGGGCGCGACATCATGGCTGCGTGCGGGCAGTTGAAATCCGCAAGCGAGAAAATGCGTGCGAGTGCGTTGCGCGGCATAGGCGCAGCTGGGGTGGACGCCGTATAAGAGCGAGGCAGGGCCGATGAGTTTATTTCATTTCGTTCGCGTATTGTTTGCGATTGCTCTCGCCGGTGCGATTGGGTGGGTGGCTCTTGTCGCTTTCAATGCCGTCAAGATCATGCAGAAGCTGGAAGCGCTGGAAGCAGCCTCGAATGGCGGCGGCGGCGATTTCATGGGGCTGGAGCGGGTGCTCGACAATGCAATCGGAAACATCCAAGGCGGCTCGGCGGTTTTTCTGGCCGCGGGGATCGCGGGCGTGCTCCTGAGCGAGGTTTTCAAAACGCGCTCGCTTCTTTTTTACGCAGGCGCCACCGGCGCTCTGACCGCTGTGCTCGCTGCCGCGCTATGGCAGCATACCACCGCGGCCGGAAACGCTCAGGCGGCAGCCGCGCTCGCCATGGCGGGGTTCGTATCCGGCGGCGTCTACTGGATGATCGCGGGGCATTCCGGCCAGCGCGGGTGAAGTGGCGCGCCCACGGGGCATCTCGCGTAGGGACGGGCCAGCTCATCACACTATGTGCGTCCGAACTAAAGACAAAATAGAGCTACAAGAGAGGTCCATGCCTTCCTTGCAGCTCCGTCGATTCAAGTTTAATCCTATTTTCCGGCTCCGCAGCCTCGACCTTTTATGCTGCGGGGAAAGGCGATCTGATTACCTTCTCGCCTTCGTTCCGCTTTGCCGTAACCTGCCAGCTCTTTCCGTCTTGCAACCTTTTAATGTCCTGTGCCGTGCGGGTCAGGCCGCCAAAGCCCCAATCCCCGCTTTTTGCCTCTTCGAACCTAACCCATGTCACGCGGCGCATGGTCTCACCTTCGATCGAGATCATGGCGTCGGTCACCTTTCGGATGGCTCCGGCTTTTTGTTCGGGACTGAAGACGCCTTCAATTCCATGGATTGCAATCAGTGGCATAATTGTTCTCCTTTGTTGCTGTGTGAATGGATATAACCTTAGCGGCCATGAACTTTTTTGATGTCCGCCGTTTTGTCGCCCTTCAGGTCGGCGCTAAGAAAGTCGGAGGTGTGTGAGAGCGCGATCTGATATCCATAAAGAGGTTGGATCGAGACTTTCGCGGACGAAACAGCGATATCAAGCGTGTGTCCGCCTTGCTTTTTGTCTTTACTTAGGTAGTGAAGATGCAGTCCTGGAAGGTTGATCGCGGATATGTAATCTGGAAACCAAAAGCCGACGAAGGTGCCTTCGGTGTCCTTACTTTCGAATATCTTCTGCTCGTCCGTAACGACCGCCTGGTTACGATAAGGCTTGGTTTGTTTGCCGAAGGTGCGGTTTTTCACTGCCGCGAAGGTGCCCTCAATTTTGACGGCATATAAGACATTGCGGCTTGGCAGATGCTTGTCGACTTCAGCCCGGAGTTCCTGATAGTTCCCGGTGGGACCTACGTTAAACGTGACCGCAGGCTTGAAAAATGTAGCCATTCCAAAGGGTACGGTTAAGCCATCGTCAGGGACCTGGACGCTGCCATCGGGCAGCGCTTGATACCAAATCCCATCTACGAGCATCATCTCGCCTCCTAGCGCATCGGCAGCTGCAATGCCGAAGTCCCCATGCTGCTTTATCTGTCCAGCGCTGACTTCACCGTCATAGGTGCCCACCACAATCGCATTCGAGGTGGATACTTGGTACAGAACGCCTTCAGGCAAGCTTTTGCCCTCTGCAAACGCTCCGGCCGGGCTTTCAAGTGCGAATATCGCCGCAAAAGCCAACGTTCCGAGTGCTCCAAGCTTCATCTTCAAACCATCCTTTCGAGGCCTAGTTCTTTGTTGCTGGCAACTGAGTGTGAAAAGCATCATACTGTAAATAGCAGTAAGATGTCAAACGCACTCGCGAGTCTCGATTTGCCCCGCAGTGTGGATTGGGTGTTCCTGGGCACCGAGGGCCGCTTTGGAGTCAGAACCGGCTGAATTTCAAACTGAGACACTCCCCGCTGAGGCGTGGCATTGCAGCGAACCCTAAAATTGTTTACTATGCGGCAACGCATACGGGACTACGCGCCGTCTTAGCGGTTACGCGGCACTGAAAGAGAGAGGCCGTGTTCAGATATCTTTTGCTTCATCGCTTGCTGCCGGCCCTGCTTCTCATCCTATGCGCGCAGGTCAGCGCGTTGGGGCAGGAAAGCGGCGGCGAACGGCCCCGGCCCGTGGCTCTAGAGGCAGATATCACGGGCGTGATCGGGCCGGCCACGGCGCTTTACGTTCAAAAGGCAATCGCCAAAGCGCGCTCGCGCAAGGCGGAGGTGCTGATCCTGCGCCTCGATACGCCCGGCGGCCTTCTCACGAGCACGAGAGAGATCATCGAGGCCATTCTGGCATCGCCCGTGCCGGTCATCGGCTATGTCGCCCCATCCGGCGCGCACGCGGCGAGCGCGGGAACCTACATTCTTTACGCGACCAATATCGCGGCCATGGCACCCGGAACGAATATCGGTGCGGCAACCCCGGTGCAGATTGGCGGCGAAGGTTTGCCCGGCCTACCGTCGCCGGGGGAGCCGGATAAGGGCAAAGAACAGGGCGCGAAGACGCCCCATGCCCCAATGACCACGCTGGAAACCAAGGCCACCAACGACGCGGTTTCCTTGATCCGCGGCCTTGCCGAGCTTCGGGGCCGCAATGCGGACTGGGCCGAAAAAGCGGTCCGGGAAGCCGCGACGCTTCATGCGCGGCAAGCGCTGGAGGAGCATGCCATCGATCTGATTGCGGCGGATACCGGCGAGTTGCTCCGGGCCGTGAACGGCCGGATCGTGACGGTTGGTAAAGAGCCGCGCACGCTGGCGACAGCGGGTATCGAAGTTGAGCGGATCGAGCCCGATTTCATGACCAAGGCGCTTGGCGCCATCGCCAACCCCAATGTCGCGCTGATCTTGATGCTGATCGGCGTCTACGGCATGTTTTTCGAGTTGATGAGCCCCGGGGCCATCGCTCCGGGGGTCATCGGCGCTATCTGTCTGGTGCTCGGCCTCTATGCCCTCAGCGAGCTGCCGCTCGATTACGCGGGGCTTGCGCTTGTGATGCTCGGCATCGCCTTCATGATCGCCGAAGCGTTCATGCCCACCTTCGGCATTCTCGGCTTCGGCGGGATTGCCGCCTTCGTCATCGGGGCGGGCATGCTCGTGAACACCGATATCCCCGCCTATCGCGTATCCTACAGCGTTATCGCCACCACTGCCGCAGTCAGCGCCGCATTTTTAATTTTACTGATGGGATACGTTTGGCGCAGCCAGCGGCGCAAGGCCGTCAGCGGCGCGGAGCAATTGGCCGGCAGCGAGGCGGTTGTCTTGGACTGGCATGGCGGCGAAGGCTATGTGTGGGCGCAAGGCGAGCGCTGGCACGCGCGCGGGGACAAAGAATTCGCTCCGGGCGAGAAGGTGCGGGTTCGCGGGCTCGATGGCCTGACCCTTATCGCCGGGGCAAAGTGAAACGCCGCGTTGGCAAAAAGTGCAAGGAATGAGAGCTATGAATCCTAATGCCTTTGTATTTGTCCTACTGGCTTTCCTGGCGTTGTGGCTGTTTACCTTGGCCGTCCGCATCTTTCGCGAATATGAGCGCGGCGTCGTGTTCACCCTCGGCCGGTTCAGCCGGGTGGCCGGCCCGGGCCTGGTCCTTGTCGTGCCCGTGATCCAGCAAGTGGTGCGCACAGACTTGCGCACCGTTGTCGATGTCGTTCCGCCTCAGGATGTCATCACGAGGGACAACGTCTCGGTGAAGGTGAACGCGGTCATCTATTACCGGATGGTCGATCCGCAGCGCGCCATTATCAACGTTGCGAATTTCATGGCGGCGACGAGCCAGCTCGCACAGACCACGCTGCGCTCAGTGCTCGGCAAGCACGAACTGGACGAGCTTCTCGGCGAGCGCGACAAGCTCAACGTCGACATCCAATCAATCCTCGACAAACATACCGACCCTTGGGGCATCAAGGTTTCGAATGTCGAGATCAAGGACGTCGATCTCAACGACAGCATGGTGCGCGCGATCGCGCGGCAAGCCGAGGCGGAGCGTATCCGCCGCGCCAAGATCATCAATGCCGAAGGCGAATTGCAGGCCGCGGAGAAGATGGTCGAGGCCGGCAAGCTGCTTGCGCCGGTGCCAAGCGCGATGCAATTGCGCTATTTCGAGGCTCTGCACGAAATCGCCGGCGACCGGGCGTCCACGATTGTGTTTCCCATTCCGATAGACCTGTTCGAAAAAATGAAGGGCTAACAACGAGTTGCGGCCCATCACGGGCGGAGCTTGCGGAAGAATTCCTTGAGCAGCGCGACGGAGCGTGCTTCGGCGATGCCTCCATAAACCTCCGGCGCGTGGTGGCAGGTGGGCGCGGAGAAAAACCGCACCCCGTGCTCCACCGCGCCGCCTTTCTCGTCGGCCGCGCCGAAATAGACCCGGCGGATGCGCGCGAACGAAATCGCCGCCGCACACATCGCGCAAGGCTCAAGCGTGACATAGAGATCGTAGCCCGGCAGCCGCTCGCTTTTCGCAGCGATGCACGCCTGCCGGATCGCCAGGATCTCGGCATGCGCGGTCGGATCGCTCGCGGCGATGACGAGATTATGCCCCCGGCCCGCAACCGCACCATCCGGCGCAACCACTACGGCGCCGACGGGCGTCTCGCCGAGCGCCGCCGCCCGCTCGGCCTCGGCCAGGGCCAGCTCCATGTACGGGTTAGTCTTCACGCGCGGACATTAATGCAAGTTCGCTCCCGGCGTCATCCTGTTTACGATTGCTTTGGCTGACCACGACGACTCCGCCTGCTTGAACGTATTTCCTTAAGGCGCAATCATAGAGTAATGCGCCTTGCCAAAGGCTTAAGTTGGCTCTAATCTGTTGATAATGCCTTGTAAAATCTAACAGCAACGAGTGTCCTGCCATTGCAGTATGCGCCGTTTTATGGTTAATGCCGAACTGAAAACATATTTAACGGACTTTCTGGATGCACGATTTGCGGCCGAAATCGCGAAAAAACACGCATTTTGCGGCGGGTAGAAATAAAAATCCGCCCCCGTTTACCATTCCGGACTTAACCATGGCCAGGCTCTACGAAAACGCGCCCGGACACGCTCGCCATCGCTGAAACATATCTTTCCATATGGCTCGCCGCGCGGTCATCTGCTAAGGTCGCGCCATCGTGGCGAGGGGGGGGAGGGGCATGGATACCATCGCGCCAGGGGGTAAACAGCTGGCGATAGCGGCACTAATTAAATAACCTAATGGAATGAGCGCATGTCACTAATCGGTCCGCCACAAAACGTTGAATCGTTTGATTTCGAGACATTAGATGAGTTTTGGGATTTTATTTCTCCAATAGGTGCAACGTTCGGCGGCCCCATGGCCCAATTCATCTTCAGAGGGCAGAGTAACAGTGCTTGGGAATTAGTGCCTAAGGCATTCCGAAAAGAGGTGCTACAAACGTACAAGACTGGCATGTTTTCTGGTGTCAGCGATCATCCTCGCCAAACCTTTTTTGAGTGGGTGCTCCTCGACTCATTCCTTAGAAACTGCGACTATTCAGGGCTCCCCATACCAAACGATTCAGTTGCATTTCGCAATTACTTCACGTTTGACAATATAATGGGCAAGCATTCTATAAATAATAACACTTGGCCGGAGGAGGCTGTTCACCCGATTATGGCCTTGGCGCAACATGACGGGATTCCGACACGCCTTCTGGACTGGACGAGCAGTCCATATGTCGCGTGCTGGTTCGCAGCTTCGTCCGCGATAGTAGACAAGCATGAGAGTGACCGGATCGCGATTTTTGGGCTAAATTTAAAAACGCGTGAAAGCAGCGGGCTGAAGCACCTCAACCTGCCTGGTTCAATATCACCAAACATGGCGGCGCAGAGAGCGTCCTTTATATTGCCCTCCTATTCAGGCTTTAGAGGCACAGAATTTAATTATGGAGTGTCGCTGGAGTCGACGATTGTTTCTAGCAAGCCTGTATTTAAAAAGATAACGCTTCCGAGAACATTAGGCGCCGATCTACTGGTTCGCTGTTATAAATTCGGTTTCTCGGCAGCCTCGCTATTTCCCGGTTATGACGGAGCAGCTAAAGCGGTCCTGGACGGGATGCTCATTTCCGAGAACTTCCTACACTCGACACCAACCAAGGTAGTGACGGTTGGCCCGTAGGCCGGGTTCTGTGCCTGCGGCAGGTCGCTCCTTGGCGCGGAAACGTATAAAACCGCACGTTCTTATTTGGCCGCAAGCGTCGCGAGCGCCTTGTCGAACGTTTCGAGGTGCCAGCCGTTATGCCGCGCCGTCGCGAGCAGCACCGCATCCACGAGCGCGATCTTGTGGGCCATGAAAATTGCCAGCGCGCTCCTTAATATGGGCAAGTGATCGCCGGTAAAGCCTTTGTAATCCAGCAATTCACCGAGCTTCGCGGCGGCCTCCTCCTTGGGGACCTTGTAAAACTTGGTCAGCACGAAGATGCACTCCGCCAGCACGCTTTCCGCTAAAAACGCTTTTCGTTTTCCGGTCTGGATGCCGGACATGAGCTGGGTGGCATACTTGAACTGCTCCGCGTGATCGGCGAGCAGGAACCGCAGCACGATGTTGGTATCAATAACGTGGATCGTCATCGCTCGCCGCCGCCCGTGCGGCGCCTTCCCGCGCTTCTTCAATCGTCACATAGGTTTTCGCGTATCGCTTGAGGCTGCCCGCAACGTCCCGGACGGGCTCGATGCGGATACCTTCGCCATCGCTAATCAGGCGCACAAACTCCGAACCCAGCCGGTCCCTGACCGATTTCGGTAAAGTAATTTGCCCCTTGCTTGAGATCTTCGACACCTTATGCATCGTAGGAGCTTTCCATATTGGCTTTACAATAACATATTCGCTTTACTCACACCTTGCAATCCTTGAGGTCCTAGACATTCCCCAATTATGAAAATAAATGCCAGTTGGCCTGTAAGCCGGGTTCTGTGCCGGCGAATCGCTTCGCCGCGATGGCCATTCATCTGGGACGCCTGTTGCCAAGCGCCTCTAGCAACCAACCCGGACGGCGATGCGGAAACGCATTGCGGAGCTAAGGGTTGCCCCTCGCCCCACTGCCGTCCCTATTCGGTTTTGCTCCCGGCGGGGTTTACCTTGCCGCGCCTGTTGCCAGCCGCGCGGTGCGCTCTTACCGCACCCTTTCACCCTTACTCTCTTCCTTGGTCTACCGCGCTTCGCGCTACTTGAGACATCGAAGGCGATAACCTGAACGGCTACCGCGCTTCGCGCTGCTTGAGACACCAAGCGCGATGACCTGAAAGGCTAACGCCTTGCGCCACGCGTGACGCGAAATGCTAGCCGGAATAAAGCGGTTTGCTTTCTGTGGCACTTTCCCTGGGGTTGCCCCCGCCGGACGTTATCCGGCGCCGTGTTTCCGTGGAGCCCGGACTTTCCTCCACTCAAAGCGCGCTTCAACCGCGAACGGCCACAGCGCGCGCTTCGAGCAGCGGCCATCCGGCCAACTGGCTCCCCACAATAAGGGGGAAGGAGCCGGACGCGTCAAGCGCGCGAAGCCGGCGGCGCACATTAATCTTGCAATGAACGCGCCCCGGTCCATGAGCGAAACGAACCGGGCCCCGGCCCCGGGTGTTCGATTTTTTCGAGGCAGGGCGATCTCATTTCTGCCATGCCGCCGTCATTCATCCGTACCGGAACCTTTGCACAAGCATCGTGTCTTTAGGCTGTGTGTACTCGAACACGGCGAAACAAGGGAGCTCTTCAATGAAAACCACTCTTGCGGCAGCGCTCGCTCTGACGGTTGCGGTTGCGGTCAGCCCGGCCGCTGCACAGACCAATGCCCCCGCCGCTCCGATGAGTTTTGTGGACAAGCAAACCACCGCCGAAGTGCTCGGCACCGATTTCATCAACACGCCCGTGATGTCGAAGGGCGGCCAGCAAATCGGTAAAATCTCGAACCTCGTCTTCGATCAGGAAGGCCGGATCGAGCTTGCCGTGATCGGCGTTGGCGGCTTTCTCGGCATCGGCGAGAAAGAAGTGGCCGTGCCCTTCGACAGCGTGAAGTCGGAGATGGTGAACGGCAAGCATGTTTTCACCGTTGACGCCTCGAAGGATCAGCTCAAAGCCGCGCCCTCCTATAAGACCTTGAACGATCAAGCGCTTAACCAGCGCATGACGGAGTGGCGCGCTAAGGCGCAGCAAAGCTGGGCCGATGTGAAAGCCCGCGCGGCGAAGGCCTATGAAGAAGCCAAGCAGCGCGTCGAAGAGGCTCGGGAGCCAAAACCGGCGCAATAAGCATAAAAAAGGGGGCTAAGCCAGGGGCTTAGCCCCCTTTTTCGCAGACCATTCCCGCTATAACTTTTTTCTTCAAAATGCTATGGGTGATCCAGGCGAATCGACCGGAGCGACTCATGAACAATACGTTGAAGGAATTCAGAGAGTTTATTCTTAAGGGCAACGCATTCGATCTGGCCGTCGGCGTTATCATCGGCGCGGCTTTCGGAGGGATCGTGACCTCCCTCGTCGGCGATGTTCTCATGCCGCCGATCGGCATGCTGATGGGTAATTTGAACTTCTCCGACTATTTCGTCGATCTGACGGCGCTGAAGGCTGAGGCGCTTGGCGGGGCACCGGTGACGGTCCCGGCTTCCTACGATGCCGCGAAACAGAGCGGGCATGCCATTATTGCCTATGGCAGGTTCCTGAATTCGCTCATCAATCTGATAATCGTGGGGGCTGTGATCTTCTTCCTCGTCAAGCAGGTTAACCGGCTTAAGCGCGAACCGGCGAAGACGCCGGAGATCCCCGCCGACGTGCGCCTTTTGACTGAAATCCGCGATCTATTGGCAAAAAGCGAGGCTACGCGCTCCTGAGCCGATGCACCGCAGCTGAACGGTCTTCATAGCAAACGCCATAAGCGCTGACCCTTGTACCGTGACTCCCGCGAAGGAGCGTGTGAAAAAATCGGCAATCCTAACGAAAGGCAGGAAATCCAGGCTCGCTTGGTATAAGAGCCGGATCAAAGCCCGGCCACAAAGCGGGGCTTGAATCGATCCTCGGGTCTATCCGGCTTCAATTTTTCCGTGCTTCTTTCCGGAAAACCGCTCCACACCTTCGGGTCGAGCCCGAGGGCATGCTTTTCCGGAAGCACTCTAAATCGCCTCCGGCACCATGGCGATGGCGCCGCAAGGACATTCCTGCGCACAGACGCCGCAACCCTTGCAGTAATCGTAATTAAACTGAAAGCCTTTACCCGGCCCGAGTTTAATCACCGCGTTATCCGGGCACACGCCGTAGCAATTGTCGCATTCGAAGCAATTGCCGCAGGAAAGGCAGCGCCTGGCTTCGTAAAGCGCGTTGCTATCGTCGAGGCCTTGAACGACTTCTTCAAAGGTCGATGTCCGCCGTGCAATCTCCAGCACGGGCCGGAAAGTCTTTGGAGCTTCTCCGTAGTACCAAGTATTAAGCTTGTCCGGTGTTGCGACCTCATGCTTCGGCGCCGGACCGTAGACCTGCCCGCGTAGCCAGGCGTCGATGTGGCGCGCGGCTTTTTTGCCATGGCCAACCGCAACCGTGACCGTGCGCTCCGAGGGCACCATGTCGCCGCCCGCAAAAATGCCGGGCGCGCCCGTCATCATGTTCGGCCCAACCTGGACTGTGCCATCCTCGACCGCCAGCCCAGCCACGCCTTCGAGCAGCGACAGATCGACATCCTGCCCCAGCGCGAGGACCACCGAATCGGCTTCAAGCGTTTCGAATTCGCCCGTGGGCTGCGGGAAGCCTTTCTCGTCGAGCGCCATCTTCTCGACGGTGATGGATCCGGCCTCGACGTTTTTGATCGTCGAAAGCCATTTCATCATGATGCCTTCCTGAAGCGCCTCCTCCAGCTCGAAATCGTTTGCCGGCATTCTGTCCCGCGTGCGCCGGTAGACGATCACCGCCTCTTCCGCGCCAAGCCGCCTTGCGGTGCGCGCGACGTCGATGGCGGTGTTGCCGCCGCCATACACGACGACGCGGCGGCCGAGCAGCGGCTTGTCCTCGCCCTCCATCGAGCGCAGCACCTGCACCGCGTCCAGCATTCTCGCGGCCTCGCCAGCGGGGATGTAGGCGCGCTTGGCAATGTGAGCGCCAACCGCGAGGAAGGCCGCGTCGAAGCCGCCGGCCGTCATAGCATCCGCGATATTCTCGACCTTGGCGCCATACTCGATGACGACGCCCAAATCGGCGATGCGCTTAACCTCGGCGTCCACGACATCGCGCGGAAGCCGGTATTTCGGAATACCAAAACGCATCATGCCGCCGGATAGCGGGCCCGCCTCTTTGATCGTGACCGCATGGCCGAGACGCGCGAGATGATAAGCGGCCGACAGGCCCGAGGGACCCGCGCCAACGATCAGCACCTTCTTGCCCGAAACCGAAGCGGGCACGGTGAAGCGCCAGCCCTTGGCTATGGCAAGATCGCCGAGAAAGCGCTCGACCGAGTTGATGCCGACGGCGGAGTCGAGCGTTGCGCGGTTGCAGGCGCCTTCGCAAGGGTGATAGCAAACCCGGCCCATGATCGCGGGCAGGGGATTGTTCTCTGTCAGCGAGCGCCAAGCGGTTTCGTAGTCGCCGCTCTCGGCGAAAGCCAGCCAGCCTTGGATATTCTCGCCTGCCGGGCAAGTGGCGTTGCAGGGCGGCAGTCTGTGGACATATTCGGGGCGCAGCGTGCGCCACGAACCGGTGTGGTTGAGGAGCGAGGTGCCGACTTCAAGCGTGATTGCGAAAGGACGATCCATGGTCTTATTCCTTACGCCTCGTCGCCTTGCCCATCGGCAAGTCCGTATTCGGCGATATTTGCGTCGCAGATGGCTTGAAGCCGGGCAACACGCGGGTCTTCTTTGCCGTCGCGGAACAAATGCGCGAAGCGGCGCTGCGGCTTAAGGTAATCCTGCACCGGAACCTGCCGGCGGATTTTGCGCACCTGGGTGACCTTTCCGGCCCCGGCCTCGAAGATCGGATAGAGGCCGCATTCGATGGCAAGCCGCGCCAGCCGGATTGTGTCGTGCGAGGCGGCGCCCCAACCCAGCGGACATGGCACGTGGATCTGGATGTAGCGCGCGCCGTGGATCGACATGGCCTTGGTAACCTTGCGCTCCAGGTCGTGCAGGTCGGCGACCGAAGCGGTTGCGACGTAGGGGATGCCGTGCGCAACGGCGATCTTGGGCACCGATTTCCCGGTGCCGAACACATTGCCGGGTTCGGGCCCCACCGTGGGGGTCGTCGCCGTGCGCGCGGCCGGCGGCGTCGCCGATGAGCGCTGTACGCCCGTGTTCATGTAGCCTTCGTTGTCGTAGCAAATATAGAGCACGTCATCGTTGCGCTCGAACATACCCGAAAGGCATTGGAAACCGATGTCGGTCGTGCCGCCGTCCCCGCCCTGGGCGATGACCCGCACCTCTGGGCGCTTCTTCACGCGCATGGCCGCCGCGACGCCAGTCGCCACCGCGGCGGCGTTGCCGAACAAGGAATGCAGCCACGGCAATTGCCACGATGTTTCTGGATAAGGCGTGGTGAACACTTCGAGACAGCCGGTCGCATTCACCGCGATCAAATTATTGTCCGTGGCGCGCATCGCCGCGTCGATGGCATAGCGCGCGCCGAGCGCCTCGCCGCAGCCCTGACAGGCGCGGTGGCCGCAGGTCAGCGCGTTCGACCGCTCCTGTGAGGCTTGAACGGATCGCTCCGCCTCCGCCACCAGGCGGTTGCCGACGGTGAAGGTTCCTTTCTGGTAGAATTTCAATTTTTGCACGGCATCGCCGGGCGCGAGCGTTGGGGCGGGTTCGGTCATGGGCTTCTCCCTCACTCGCCGGCCAGGCGGGCGGATTGGGCTATCTGACGAAGGATGTTCTCGGCGGTCGGGCCCGAGCGGCGCTGCTTGCCGGTACGATGGATTTCCCGGCCGACGACGCGCTCGTTAAGGTCGAGGAAGTGCGTCCCCTCCCAGGGCTGGACGGTGGCTTGCCGGAATAGGCGGTCGAGCGAAGCTTTCGTGATGGGCCGGCCGCCGAGACCTGCCACGGCCGAATGCAGGCGCGGCGCGCGCGGCAAATTGCGCAAGGCGCCGTCGACATTGTGGGCAAGCGGTCCGCCCGAGCCGGCGGCAATGCATTTTTCAACCACGACGACATCCTTTGCGCCCGCAAGCTCGTCGCGCAGGGCTTCGAGCGGGAACGGGCGGTATGAGACGATGGTCACAAGGCCGATGCGGATGCCGTCATCGCGCATTTCGTCGATGGTGTCTTTGATCGTGCCGCAGACCGATCCCATCGCAACCACCTGCAAATCGGCATCCTCGGTGCGGTAGCGGCGCAAGAGTCCGCCTGACTCGCGGCCGAACAGGCTCGCGAATTCGTCCGCGAGTTCGGGGATCAGGCGAAGCGCTTTGGTTTGTTTGTAGTGCGCCAGGTAGCGCACTTCGGTAAAGGCCTCCGGTCCAACCATGGCACCGATGGAGACAGGTTCGGCGGTATCCAGCACCTGCACGGGGTCGTAAGGCGGCAAATAGGCGTCGACCGTCGCTTGATCGGGAATGTCGATGCGTTCCACCGCATGCGTCAGGATGAACCCGTCCACGCAAACCATCACCGGCATCGACAGCTCTTCGGCGAGCTTGAACGCCTGGATGTGCAGATCGACGGCTTCCTGGTTCGTTTCGGCGAACAATTGCATCCAGCCCGCATCGCGCATCGACATGGCGTCGGAATGATCGTTCCAGATGTTGATCGGGGCACCGATGGCACGGTTGCCGATGGTCATGACGATGGGCAGGCCGAGGCCCGAGGCGTTGTAGACCGCTTCGGCCATGAACAGCAGCCCCTGCGACGCAGTCGCGGTGTAGGCGCGCGCGCCCGCGGCCGAGGCTCCGATGGCAACCGAGAGCGCGGCGAACTCGCTCTCCACATTGATGAACTCGCAATTGAGCAGACTGCCTTCCTTCACGAGTTCGCCGAGCCCTTCGACGATATGCGTCTGCGGCGTGATGGGATAGGCGCAGATAACCTCCGGACGGCACAGCGCGATGGCTTCGGCCATGGCATGCGATCCTTCGACTTGCTTCAACATGGGCGATCCTCAGGCTGCGCTGGCGGCGCGTTCTTGGGTCATGACGAATTCGTAGGCTTCCGACGCGGCGGCAACGTTGGCTGCGCCGATCTTGCCTGGGAAGGCCTCCTCAATCGCCCGGTTGACGCTTTCGAGGCGGACGAGACTGGTCAGCGCGGCAAAAGCGCCAAGCAGCGCGGCGTTCGGAAGCGGGCGGCCGACATGTTTCATGGCAAGCTCAGTCGCCGGCACCGTGACCGCGTGGCCTTTCGGCAGGACGTTCGCGATCTTGTCGATATGGAGTTCCGCGAAGGTCTTGTTAGTGTTGACCATGAGGCAGCCGTTCGGGCGAAGCCCCGCAAACACATCGGCCACCTTGAAAAGGGTCGGGTCTTGCACGATCAGGCAATCGGGCTCCATGATCGGCTCGCGTAACCTGATCTCCTTATCGGCGATCCGGCAAAAGGCTACGACGGGCGCGCCGGTTCGCTCGGAGCCGAAGCTTGGAAAGGCCTGCGCGTGGCGCCCTTCGAGAAAGGCGGCAACCGACAGCATTTCCGCGCCTGTAACGACGCCCTGACCGCCGCGGCCATGAATGCGGATCTGGAACATTCCGTCCTCATTTCTTAGAGAATGCGCCGCTTTACGCAAGCGCTTTTACGCTCAGCGTGGCCATTAGGGATGGGAAGCATAGCCCTGCAATGCGGTCGCCCTCCTATGCTGTTCCTCGCGAAGCGGCCCGGCGTTTTTTGTTTTCGTTTTGCGAGCTTACCGGCCTGACCAAACAACAATGGCCAAGTTGCCGGGATCCGTCAAGCTGGACCCCAGCGGTGCACACTTGAAAATATTTACAGCGCTCCGGGCGGTCGCTCCCCGCCTCTCACCCCTGCGGCTTGGCGGGGGGCCACGTCGCGAATATCGCCAGATCGGTCCGCTAACTTCTGGCGGAACGCTATTACACAGGGTCAGTTCGCGTGCCAACGGTCGCTTAACCGCTTTAGCACGAACTCGGGAATGTTCACTGCGCCTCGGAAATCCGTGTTCTCAAAAGTCGCATTCTCGAGGCCGGCGTCTTTGAGATTGGCACCGGCGTTATGACGCTATCGCTTCTCCCCAACAAGAGAAATTCCTGCGAGTTTCGGCCTCGACTGCCGGTCTACTCCGGCAAGCGGACGGTTTCGTCAACAAGCGCAATGTGCGAGCGCGTTCGTTTAGCAGCTATAGGTTCCGCGCAGGAACAGCAGCTTCTGATCCACCTCGGTTTCGTGGAAGATGCGTTCGAGATAGGCGATCTGCGCCGCCAACAGATCGGCCTGGGACAGAAGACCGGCCAGCCGGCCTTGGTCCAGAACGGCTACGTGTGTGATTTGCCGCTCGTTCATCAGGGCCAAACAGTCCCGTACGCTGTCCGCCGGCGCGACGCCCGCCACGGATCGGGTCATCATGCCGGCGACCGGCGTATCGTTCGCTGTCTGGTTCCCCAGCAGACAATTGCGCGCATGATCCCGCTCGGAAAAAATTCCGGCGAGACCGGCAGGCGACAACACGGCGACCGCCGCCGTATCGCGCTCTGCCATGACGCTAAGAGCATCGTGTACCGTCGCGTCATCGCCGACCGTGGCGATGGCGCGCTGGCCTAAACGCGCCAGCACCGATTTCGCCGTAGGTTCGGGCACGCGCGGATGCTGCGCCTCGGGGATCGCCTGGCGTGCCGCAAGCACAGTTGTCTTTTCGCGGCCTTTCCTTCGTGGGAATCCGTACATGGTCTGCCTCGATAATCTGCGCAGACTATAATCGTTAATCGGCCCGGCCGGTCAATGGGCCAGACGGATCGGAAGATGCGGGGCGTGTTTGCAGAAAACGCATCCGGCACTGTCCGTTGGCACATCTGCGAGCCGCTCCAACGTCCGGGCCGGGTCAAGGCCGGCCCGGAACGAGCTAAGCCAAGACCGCCATAGTCCGGCAAAAGAAGAAAATGTTCGCGAACCCAAGAAATCTTGCTTGGTAAGTCCGCGAAAAGGGGAGACAGTCTTGCAGTTATTACGCCAACGCGGATTGTCAAACTATCCCTTTTCATGGTTTCATCGGAATAGAGGTGCGGCTGGATTACAACCTATAGCTGTGCGCGATCCCGGCCTTTGGTAATCTCTTCAAACTTTTGGAGCACTTCCGATGACCGAAGAAATCCGCATCACGATCACCCGCGAGGAGAATTACCGCTTCCTGGTCGATTTCGGGCCGGCCATAGCGGCTATGACCGCGGATGAGCCCGGGCCGCTCGGCGAAGGCGCCGGTCCGTCGCCGCAGCAAATGCTCGCGGCAGCGATTGCAAACTGCCTTTCCGCGAGCCTCGTTTTTGCGGTGCGCAAGTTCAAGGAAGACCCTGGCAAAATCACCGCGACGGCGATTTGCGAAATCGGCAGAAACGAGAAGAACCGCCTCCGCGTCACGGGGATCAAGGTCAGCATCGCGCTTGGCGTGGAGCCGGAGACGCTCGGTCACCTGGATCGCGCTCTGGCGCAATTCGAGGATTTCTGCACGGTTTCGCAGAGCGTCAAAAGCGGCATCCCATATTCTTTGACCGTGACCGGCCCTGACGGACGGGTCCTCAAATAGCCGGGCCTGCCGCGTCATACCGGATCTGGTTGATTGCTTCGGTTGAATTGCGGCGCAAGACTCCCTCACCCCAAGGGGGGAGGGGGAAAAGCTGCGGCCCTTTTCGCAAAGGAGGCGGCGGTTCAGGCGTCCTCTCTCCCCTCGGGGAGAGAGACAGAGTGAGGGGGGACTTCGTAACCAGTCAACCCGATCCGGTATCACTCGAAGCCGAGCGCGCGCCGGATCTCGGCGGCAGGGTTTCCGGCCTCCCTCAGGCTCCTAAGGCTCGCGGCGCCTTTGGATTTGGCGAGCTTGTGTCCTTCCCGGTCCTTGAGTAGCCGGTGATGGCAATAGAGCGGCGAAGGCAGCCCCAAAATCCGCTGCAGCAAGACGTGCAAATCCGTCGCCGCGAACAGGTCCATGCCGCGGGTGATATGCGTGACCCCTTGCCCGGCATCGTCGATGACAACGCTCAGATGATAACTCGTTGGCGTTTCCTTACGGATCAGAACCGCATCGCCCCAGCGTTTGGGATCGGCAGGCCGCGGGACGGCATCGGCCCAAAGCGCATCGAAGCCGGGCGCGGGCGCCTCCAAAATCGCAAGCGGGCCGGCAAGGGCAGCCGCCGTTTCCATCTTCAAGCGCCATTGCGCCCGCTCGCCGCGCGCGAGCCGGCCGGCGGATTCGTCCCGCGCCAGATTGCGGCAGGTCCCAGCATAAAGCGGCGCGCCATCGGGATCGGTACCCGCGGCAGCCGCTGCGATCTCCCGGCGCGAGCAAAAGCAGGGGTAGAGAAGGCCCAGGCGTCTTAAGGCATCGGCCGCCGCGGCATATGCAGCCATGCGCGCCGACTGCCTAAGCACAGGCTCGGGCCAATCGAGGCCAAGCCAAGCGAGGTCCTCCCTTATGCCGGCGTCGAATTCGGGCTTGCTGCGGAATGGGTCGATGTCCTCGATGCGCAGAAGGAACGTGCCGCTGAGCTGTGTGGCCGCGCGCGCGGTGAAAAGCGCCGAGAAGGCGTGTCCGGGGTGTAGCCAGCCATTGGGGCTTGGCGCGAATCGTAGAACCGGATTTTTAACCATTGCCGCTCCGGCACGCTTTGGCTGCCATGCAAAGCAACCATTTGTTCGCACAATTAACGGTATATTCGTTCACGGACGTTGCAAGCAGGACACGCAATACGCCTGGTACTCCATGTTACAGCCCGCGGTGCTCGCCAAATTGCAACGCTTGAGTTATTTTGATTATCGGGATTCTCGCTCGCATGTCTCCACTCCAGGAGGCCGGAGTCAAGATGCCGGCACAATTGGATTCGCTCTTCGGTCCGGGCTTCGGCCGAACGGCATCTCCTGTCTTCAGCGGCGCCCGATGTCCCGCCAACCCGCGGCCTTGCCAAGCGGCGCAGGTTTACTCCTGCGCGCCGTTTCCGCCAGGGCGCTTCCTTTTTTTGCTGCCGCAGCTTCCGGAGTGTTAATTAGAATGAACCGATTTATCTCTTGCCGGGGCATGGCATTATGTCTGTTCTCGGCCTTTGTTTTTGCTGCAGCTCCGGTAGTTGCCGGCGGCGTTGCGCCAAATGACACCGCCCGTTTCCTCGCAGGCATGAAAGCTGTTGCCGGCACTCCGTTAGAACCGCTCACGCAGGAAAAAGCCTTCGCCCGCTATGCGGAGCCTTTCGATCGCGCCTGGGCGGAACTCGAAGCGCGCCAGCTGTCGAAAGTGAGAGCTTGGTCCTCGGAAAACCTAACGAAGCCGCAGCCAACGCTGTTTTATATGTTTAGCGGTCCCGATTTTCTCTACGCCAACGCGTTCTTTCCAAAGGCCGATACCTATGTGATGGCAGGCCTTGAGCTTCCGGGCGAAATTCCGGACATTGCCGGCTTGCCGAAATCGTCCATTTCGCATGAGCTTGGATCGTTGCGCTCCTCTCTGAAAAGCGTCCTCAGCTATAGCTTCTTCATCACAAAGGAAATGAGGAAGCGCCTGTACGGCCGGCATCTGACCGGCGCGCTGCCTGTCCTGTACGTTTTTCTCGCACGCTCGGGTAAAACCATCCAGAGCGTGAGCTTCGTCGAACTCGACAAGGATGGCACGTTGCATCCCGCCAGCGCAGCCGAGCCTGAGGAGGATACCGCCAGGGGCGTGAAAATCGCCTTCCACGGTGAAAATAACCAGCAGCAGACACTTTATTACTTCAGGACTGATCTTTCCAACGAAGGGACGCAGAACAGCGGATTTTTGAAGTTCTGCGAACGGTTCGGCGCGGGCGACGCACTTCTCAAGAGCGCGTCCTATCTGCCTCACAGCGATAATTTTTCCCAGGTCCGGACCTTCTTGCTCAAACAGAGCACCACGATCGTGCAAGACGACAGCGGAATTCCGCTCAAGAATTTCGAGTCGAAGGAATGGGATGTGCAGCCCTTCGGCAGGTATGTGAGACCTCTTTCGATATTCCCCCGCAATTATCAGCCGAACATGCTTAGCCTTTTTGAAAGCCAGCACGCCCAGCCGCTTCAATTCAGCATCGGCTACCGCTGGAAGAACCGCAACTCCAGCTTGCTCCTGGCCGTCAAGAAACCGGCCCGGCCCGAGCAAGCGTCGTCGCAGCCGCTTCCTGAAACCGTTGCCCGCGCGACAGAAGCGCGCTGAGAATAGAAGCTAGAGCGCCGGGAACCGATCCGGGATGCCGTCATTGCTGTCGCTGACGCTGCTCTGGATCGCCACGGCGGCAGCGGCCGCCTCGCGATGAAGGTGCGTCCGATGAAGCGCACAATGCTTTGGCGGCGAAAGAATCGCACCCCCTTTTCGCCGCCGGCGCGACGGCATCGCTTAATCCAGCTTTGCAAGTATCTGCTTCATCTCTTCGGCGCTGAAGGCGCGCAAGGTTTGCGTGTGAACGTTGCCCATGGCGCCGACGGCCAATCCGAGCGAGGTGACGGCCGTTTCGTCGTTCGCCTCAAGCGTTGTCACGAGATCGTAGGCACCGAGCGTCCAGTACAAGTCCTTCACAGTAACGCCAAGCTTTAGCGCTGCTTCCTTGAACGCCTCAGCCCGTTTCACGGTATCCTTGACGTTGCGGATGCCTTGGCTGGTGAAATTCATGAGCGTAATGTAGGTTGCCATTTGAGTTTCCTCGCCTTGTTTTTCTAGCAAATTAGCATAACGCCTGACATAAACTGAATCTTATTTCGTTTCCTTGAGAGGAGGCGGTTGCCCGCGAGCGCTTGGAACACCGGCGGCGCCGTGATAGGAAGTAGCTTCGCACGCACGCAAAAACCGGGGATCGCTTGGAAAAAGACCGGCTCGAAGCCTTCAGCGACGGTGTCATCGCGATCATCATCACGATCATGGTTTTGGAGCTGAAGCCTCCGCACGGAACCGGCTGGTCCGATCTCGCCGGCGTCCTGCCGGTGTTTCTCACCTATGTCTTGAGCTTCGTTTACGTCGCCATCTATTGGAACAACCATCATCATCTGCTTCAGACCGTCACTAAAGTGGATGGGCTGATGTTATGGGCGAACATGCATCTGTTGTTTTGGCTCTCGCTTGTCCCCTTTACAACCGCGTGGATGGGCGAGAACCATTTCGCCACGCTGCCCACCGCGATTTATGGCGTCTCGCTGCTCATGCCCGCCATCGCCTATTTTCTGCTGGAAAAAGCCATCCTCCGGAAGGAAGGACCTGGCTCGACGCTCGCTAGAGCCTTGGGGCGCGACGTCAAGGGAAAGCTCTCGCCGCTGCTTTATCTGGCCGCGATTGCGCTCGCATTCGTCGACGCGAAGATCTCCGGCGCGATTTATGTCCTCGTAGCCTTGATGTGGCTGATCCCGGACCGGCGCATCGAGCGCGAGCTGTCCGGCGATTGATACCGGACCCGGTTGTTTGCGTCACCGCCCGGTCCTTCACCGCTTCGCGCTGCACTGACGGCGTGGCACCACGCGAACGGATTTGGTACAAAACCTTGAACCCTCCGTTTATGACGTTTGCTATGGAGATCGAAGATAGGCCAAACTCCCGGCGGACCGGACACAAACAAGCACCTAAATAATGCCCCAAGACGCCCATAGAACACAACAACATCGCGACTTCAGCCCGTGGCGTTTTGCCGTCGCGCCAATGATGGAGTGGACCGACCGCCACTGCCGGTATTTCCACCGGCAGCTGAGCCGGCGCGCGCGCCTCTATACCGAGATGGTGACCTCGGCGGCCATCGCTCATGGCGACCGGCAGCGGCTGCTCGCCTTCGACCCCGCGGAGCACCCCGTCGCGCTGCAGCTCGGCGGCTCGGACCCGCTGGAACTCGCGCGCGCGGCGGAAGCCGGCCTCTCCTTCGGCTATGGCGAAATCAACCTCAATTGCGGCTGCCCATCGGACCGCGTTCAGTCGGGGCGCTTCGGCGCCTGTCTCATGGCGGAGCCTGCGCTGGTCGCGGCGTGCGTTTCGGCCATGCGCAGCGCGGTTGGCGGCAGCGTTCCTGTCACCGTGAAATGCCGGATCGGCATCGACGAGCAGGACAGCGAGGCGGACCTGTCGCGCTTTATCGAAACCGTCGCCGCCGCCGGCTGCGCCGTTTTCATCGTCCATGCGCGCAAAGCCTGGCTGCAGGGCCTCTCCCCGAAAGAAAACCGGGAGATTCCGCCGCTCGACTACGGCCGCGTGTACCGGCTGAAGGTGGCCTTCCCGGAACTCACCGTCGTGCTCAATGGCGGGATTGCCACGCTCGATGAGGCCGCCGCTCATCTCGATGCGGTGGACGGGGTGATGCTGGGGCGCGCGGCCTACAAATCGCCGGGGCTGCTTGGCGATGTGGACGCCATGTTCTTTGGCGATCCGAGGCCGGTCCCTGCCGCCGACGCAGTCTTGGAGCGCATGCTTGACTATGCGGCCCACGAGCTTTCGCGCGGTACAAAGCTTGCCACCATCACGCGCCATATGACCGGGCTCGTGAACGGAAAGGCCGGAGCGCGCCGGTTCCGCCGGCTGCTGACCGAGGAGAGCGTTAAACCCGGGGCGGGTCTTGAAGTGTTGCAGGCCGCGATAGAGGCTGCGCGGGAGGTCAAGGGACGCGAGCGATTAAGGCTTGCCGCGGCCTGTGCGGCAGAGGCCGCATCCCTGCCGCTTTAGGCGGTAAAGCCTGACCGGAAGGCCGTCCGGCTGCGCGTTGGCAGACTTACTTAATGAGGCAATATAATATTTGTCAGTATGTTATGAGCGGCAGCAGTTTTGCAAACGTCGCGGCGCCGAAAATGACTATCAAGATCGCAGCCTCCACCAGCAGCATGACGTGGAAATGCGTGCAATTTTGCACGTTGCAATAGCGTGTCATACTAAACTGTCCTTTCGTCTATTGCGGCCGCAAGCCCTTCACATCGTATATTAACATACGAATATGTCAATATATCAGTCGACGGTATGTTGCCGTACAGACCAAACCCAGGGGTACATTCAGCGACTTTCGCGTCGCCGAATACACTCAACAATCCAGTTTTGGCGCGTTTTCCGCCAGCCGCAAGCGGATCGCATGTCGATGACCCGCTTGACAAGCAATAGTTTAATGCATAAACGGTATATGTCTTAAACCTTTGATGAGACCAAGCGTCATGGAACGTGCGTGGGATGCAATCGTCATTGGATCGGGTATAGGCGGCTTGACTGCTGCCAATCTTCTGGCCAGGACCGCCGGGATGAAGGTCCTGGTGCTGGAAAAGCACTCGGAGCGCGGCGGACAAACGCACACGTTCCGGCGGGACGGGGCGTCTTGGGACGTGGGTCTGCATTACGTGGGGAATTTGCGGCAAGGAACCTTCGTGCGCAGGCTGCTCGATTTTCTGTCGGGCGGCGCGCTACGCTGGAACCGGATGCCGGACGATTTCGAGCGCTTCATCTATCCGGGCATCGATTTCGCTGTCCCTTCGGACCCGGCGCTTTACGAGCAGCGGCTCATCGCACGCTTTCCCGATGAGGCCGGGGCCATCCGCCGCTATTTCCGCGACATTCGCTCTTCCGCGCGCTGGCATATCCTTGGCATCCAGCAGCAGATGATGCCGGCGCCGCTAGCCTTCCTTCTGGCGTTATACCGCCGCCTTGGCGCGGCCAAAGCCACGCAGACGACGGGCAGCTATCTCGACTGGCATTTCCGCTCGCCTGAGCTCAAGGCGCTACTTTCTTCGCAATGGGGCGACTACGGCGTGACGCCCAAGGAAAGCGCCTTCGCCATTCATGCGCTTGTCACCGGCAGCTATTTCAACGGCGGCTGGTTTCCCGAAGGAGGCGCCGGGCGTATCGCTCGCACATTCGAACAGGGCATCGAGGCAAGCTCGGGCTCGATCAGGATAAGCCAGGAAGTGACGAAGATCCTCATGCGTGGCGGGCGCGCGATAGGAGTGAAGGCAATCGACCGGCGGGGTGCCAACCCTATTGAAGTCAGCTATTTCGCGTCCATCGTCATATCCAACGCGGGCGCGCGGATCACTTACCAACGGCTGCTTCCAACCGATGGCGAGACCGGCCAGCGGACCGCAAAGGAGCGGGCCTATATCGAAGCGCTTGCCGGGGGCATGTCAGCCGTCACGCTCTACGTTCGTTTGAAAGAGCCAGTGTCCACCCTCGGCATCCAGGGTGAAAACTACTGGATCAACACCGCGCTCGATCAGGATGACGTTGAGGCACACACCGCGATGGTCATGGAAGGCAAGCCTCAACATGCCTACCTCTCGTTCCCGTCGGCCAAGTCGGGAGACGATCGCTTCCACACCGCCGAAATCATTGCGTTGGTGCATCCAGAGGCGTTCAACGCCTGGCGTGGAACCGTCAGCGGCCATCGCGGAACCGGCTACGCCGAGATCAAGGATCGTATCGCGCAAGGCCTGCTAGGCTTGGCCGATACCGTTGCACCGGGGTTTTCCGCGCTGGTGCAATATAGCGAACTCTCCACACCGCTCACCGTCGAGCATTTCACCTCGCACCCTCAAGGCTGCTTCTACGGCTTACCTGCGACACCAGCCCGATACAAATCCGCGCAGCTTTCCGCGCGCACTCCCATCGAGGGCCTCTATTTGAGCGGCTCCGATGTGACCAGCCTCGGCATCCCAGGGGCCATGATGGGTGGCCTGGCAGCAGCAAGCAAGGCGCTCGGCCCTGCCGGATTCTTCCGCATTATGTCCACCGTAAGCCGCGCCAAGGCGCCTTCGCGCTCACCGGCACGCCCTGCGGAAAAAAAGCGCGCCGTGCTCATCGCGAAGACTGCGCTCACTCCTTCGATTTGGCGTCTGGAATTCGAGCTCGATGAGCCTATTTGCTTCGTTCCCGGCCAATACGCCAAGTTGCGAGTGGCCCAATTCGAATGGCGGGACTATTCGATCGCGGCGGCCTCCGGCAAGCGCTTGACACTCCTAATCAGCAACCGCACTGGCGGCGACGGCTCGAACTACGCCAACACCGTGCAACCGGGCGCGGCGGCCGAAATCGAGTTGCCGCTGGGCAGCTACCATTTGCAGCGCAACGTGCATCGCAAAGTGTTCGTTGCCACGGGGACTGGCTTGGCGCCGTTTTTGCCCATGTTCGAACAATTGGCAGAGGCTGACGAATTGGGCACCGCCGAGCTGTATTTCGGCTGCCGCACTCCGGCTGAGGACATCACCGCGGCATTCGCGGGTTTGCCCAGGACCACCGTCTGCATCAGCCGTGGACAGGCAACGCCAGGCGGCTTCCAGGGGCGCGTGACGCAGGCCCTGGCCGGCCTGGAATTCGATCCGGCGGCGACCGGCTTCTACGTTTGCGGCTCTGCTGCTATGGTTGCCGATTGCAGGACGGTTCTGGAACGCGCCGGCGCAACCTGCATCTTAACCGAAGCCTATTGACCGGCGGCCGCCCAGCACGCGATGAAAAATTCCTGGTTTGCACAAACCGAAGTCTACCTATTGCACGAAATCGTGGGACGGCTCGACCGGCGGGCGCGCGCGCATGTGCTGGACCCGAAAGGCTTCAGCTACGGGGAGTTCCTCGTCGCGATGGCTGTGCGCGAGATGGCCCAGCCGACGCATGGCGAGGTCGGGGACATGCTGGACATGAGCAAATCCCTGGTGAGCCAGCGCGTCGGCGGGCTGCTGGCCAAAGGGTTTATCGTGCAACGGCGCGATGCCCAAAATCGCAGGCAGGTGCGGCTTGAATTAACCGCTCCCGGGCAAGAGGCACTGGAGCAGATCTACCAAGAATTGGCGAAAAATGCCTCAATGCTGTTCGACGTCTTGGGAACCTCGCGCCCTCAATTCCTGCAATCGCTCCGCCGCTTGCAGGAGGTGCTTATCGCCGTAGACTTGTCTGACGCGGGAAATAACGCCACTGGCGAAACCCGCAAGAGCAAACGAGACTGAGCAAATCCAACGCTTATCGCTTGGTTGCAGCTAAATCCGGTATCGCCTGCTGCCCGATCTGGCCGAGGCCATCCCTTGCAAACGCGAGAGACGATGGATAGTCTGGACCGCATCCTTAAGCTTCCCCCGCGGACACCTCCCATGATCTCCGGCCTGCCCTGGAGCGACATCGCAACGCTCGGCCTCGCGCTTGTGGCGGGCGGCCTCCTCACCGGCTTCCTGGCGGGCCTCCTCGGCATCGGGGGCGGCGGGGTCGTGGTGCCGGTGCTGTACGAGCTGTTCGGTTTCATGGGCGTGAGCGACGGCATCCGCATGCAGGTCTGCGTGGCAACCTCGCTCGCGATCATCGTTCCGACTTCGATGCAGTCGCTTCGCTCGCATTGGCGGCACAATGCGGTCGATTTCGCGGTGATCCGGCGGCTTGCGCCCTGGGTCGTTGCCGGCGCCGTCCTCGGCGTGGCAATCGGCTCGCACGCGCCCGCCGGCTATCTCAAGGGCTTGTTCGCCGCGTCCACCCTGTTCATGGCCGGGCGCATCGCCTTCGGCAATGGCGAAGCCATCGCGGCGCAGAAATTGCCGGGGCAACCTTGGGATGGGCTCGCAGGTGCTGGAATCGGCTTGATCTCGACCTTGATCGGCATCGGCGGCGGCGTTTATATCACGAGCTATATGCGGCTCTTCGGCTGGCCGATCCATAAAGCGGTGGGAACCGCGTCCGGCTTCGGCCCTATTATCGCCATTCCCGCCGTCATCGGCTATGCCGCGGAGGGCTGGGACATCCAGGTTGGCGTGCCGCTCTCGCTCGGCTATGTGAGCCTGGCCGCGCTCCTCTTGGTAGCGCCTGTGACGGTGCTTGCCGCGCCGCTCGGGGTGAAGCTTGCGCACCGGCTCTCGCGGCGCTCCCTCGAATATGTGTTTATCGGGTTTCTCCTAACCGTTGCGGCGCGATTTCTTGCAAGCCTTGTCTTTCACGTTTGACCCAAGCGAATGTGATGCCGGCCGGCCCCAATGTGATCCCCGCCCGGCTTCCCGGCGATGGCGAATAGCGTACACTCGCCCACATTAAGCTTACAGCCGGAGTACACCCATGAGCCGCGAGACAAAGCCGATCCCTTCCTCGGAGATTACGCCGCAAAACCTCTATCTGCGGCGAAGGGAATTTATCGGCGGCGCGCTAGCCGCGGCGGCCTTGGCCGGAACGGCCATGCCCGCGCGCGCAAGCCCGCTTTCTTTCTCGAAAAGCGCCTTTTCCACGGATGAGCCGGCTACGCCGGAAAAGGACGTTACCAGCTACAATAATTATTATGAGTTCGGCACAGACAAAAGCGACCCTGCAAGTTATGCCGGCAGTTTGAAGACAAGCCCTTGGTCCGTCAAAATCGATGGGCTGGTTGCGAAGCCGGCAACCTTCGCGCTGGAAGATATCTTGAAGCCTGTCACGCTCGAAGAGCGCATCTATCGCCTGCGCTGCGTCGAGGGCTGGTCGATGGTCATACCCTGGATCGGATTTCCTCTCTCTGCCCTGCTTCAGCGCGCCGAGCCATTGGGCTCGGCGAAATATGTGTCCTTCGAAACGCTTGTCCGCCCCTCCGAGATGCCCGGTCAAAGAGGCTACTTCCAGCCTCTGAATTGGCCCTATGTCGAGGGCCTGCGGCTCGACGAAGCGATGCACCCGCTCACCATTCTTGCCGTGGGGCTTTACGGGCAAACGCTGCCCAATCAAAATGGCGCGCCGCTGCGGCTCGTGGTTCCGTGGAAATATGGTTTCAAGAGCATCAAGTCCATTGTGAGGATCAGCCTTGCGGCAAAGCAGCCCCCGACTTCGTGGAACCTGCAGAACCCTCGCGAGTACGGCTTCTACTCCAACGTAAACCCCGAGGTGGATCACCCGCGCTGGAGCCAGAAGACCGAACGGCGCATCGGCGATGGCGGCGGACTGTTTGCCAAACGGCGGCCGACGCTGCCCTTCAACGGCTATGCCGATCAGGTGGCCAGCCTCTATAACGGCATGGACCTCAAGGCATACTATTAACCGGAGACGTTATGACGGCATCCTTTTCTTTGTCGCAACGGTCCTTGCAGCGCGCGCTTAATGCCGCGCCGCGATGGCCGCTTTATGCGCTCGGCGCGGTGCCCGGTGCTTGGATATTCTGGCTTGCGCTGAACGACAGGCTTGGCGCCGACCCCGTCAAAGGGCTGGAGCACGCGCTCGGCCTTTGGGCGCTGCGCTTCATTGTGGCCGGCCTTGCCGTCACGCCGGTCCGCCGGCTTGGCGGGCCGAGCTTCGTACGCTTCCGGCGTGCGCTCGGCCTTCTCGCCTTCTTTTATGCCTGCGCGCATCTTTCGTCCTACTTGATCTTCGATCAGGGGCTGGATGCGTCTGCCATCGCCAAGGATATCGTGAAGCGGCCCTATATCACGATCGGAATGTTCGCCTTTTCGATCCTCATTCCTCTCGCGATCACTTCGAATTCCGCCATGATCAAGCGCCTCGGCGCGGCCGCTTGGCAGAAGCTGCATCGCGGGGTCTACGTGGTGGCCATCGCGGCGTGCATCCATTTCATAATGTCGGTAAAATCCTGGCCGGCAGAACCGCTCATCTACGCCGCGCTCGTGGCTTTGCTGCTTCTGATCCGCGTTGGCTTTGCCTTGCGCAAGCGGCTGAACCGGCGTTCGCCAAGCGCGGCCCGCGCCCGTTTCACGCTGCGCGACACGGCACCCGAGGCGATCCAGAATTAGACTTATTTATGAAACTCATCCGGGAACGTGCTTCATGGAATTCACCGTGAGGGAAATGACCAGCGGCGACCGGGCGGTTTGGGCTGGCATGCGCGCCGCGCTTTGGCCTGACGAAACACCCGGACAGCACGCTAGCGGCATCGAGAGGACGCTGCAAAGCGGCGATGCTTGGGGTTTCATCGCCGAATCCCCAAGCGGCACACCCGTTGGCTTTGCGGAACTCGCGATCCGCAAATACGCCAATGGGTGCGAAAGCCAGCCCGTTCCCTTTCTCGAAGGCATTTGGATCAGTCTCCGCCCTTCCGGCGGCAAAGCGCGGCAGGGCGCCTCATTGCACACATCGAGGCGTTCGTGACGGCGCGCGGATTTTTAGAAATTGGTTCCGATGCGCCCATTGATAATGGCATATCGCATGCAGCCCACGCGCGCTGGGGCTTCGCGGAGACCGGGCGGGTCGTCTATTTCAGGAAAGTTTTGCGCACTCCGCGCTCGTGATGCCATTACAGCTAGGGCGCCGGGCGCGCATCCGGACACCTTCATGGTTGTGCAGCGCCACTTGAACGCCACGGCGGCTACGGCCGCCTCGCAATGACGGAGGCAGCGCCGCGCGCTGTCAATTCAGCAATTCCGGAAACTCAAGTTCGTCCAACGCCTCATTATTCAAACAAGAGAGCAGATCCCATACCGAGCTGTCCGCCTTGACGATGGCACCACCCGGTGTCTCAAGCCATCCGGTACCATCGGCGTTCCATTTGGCGCGAAGGCCCCATCTCGCGGCACCTTCGGCAATCAGACACTTGCGTTCTTCATAGGCCGCTTTGCGCTTTCCGAGATTTTCGGGAAGACCGAGCATGACATCGCCGTTAGCGGGTTCGAAAGGCGTCTCGATAACCTCGCCATTGGCGATCAGCTCGGCGAGAACCTCCATCAATGAACTCTTCCCGGCTTCGGCTATGAATTTGCGGTCGCAGGAGTCACCGTCGAACATGCTTTCGGCGATTCCCCGGGGCTGAAAGCCGTCGTCATTCTGGTAGCCTGGGTGAGGCTGTAGAAATTCCACAATTCGATAGTGCAGATATGAGCTGACGAGCGCGTTGCGCGGGCCAGCCTGTCCCGACCGCGCAACACAGGTTCCGGCGAAACGGCAGGTGCCGTTATTCCGAGCCAGCTGCGCCAGATTTTCCGTAAGTCTTTCGTTTTCCGCGATCAGTTCCTCGCGCGATTGCCTTGCCCTTGCAACGCTCTGATAATCCAGCCACAATCTGTGCGCGGCTTGTAAAGCCTGCGGCCCGGCACTCCTCGCGTTTAGGAGATAATCGCGAATAGCGGTCCAGCTACCGCCATCCGGAAACGTGCTGTCCTCGCAGCTGCGAATAACCTCACCGGCCAAATCGTCAGTGATCCGTCTCGACTTAAGGAAGACTTTGAAACTTAGCATGAGCGCCCGCTCGTCTTGCGCGTTCATCCGCGCGCCCGATCCCCCTGCCCAGGCAGTGGCAAATGCCAGTTATACAGAGTTTTGCTGTCCTTCGCAGGATGCAAATGCATCTATGGACGAAGACGTTCGCGTTCAATTGCCTGCGTCTAAAGGGCGCGCGCCTCTTAAATAGGCAACCTCCTAGTGTAGTTTAAGGCCTATGTTGTACGCCCGCTGCAAAACGTGCGATACTGCTTGAGTATGTTAAATGTATATAGGTGATAAGTTGAACGCAGATGACCGAAGCATTTGAATACCTTATCGATTTGATTTACGCAGCGGCTGAAGATCCCCGCGAGTGGGAACGCGTTCTCGCCGCCCTCACAAACACGCTGTCTGCCACCGGCGCCGCCATTCATGCGGCACCGGCGAGCGAAAATGGCTTTTCCTTTGGACTGGCCTACGGCGCAGATCCGGAAAGCTTAACGTCTTACGCTGAGTACTACAATTCCGTAAACCCGCTCACCGCCCCTTTGTCCCGGGTCCCCATCGGTGTGGCTGTGGCCGACCATCAGCTCGTTCCGCGGAGCGACCTCGTCAGAACCGAATTCTACAACGATTACGGGCTGCGATTTCGTCTTGGCGGGGCGGTGATGCTCCAGCTTACGCCGGATAGCCAACTCAGCGTAGTCGGGCGCGGTTCGGATGTGTTTTCGGACGGGCAGGTGGCGCTTGTCCAAAGGCTTAAGCCTCATCTGCTCCGCGCACTTTCTCTCAACGCGCGGCTAGCCGCCCTGCAAGCCGGGCTCGATACCTTCCAATCCGCGCTCGACCGTTTGGAGGTGGCGGTTATTCTGCTCAACGAAAAGGGCGCGATCTGCTACAGCAACGAGCCTGCGATCGAGCTCATGAGCAAACGCGACGGGCTGACAGCGAACCGGGACCTTCTGTGCGCAACCGATTCAGACGCACAGAGCCGTCTGTCCGAACTCGTGCGGGCGGCGGTAGCGACGAAAGGAGCGCGAGGCGGATCGGTTTGCCTCCCACGGCAGCATGCAGCGCGCCCCCTCGTTGCGAGAGTTATGCCGTTTTCGCAGAAGAGCGATTTCTGGCTCACCCCCACTCGCGTGCACGCCATCGTTTTCGTCTCGAACCCGGACGCTGCAACGGGCGATGCCGTCAATGAGGTTATGCAGTCGTATGGTCTGACGCCAGCGGAAATGAGGTTGCTGAGCGAGCTGCTCGCCGGCCGGAGCTTGCAGGAAGCGGCCGGCAATTTGAGGCTGGCGCGCACTACCTCGCGTAACACGCTGGCGCGGATCATGGCGAAAACCGAAACGCACCGGCAGAGCGAACTTTTGCGCCTCATCCTCCGGAGCACCCTTCCAGGAAAATGATCGCCACATACGCGCTAATATAGGCCCCATCGTCATCGCGAGGCGCTTAAGGCGCCGCGGCGATCCTGAGAAAGAGACGCGAGGCTTGCGATTGCTGCTCTGAACTGCCACGGGGCGTTGGCCCTAGCCATGACGATGCGGCGTAGTTTTCGCCTTATGTTGGCGCCGATGGGTGACCGCGCGGCGGCCTGCTTGAGCTTCGAGGCGGCTTTAATACGGCCAAGGATGTGCTATCGATCGGGGATCGAGCGGCCGCTTGCTGGAGCAAAACGATGAAGTTCTCAATCCCTTTTTCCTGGCCACACCTGGGGCGCCGCAATTTTTTGCGC